>NZ_JAVWWA010000015.1:20342-35671 GCF_036666375.1 Comamonas sp. | reverse complement strand
GCCGCAGATTCGCGTTCGAGTTCGGCTGCAGATTCGGGTTCGGCCGCCTGCACTGCATCCATCGCGGGCGCGGCGTCGGCGCTCAGCTCCTGGGCCCAGATCGCATCTTCGGCGTCGAGTCCCTGGGCGATGGCGCCCTCGCCCACGGCGCTGCCGATCTCGCTGTCGAGCACCTGCTGCAGCGCCTCTTCCACGGAGGCCAACGGCGTCTTGAGAAAACCAGCGGCGAACTGGTGCAGCAGGCGGCGGATCTCGTTGGCCGCGGCCAGGAACACCGCCAGATGCTGGGCATCACCGAAGCCCTGGGGCCTGACATGCATCAGCGCATGCTCGAGCGCGCGCGACAGCCGCGACAGGTCCTTGAAGCCCACGGTCGCGGAACTGCCGGCCAGCGAATGCGCCCAGCCCACGGCTTCCTCGGGCTGGGGCCGGTGGGCTTCGAGCGCCCATTCCTGCAGCGCCACATCGAGGCGGCGCGACCATTCGTCGGCTTCGTTCAGATAGACGTTGTACAGCGGCAGATGGATGCGCAGGCCGTCGATCACCTTGACGTTGTCGTCCACGGGCTCGGCCGGCTCGGACAGCGCTTGCGGCGATGCTGCGGTCTCGACTTCGGCTTCACCCTGTGCCGCGATCTCGACCTCTGGTTCGGCTTCGATGACCGGCTCGGCTGGCGGTACGTCCACCGCATCCTGCGCGGGCGTGGCGTCGGTCGCAGGCGCCTCGGGCGCCCAGTTCCAGCCTTCGTCCAGCGGCTCGGCCGCGGCGGCCGGCGCCTGCGCGGGCTCGGGCGTGGGTTCGGGCAGCGCCTCCTCTATCCGGGTATCGTCCCAGCCGGGCGTGTCATCCAGCCACTCGCTGCCGGTCTCGGCCGCGGGCTCAGGCTCGGCCGCGGGCTCGACGCTCTCGACGGGCTGCGCCGCCACCTCGGCGGCGGGCTCGGGCTCGGGCTGCGGCGCTTCGACGGGCGCGGCATCGGGCAATTGCTCGCTGGCCTGGAGCGCGGATTCAAATGCGGCAAAGTCGATTTCCTCGACCTCGCCCGGCAGATCGGGCTGCGGCGCGGTGCCGGTTTCTATGCCGGCGTCCGTTTCCTGCGCTGCGGGCAGCAATTCTTCGGCCACGGGCTCCGGCTGGCGACGCCGCAGCGACGGCTGCAGCGCCACGGGCGCGCGCTGGCCTTCGAGGCGCATCGCGTCGGCCGCGGCGCGAAACGGCGTCGCCGACCATTCCTGGTCCTGGCCATCGGCAATCGCCTGGGTCCAGGCCGAAAATGCGTGCAGGGCCTCACGCGCCAGAGACTGCCAGGCGGCGGGCATGGGCTTTTGTTCGCCCAGCCAGGCGTTGAGCATCTGCTCCATGGCCCAGCCGGCTTCGCCGAACTCGTCGAGCCCGACCATGCGCGCGCTGCCCTTGAGCGTGTGGAACACGCGGCGCAGGCTGGTCTGCGCATTCCATTGCGCGGCGTCGCCCTTGAGCGCATCGAGGTCTTCCAGGCCCTGGCGCACGACGTCGCGCGCCTCCTCGAGGAAGATTCCGCGCAGTTCCTCGTCGGTGTCTTCTTCGGCCACACTCAGCGGCGCGGCCGCAGCGGCCGCAGCGGGCGCCATGGGCGCCGGTTCAGGCTCGGCAAGGGCCGGCGCTTCTACCGGCGGCGGCTGGACCGCGACCGGCGCCGGCGGCGCGGCGACCGGCAGCACGGGCGGCAAGGGCTGGGGAGCGCGCGCTTCGACGCGCTGCGTGCGCTCTTCGGGCGCATCGGTCGCGCGCACGCGGTTGCGGCCCATGATGATGCGCAGCTCGCCCGACGGCTCGTCGTAGATGAACAGCTTGCGCGCCAGATTGCGCTGGTAGCTGAGCATGTCGATCAGAAAGCCCAGCGCGCCGAGATTGTTGCCCAGCCGTGCAAACACCTGCGGCTGATCCGCCGCGGGAATCTCGTCGCGCATCAGCTGCTCGACGGTATCGCGCATGCGCACCACGGCCAGGCAGGCCTGCTCCAGGCCCAGCACCGACAGCACGCCGCGCATCTGCGCCATGTGCTGGGCTGCCTTGGCCAGCACCTCGACCTGGGCCGGCTGGCGGAAGAACTGGTCGAGCAGATGCTCGGCCTCGGCCAGCGTGGCGCGCAGTTCGCCGACCACGCTGCCCATGGTCTGGCCGTCGCTGACATGGCGGTAGAGGTCTTCCATCCAGGGCTCTAGCGGCTGCGACTCCATGCCCTGGCGCGCTTCGTCCAGGCGCTGGGCGAGCCGGCCCGAATGCGCGGCCATCGACTCGTCGGCGAGTTCGGGCGAGGCCAGCGCGGCCTGCAGATAAAGAATGGCGGTCGCGACTTCGAGCGCCAGCGCGGGCGCGGGCGGCTCGCCGCTGCGCGCCATCCATTCGATCACGCGCTGCAGCGCGCGCGCCAGCCCGGTGCTGTCGGGGTAGAGCTTGTTGAGCGAATCGCAGACCTGGCCGAACTGCTCGACCACGGGCTTGATCTTGCTGCGGTCGCCGCCGGCCAGCGCCGACCAGCAGTCGGTCGCCGCGGCGACGCGCTTGCGCGCCTGCGCCAGCAGCGCGGGATCGAAGCGGCCGAAGCGGGCCCGCTCGTAGTCGATGCGGGGGTGGCGCGCCAGACCAAAGGACTCGCGCACCGCGCGCAGCACGGGCGCCTGGACGCTGGCGTCGGCCGGCTCGGCCGCCTGGGCGCAGAAGAACAGCAGGTCCTGGGTCAGTCGCTCGGGCAGGCGGTTGTCGCCCTTGGCCATGGCCGCGTACTGCATCAGCACGCGCGAGGCGGCGCGCTTGGCGTAGAGGTCGGGCTTGACCAGGCCCTGGGCAAAGGCATCGAAGAAGCCCGCGGCGATCTTCCAGAACGTGCGCGCGCCGGACTCGGTCTGCGCGGCGACAAAGCCCAGGCAGGTCGCGCGCAGCTGGGCCGCGGCCGCCGGATTGCCGGTCTTGACCAGCGCCAGCACGCCGGCATCAAGCAGCGCCCGCGCCTGCGGCCCATAGGCCAGGGACTGGGGGCTTTCGGGCAGCACGGGCTCGCGCATGCGCCGCTCGGCGGGCCACAGATCGGCCGGATGCACCTTGTCGTTGCCGGCCAGCGCCTGCGCCGCGCGGTATTGCGGAAACAGCGCGACCGCGGGCACCGCCCGGCCGGCGAGCAGCGTATCGAGGTATTCGAGCAAGGCGAAGCTGGCGTTCTCCAGCGTGCTGGCCGCTTCGGCCGTGCAGCGCTGGGGGTCCTGCTCCAGCCGCAGCACTGCGGCTTCCATCGCATGCACCAGACGCGCGGCGGCGCGCAGGTCCACCATCTCCAGCGCGCCGCCGACCTGGTGCAGCGCCTGCTGCACGGCCAGCGTGTCGAGCGCGGCCTGACCACCCTCGGGAGCGAGTTCGGCCTCGCGCGCGAAGCGCGCCAGCAACTTGGCCGCGCCTTCCAGCGATTTGCGCAGCTCGTCGATGACCCATGCCAGGGGTCCGAGATCCTGCTCGCCCTGCGCAGCATCGGCCGAGTTTTTCTCGGCGGCGTGGGGAAGGAAGGCGTCAGTGGAAGACATGCGGAACTCCGCGGCGGACTAACGCCGGTGTAGGAAAGGGGAAACGCCTCAGGCGATCTTGAAGCGGGCGACCGACTGACGCAGCTCCTCGGCCATATGCGACAGTTCGCGCACCTGCTGGGCCGTACTGCGCGTGCCTTCGCCGGTCTGCTCGGTCACCGCGAAAATATGCTGGATATTGTCTGCCACGCCGTTGGCCAGATCGGCTTCGCGCGAAGTCGATTGCGAGATCTGCTCGATCAGCTCGGCCAGGCGGCGCGACACGCTGTCGATCTCGGTCAGCGCCGTACCGGCGGTATCGGACAGCTGCGCGCCCTGCACCACGCCCTGGGTCGAGCGCTCCATGGCCGCGACCGCATCCTGGGTATCGGTCTGAATCGCCTTCACCAGCACCGAGATCTGCCGCGTCGCGTCGGCCGAGCGCTCGGCCAGGCGCTGCACTTCCTCGGCCACGACCGAGAAGCCGCGGCCGGCTTCGCCGGCCGATGCGGCCTGGATGGCGGCGTTGAGCGCCAGCACGTTGGTCTGCTCGGTAATGTCGGAAATCAGTTCGGTGATTTCACCGATCTCCTGCGACGACTCGCCCAGGCGCTTGATGCGCTTGGAGGTGTCCTGGATCTGGTCACGGATGGAGTTCATGCCGCCGATGGTGTTCTGCACCGCCTTCAGGCCTTCATCCGCGGCCTGCAGCGACTGGCGCGCCACCGCGGCCGATTCCTGGGCCTGGGCCGACACCTGGTTGATGCGGGTCGCCATGTCGAGCACCGAGCGGCCGGTTTCGCGGATCTCGCGCAGCTGTTCGGTCGATGCCGCGAGCAGTTCGGTCGAGGTGCTGTCCACCTGGGCCGTGGTCTGGGCCACGCGCGTCGCGGTGTTCTGCACGCTGCCCACCAGCAGTCGCAGTTCTTCCACGGTGTAGTTCACCGAGTCGGCAATCGCGCCCGTGATGTCTTCGGTCACGGTGGCTTCCTGCGTCAGGTCGCCTTCGGCCACCGACTGCAGCTCGTTCATGAGCCGCAAAATGGCCGCTTGGTTGGCGTCGTTGACGCGCTTGGCTTCGTGCTCCTGGCGGCGCGCATCGCGCTGCTGCTGTTCGGCCGCGCCCTGGCGGCTGCGGCTGTCGAGCAGCTGCACGCGCGAGATGCCCACGCCGCACAGCAGCACGAACAGGCCCACCAGGCCCAGCAGCGCGAACTGGCCCGCGCCCAGGCCTGCCGTGGAACGCAGCTGCACCTGCAGCGCCTCGAGGCCGCGGCGCAGCGCTTCGCTGTCGTTGTTGATCGTCGTCTGGCCTTCGCGCGCGGCCACCAGGCCTTGCAGGTTGCCCAGAATGGCGCTGGCGTCGGTACGCGTCTTTTCGTACAGCTCGATCAGCGCCTGCAGCTGTTCACGCGTCTGCGCGTCGCGCGTCGCGGGCAGGCGCAGCTCGCTGCTGCCGTTGAGCAGGCTCTCGGCGATTTCGCGGAACGAGGCCAGATCCTTGCCCAGCAGGAACACGGCTTCGGGGCTCACGCCTTCGGTGGTCTGGAATTCGTTGGCCGACTTGCCGATGCGCTGGGTCAGCATCACCAGTTGGCCGGCGGCCGAAATCTCGGCCGGCGAAGCGCCCTGCTGCAGCTTGAGCGAAGCAATCGTTTCGGCGATTTCAAGCAGCTCGGACGACTGGCGGTTCACCGCGCGCAGCGCGTCACCGACCTGCATCAGCACCTGGCGCTGGGCCATCACCTGCTTGGCGCTGTTTTCGGCGCGCTCCATCAACGGCGTGATGTCCTTGAGCGAATCGGCGTACTCGGAGCCCAGCGGCTGCACGCCCAGCGCGTCATCGCCGCTGGAGAGCGCGCGCACGCTGCGCGCCAGCACGTCGGCGCTTTCCTGCAGCGCGTCGAATGCCTGGCTGTTGCCGGTCATCGCCTGCGAGGCCGACTTGGCCAGCCGCTGCGACTGCATCAGCGCCTGCCCGTTGGCGGCCAGCTGCTGGGCCGAACGCTCGGCCTGTTGCAGCACCCAGCCGGCCATCAACGCCAGCACGGTCACACCGACCGCGAGCATGATCAGCAGGCGGCGCTGCTGCTGCGCCGCGGGCGCGCGGCCCAGCAGCGGCAGCGCTACCTGCTCTTCATTGAGCTGCTGCTCCTCGTCGGTGTAAGCCGAGAGACCACTGTCACCATAGAGGCTGGCCGGCGCCTCGCGCGCGGGTTCCTGCGCCAGGCCCGCGTCAGGCTGATCGCTCAGCCCTTCGCCGCTGCCGGCGGAACGGCGCTGAAACATTTTTCCAATTTTCTGGGCAAAAGACATGACACAGCCTCACAGGGGAAAACTCAGGCACGGATATGGAGAAATTCAGGGTCTTGCGCGAGGCTTTGCAGATCGATTTCCTGCCAGGAATCGCCGGCCTCGTCGAAGTAGGTCGCGCCCCAGTAGCCTGGAGCGTCGAGCGGGGCATCCTGCATGCCCGTGAAATTCTGCGCGCCGCGCAGGCCCAGCAGGCGGTCCACGAGCAGCGCCGCATGCACTTCGAGCGCCGGATTGAACGCCAGCAGGCTCGCATCGGCCAGCGTCATTTCGTTGCGCGCCACGGCCTTGCCCTGCAGGCCGGGAAAATCGACCACGGCGACCAGCGTGCCACGCAGGTTGGCCACGCCCATCAGCCAGGGCTGGGTGTAGGGCACGCGCAGCACGCCCGACCAGGGAAAGATCTCGCCCGCATGCGCGAGCGGCATCAGATAGCGGCTGCCGCCTGCCTCGACCGCCAGCCAGCTGGCCGCAGCCACGCCTTCGCTGCGTGCCGCCTGGAGGCGCGCGGCCAGCCGCGCATGCAATTGTCTCAATGCTTCACGATTGGCCATGGGGCAGCGCCGCTCAGCCCAGCGCGTCGATCTTGGCCTGCAGCTCTGCCGGGTCCACGGGTTTGGTGATGTAGGCGCGCGCGCCCTGGCGCAGACCCCAGACCTTGTCGGTTTCCTGGCTCTTGCTGGTGCACATGATGATGGGCACGTCGGCATATTGCGGGTCGCGCGTGATCGCCCGCGTGAGCTGGAAGCCGTTCTGTCCCGGCATGACCACGTCCATCAGGATCAGATCGGGTTTTTCCTCGGCGAGGCTGCGAAAGGCCTCTTCGGCGTTTTCCGCGCAGCGCACCTGCATGCCTTTTTTCTGCAGCAGATCGGTCAGAAACATCAGCTCGGTCTTCGAGTCATCAACGACCAGCACCTTCTGAACAGCCATCACATCGCTCCTTGGGAAATCTTGCCGAATTGCCGCACGGCTTGCAGCAACTGGTCTTTGGTAAAAGGTTTGGTCAGGTATTCCTGACAGCCGACCATGCGGCCGCGGGCCTTGTCGAACACGCCATCCTTGGAAGAAAGCATCACCACCGGCGTATCGGCATAGCGCGCATTGCGCTTGATGATTGCGCAGGTCTGGTAGCCGTCGAGCTTGGGCATCAGGATGTCGCAGAAGATCAGCTGCGGCTGGTGGTCGTTGACCTTGGCCAAGGCGTCATAGCCGTCGTCGGCGAGCAGCACTTCATAGCCACCCTGGCGCAAGAAAATTTCGGCACTGCGCCGTATGGTGTTGCTGTCGTCCACCACAAGCACCTTCAAAGGTGCGTCCGCTGTCGTTGTCACTTGAGAGCCTCCCAGTCAAACCACGGCACAGGTGCACCCTGCGCTCAAATTTCAACCATCTCGAAGTCTTCCTTGCGGGCAGCGCATTCCGGACAGGTCCAGTTCATCGGAACGTCCTCCCAGCGGGTTTGCGCGGGAATGCCATGTTCCGGACAGCCGAGCTCTTCGTGGTACAGCCAGCCGCAGATCAAACACATCCAAGTCTTAGGGTTCGTCACAGCTTAAAGGGCCTTCACATAGAATGCAACGATTGTATCCAGTCATCACCCTGACATTCCCAGGCATTGGCGCAGGGGCAAACTAAGGCCCATCATGGCAACAACTCCCACCCCACCCACCGCCCTGGGCGCACCCGCGCCCGAAGACTTCGACGTCGCGCAGCCGGTGTGCGTGCTGGTCTTCAACGCCAGCGACCCCAGCGGCGCGGGAGGCCTGACGGCCGACATCACCACCATCGCTTCGGTCGGCGGCCACCCGCTGGGCGTGGTCACCGGCACCTATGTGCGCGACACCAGCCGCATTTTCGAGCATTACGCGTTTGCCGACGACTGCGTCGACGAACAGGCGCGCACGGTGCTCGAGGACCTGCCGGTGCGCGCGATCAAGGTCGGCTTCGCGGGCAGCCCCGAGAACCTGGCCGTGATCGCCGAGATCTCCTCCGACTACCCCGATCTGCCCATCATCAGCTACATGCCCGAGCTGTCCTGGTGGCGCGACGACCTGCTCGATCAATACCTGGACGCGTTCCGCGAACTGGTGCTGCCGCAGACTTCGGTGTTGGTCGGAAACCACAGCACGCTGTGGCGCTGGCTGCTGCCCGACTGGGACGCGAGCCGCAGCCCGAGCGCGCGCGACCTGGCGATGGCGGCCGACGAGCTGGGCGTGCCCTATGTGCTGGTCACCGGCATTCCGCTGCCCGAGCAGTTTCTCGACAACGTTCTGACCACGCAGCACGCCGTGCTCGCCAGCCACCGCTTCGAGATGTTCGACGGCTCGTTCAGCGGCGCGGGCGACACCTTGTCGGCCGCGCTCACGGCGCTGGTCGCCAGCGGCAACGACCTGATCAGCGCGACGCAGGAAGCGCTCGAATACCTGGACCACAGCCTGGACAACGGTTTCCGCCCGGGCATGGGCCATTTCCTGCCCGATCGCATGTTCTGGGCCCAGCCCGAGGACGACGAACTCGATGCCGAGGCCGAAATCGAGGAAGCGGCGCCCCAGCCCGCGACCCCGCTGGGCCGCTCGGTGAATGAACCACTGCCCCTCGAGGGCTTTGTGATGCCTCCCCATGACACAAAACACTGACCTGAATCTTCCCCTGTTCGAACGCGCCAAGGCCGTGATCCCCGGCGGCGTCAATTCGCCGGTGCGCGCCTTCAATGCCGTGGGCGGCACGCCGCGCTTCGTGCAGCGCGCCCAGGGCGCCTATTTCTGGGACGCCAACGGCCAGCGGTTCGTCGACTACATCGGCTCCTGGGGCCCGATGATCCTGGGCCATGGCCACGCCGAGGTGCTGGCCGCCGTGCAGGAAGCCGCGCTTGACGGCTTCAGCTTCGGCGCGCCGACCGAACGCGAAGTCACGCTCGCCGAAAAGCTCATCGCGCTGCTGCCGTCGATGGAAATGGTGCGCCTGGTCAGCTCGGGAACCGAGGCGACGATGAGCGCCATGCGCCTGGCGCGCGGCTTCACGGGCCGCAAGAAGATCATCAAGTTCAACGGCTGCTACCACGGCCACTCCGATGCGCTGCTGGTCAAGGCCGGCTCGGGCCTGGCGACGTTCGGCAATGCGACCAGCGCCGGCGTCACGCCCGAAGCCGTGCAGGACACGCTGGTGCTCGAGTACAACGACATCGCCCAGCTCGAGGAAGCTTTCCAGCTCTACGGCGAGCAGCTGGCCTGCGTGATGATCGAGCCGATTGCCGGCAACATGAACTTCGTGCGCGCCAGCGTCGAGTTCACGCGCCGCATCCGCGAGCTGTGCACGCAGCACGGCGCGCTGCTGGTCTACGACGAAGTGATGACCGGTTTCCGCGTGGCCCTGGGCTGCGCGCAAAGCGTCTACGCCAGGGATATCGCGGGCTTTGCACCCGACATCACGGTGCTGGGCAAGGTGATTGGCGGCGGCATGCCGATGGCGGCCTTCGGCGCGCGCCGCGAAATCATGGCCAAGCTCTCGCCGCTGGGCCCGGTCTACCAGGCCGGCACGCTGTCGGGCAACCCGATTGCCACGGCCTGCGGCCTCAAGACCCTCGAGCTGATCAGCCAGCCGGGCTTCCATGAACAGCTGCACCTGCGCACCGGCCGCCTGATCACGGGCCTCACGCAAGCCGCGCACGAAGCCGGTCTGCCGTTCTGCGGCGACCATGAAGGCGGGCTGTTCGGCTTCTTCTTCCTGCCCGAACTGCCGACCACCTACGCCGAAGTGATGCGCACCGACGGCCAGCGCTTCAACAAGTTCTACCACGGCATGCTGGAGCGCGGCCACTACTTCGCGCCCGCGCTCTACGAAGCCGGCTTCGTGAGCGCCGCGCATACCGACGCCGACATCGACAGCACCATCGAGGCCGCGCGCGCGGTGTTCAAGACGCTGTAAGCGCTGCGCCCCATGAAAAAGCCCCGCAGGTTTTGGCCTGCGGGGCTTTTTTCGTTCAGGGCGCCGGGTCCGGCTGCTCCAGCACCCAGGCCGCCATGGCCTGGGCCTGCTCCACGCCTATGCCCGGCTGGCGCGGCATCAGCTTGCGCCCCCAGACGCCGGCGCTGCCTTCGCGGATCTTGCGCTCCAGATATACCTGCGCGTCGGGCCGGCTGCGGTAGCGCTGGGCAATCTGCGCAAAGCCCGGTCCCACATGGGTCTGCTGCATGCCGTGGCAGCGCAGGCAGAACTGGCTTTGCACCAGCGCCCAGCCTTCGCTGGCCGCAGGCAGCGCAGCCGGTTTCTCAGCGAGCGCTGCGGGCGCGGCCGGTGGCGGCTTGCGGCTGGCCAGGCTTTGCCAGGCCAGCCAGGCAAACAGCGCCGGCACCATGGCGACGGCCACGCCCAGCCACACCCGGCGCCAGCGCCTGGAGGCAGGGGAAGGCGGCTGCACCATCGCGCGTCAGATCAATGACGGAAGTGGCGCACGCCCGTGAAGACCATGGCCACGCCGCGCTCGTTGGCGGCGTCAATGACTTCCTGGTCGCGCATCGAGCCGCCGGGCTGGGCCACGCAGGTCGCGCCTGCATCCACCACCACGTCGAGTCCGTCGCGGAACGGGAAGAACGCGTCGCTGGCGACCACGGTGTGCTGCAGCGACAGCTTGGCGGCCTCGGCCTTGATCGAGGCAATGCGCGCCGAGTCGAGGCGGCTCATCTGGCCCGCGCCCACGCCCATGGTCATGCCGTTCTTGCAGAACACGATGGCATTGCTCTTGACGTACTTGGCGACCTTCCAGGCGAACAGCAGGTCCTGCAGTTCTTCCTGGGTGGGCTGCTTGACGGTCACGATCTTGAGATCGGCCAGTTGCAGCTCATGGTTGTCGGCGGTCTGCAGCAGCATGCCCGAGCCCACGCGCTTGGTCTCGATCACGTTGCGCACCTGGTTGTAGTCGGCCGGCAGCGCGATCTTCATCAGGCGCACATTGACCTTGGACTTGAACACTTCGAGCGCTTCGGGCGTGAAGTCGGGCGCCATCAGCACTTCGGTGAACTGCTTGGCGACGGCCTGGGCCGCGGCCAGATCGACCGTGCGGTTGAAGGCGATGATGCCGCCGAACGCGCTGGTGGGGTCGGTCTGGAAGGCCTTGGCATAAGCGTCATGCGCATTGCCGGCCACGGCCACGCCGCAGGGGTTGGCGTGCTTGACGATCACGCAGGCCGGGGCTTCGAAGCTCTTGACGCACTCCCAGGCGGCGTCGGCGTCGGCGATGTTGTTGTACGACAGTTCCTTGCCCTGCAGCTGCACACCCGTGGCCAGCGAGCCGGCAGCGGGAGCGAGGTCGCGGTACCAGGCGGCCTGCTGGTGGCTGTTCTCGCCGTAGCGCAGGTCCTGCACCTTGATGAACTGGCTGTTGGCCTGGCCGGGGAACGTGGCGCGCGTGGGCACATATTCCTCGGACAGCTTGTCTTCCTCGAAATTCACGCTCGACAGGTAGTCGCTGATCGCGCCGTCGTACTGGGCGATGCGGTTGAACGCGGCGACCGACAGTTCGAAGCGCAGCTTGTGCGACAGCTTGCCTGCGGCCTGCAGTTCGGCCAGCACGGCCGGGTATTGCGAGGCATCGGTCAGCACGCCGACATCGGCCCAGTTCTTTGCGGCGGAACGCACCATGGCCGGGCCGCCGATGTCGATGTTCTCGATCGCGTCGGCCAGCGTGCAGCCGGGCTTGGCGACGGTGGCTTCGAACGGGTACAGGTTCACGACCAGCAGGTCGATGGTGTCAATGCCGTGTTCCTTGAGCGCCGCCATGTGGGCGGGCACATCGCGGCGCGCGAGCAGGCCGCCGTGGACCTTGGGATGCAGGGTCTTGACGCGGCCGTCGAGCATTTCCGGAAACGCGGTGACTTCGGCCACTTCGGTCACGGGCAGGCCCTTGTCGGCCAGCAGCTTGGCGGTGCCGCCGGTCGACAGCAGGCGCACGCCCATGGCATGCAGGGCCTGGGCGAATTCAACGATGCCGGTCTTGTCGGAGACGGAAAGAAGTGCGGTGAGGGACATGGTGGGATATTTTCAAAAGGAAACAGGGGAAGGCAGGCACGGGCGGGCCGCCTTCGAAGGAGGTTGCGCGGCTCAGAGCAATTGGTGCTCGACGAGCTTCTTGCGCAAGGTGTTGCGGTTCAGGCCCAGCCATTCGGCGGCGCGGGACTGGTTGTGGTCGGCCTGGCTCATCACCACTTCGAGCAGCGGCTTCTCGACGACGCGCAGCAGCATGTCATACATGCCGTTGGGCGCTTCGCCATCCAGGTCGCGGAAATAGCTCTCGAGGCTGTCGCGCACGGTTTGTTCTATGTTCTGGTTGCTCATGCAGTCTGTCCTGCGGATTCTTCCTGAAGCTGGGCCTGGTCGTACGCAGCCGCTGCCGGCAGCCGGTCCATCTGCGTGGCCAGTTGCTCCAGGTAGTCGGCCACGGCCTGCCATTGCACGCCGCAGTCTTCGATGGTGTTGATATGTTGGCGCAAGGCCTCCCCCCCGGGCAGGCTGCGCAGGTACCAGGCGATGTGCTTGCGCGCGCTGCGCACGCCCGTGCCTTCGCCGTAGAGGCTGTAGTGGTCCTGCAGATGGTCGAGCAGCAGGCGGCGCAGCTCGACCACCAGCGGCGGCGCCATGTGCTCGCCGGTTGCCAGGAAATGGCCGATCTCGCGAAAGATCCAGGGCCGGCCCTGGGCCGCGCGGCCGACCATGATCGCATCGGCGCCGGTATAGGCCAGCACATCGCGCGCCTTCTCGGGCGAGGTGATGTCGCCGTTGGCGACCACGGGCACGCGCACCGCGGCCTTCACCGCGGCAATCGTGTCGTACTCGGCAAAGCCTTTGTAGCCCTGCTCGCGCGTGCGTCCGTGCACGGTGAGCATCTGTATGCCCACGCCTTCGAATGCACGCGCCAGCACTTCGGCGTTCCTGTGGTCGTCGCTCCAGCCGGTGCGCATTTTCAGCGTCACCGGCACGTTGGCCGGGGCGCAGGCCTCGACCACGGCCTGGGCGATCTCCACGGCGAGCTTCTCATTTTGCATCAGCGCCGAGCCGGCCCACTTGTTGCAGACCTTCTTGGCCGGGCAGCCCATGTTGATGTCGATGATCTGCGCGCCGCGGTCCACGTTGTAGCGCGCAGCATCCGCCATCATCTCGGCATCGGTGCCCGCGATCTGCACCGCGATGGGACCGGGCTCGCCGTCATGGTTGGCGCGGCGCGAGGTCTTGAGGCTGTTCCACAGGTCCTTGCGCGACGTCACCATTTCGCTGACCGCATAGCCTGCGCCCAGCGCCTTGCACAGCTGACGGAAAGGCCGATCCGTCACCCCGGCCATCGGGGCGACAAACAAGCGGTTTTCCAGCGGAATATGACCAATGCGCAGCGCAGCCATCGACGAAGGTGGGTTGGGAAAGGGAGGCGGGAAAAAGAGGCGAGATTGTATCTGCTTAATTTTTCAGCACAAAGAATGCGGTTGAAAGCCACCGGAGCCGCATCAACTACCCCGCACGCCCGCCGCCAGCGCGGCGCGGCTTGCGCTACGGCGCTGCCTGTAGCCCATCTTTGGAGTTCGGCGAACAGCGCCTTGCTTCGTTTTCCCAGCGGTTTTTGTAGGCCGGGATGCCGACTTTCCTGCCACGGCGCGTACGGCACAGGGCGCGTCGCAAGCGTGCCCCATAATTCGGCGGACAGTAAACAGAAGTAACTTAAAGAGGCTACTGTGAGTACAAGCTATAACAATTTTGCACTGCTTTTGCAGGGCGATTATTCGGCAGTTTTGGATGGCTGGATGGCAGCCGCAGGGGCCGCAAGCGCCTCGCCCAAGGCGCGCGCTGAAGCCAGTGCAATTTTGACCACGCTGCTGCCGGCAATCGAGTCGAATCAGACGCATGGCTCGGGCGCGGCTGCCTGGCAACCGGTGAAAGCGGCCCTGGAAAATCTGTCCGCTTCGCGTGCGGCCCAGGGCACCACGGCCGGCAACACCAGCGCTTTCGTTCTGGCGCTGAAGCAGCCGATTTTTGTCGCGCTGCAAAAACAGCTGCCCTCCGACACCCTGGCATTGGTGCAGGCCATTTCGGCGGTTTCGTCGCTGGTCGACACGATGGCGCAATGGACCATGGATGCCTACCAGCGCTCGCGCGAGCAGTTGATCGCACGCCAGCAGGAAGAGCTGCTCGAGCTGTCCACGCCCGTGATCAAGCTGTGGGACGGCGTGCTGGCCGTGCCCATGATAGGCACACTGGACTCCAACCGCACCCAGCTGGTGATGGAGGCGCTGCTGCAGCGCATCGTCGACACCGAATCGACGCTGGCCATCATCGACATCACCGGTGTTCCCACGGTCGATACCCTGGTCGCCCAGCATCTGCTCAAGACCGTCACGGCGATTCGCCTCATGGGCGCGGACTGCATCATCAGCGGCATTCGCCCGCAGATCGCCCAGACCATCGTCCATCTGGGGATAGACCTCCAGTCCGTGACCTCCAAGGCCACGCTCGCCGACGCACTCGCGCTGGCGCTCAAGCGCAACGGCTATACCTTCACCAAGACAAAATAGGTTCGAGGCCATGTACCGCATCCCAATCTTGCGCATGGGGCGATCGTTGCTCGTTACCATCCAGATCGACATGGAAGACCAGACGGCGATGGCGTTGCAGGACGACCTGGCCGAGCAGATTTCAAAGACCGGTGCCAACGGCGTGCTGATCGACATCTCCGCGCTGGAGATCGTCGACTCGTTTGTCGGCCGCATGCTGGCCGGCATCTCGGGCATAGGGCAGATACTCGATGCCACGACGGTCGTGGTCGGCATGCAGCCCGCCGTGGCGATCACCCTGGTGGAACTCGGTCTGTCGCTGGACGGCGTGAAGACGGCCCTCAATGTCACCCGTGGACTGGCGCTTCTCGAAGCGTCCGCCGAGGGAGACGCTCTTGTCGAATGACACCCAGGGCGTCGAGCCATTACGCAACGAAGCCGACATCGTGACCTGTCGCCAGGCGGTCCGCAAGCTGGTCGTCCAGCTCAAGTTCTCCCTGGTCGATCAGACCAAGATGATCACCGCGGCCAGCGAGCTGTCGCGCAACACCGTGGTGTATGGCGGCGGCGGCGAGATGGAGTGGGAGCTGGTGACCGACATGCTCAAACAGGGATTGCGTCTGCGCTTCAAGGACCAGGGGCCGGGCATTCCCGATCTGGGACTGGCGCTCAAGGATGGCTGGACCTCGGGCAAGGGCATGGGCCTGGGCCTGTCCGGCAGCAAACGACTGGTGCATGAATTTGAAATCGAATCGACCGTTGGTGTGGGCACCTGCGTCAGCGTGACCCGGTGGAAGTAGTTCAGGGCGCGAGCCACGTCGCATTTGCGATGGACGATCCGAGTTGCGTGGGCGAGGCGCGCCGGCATGTCGCGGCGATCTGCCGTGAGTTAGGCATGGACGAGGTGCGCAGCGGCCAGGCCGCGATCATCGTCAACGAACTGGGCAGC
>NZ_JAVWWA010000015.1:12159-20242 GCF_036666375.1 Comamonas sp. | reverse complement strand
GCATGCGCGCCAGGGCCAGTTGTGGATCGCCGCGCGCAAAGGGCAAGCACCGGAGATCGAGATTCTCTCGGTCGACGACGGCCCTGGCATACGCGATCTGTCACAGGCCATGCGCGATGGTTTTTCCACGGCCGGCTCGCCGGGCACGGGCCTGGGCGCGGTGCAGCGGCTGGCGACCGATTTCGACGTCCATTCCGAAGTCGGCAAGGGCACCGTCATCCTGGCGCGCCTGCGAACCGCAGCGGCCAGGACGGGCGCATTCAAATGGGGCGTGGTGGCCCTGCCGGCGCCGGGTGAGACCGTGTGCGGCGACAGTTGGGGCGTGGCGTTCGACGGGCACCGCGCCGCCATGCTGGTGGCCGACGGACTGGGTCACGGAGAGCATGCGGCCGAGGCATCCATGGCGGCGGTCGATCTGTTTGCCAAGCAACCGTTTGCCGGCCTCAAGGAGGCGCTGGAAGAAGCCCATATCATCTTGCGCATGAGCCGCGGCGCGGCGGTGACGCGCGCGCAGCTCGATGCCGAGACCAACAGCCTGCTGGCGGCGGGCGCGGGCAATGTGGCGATGCGCATCGTCAGCGGAGTGTTCAATCGCTCCGTGCTCGCGCAAAATGGCACGGTGGGCGTGCAGATGCGACGCGTGGAGGAAACAAGAATGGACTGGCCGGCGCATGCGCTGGTGGTGTGTCACAGCGACGGCCTGCAATCACGCTGGCCGCCGCAAGCCATCACGGCACTCATAGGACGGGACCCCACCCTGGCGGCTGCCGTCCTGGTCCGGGACTACGGTCGCGGGCGGGACGACGTCACCGTTCTGGTGATGCGTCGAGACGACTAGGAAACCCCATGAACGACGTGACCGGACTTGACCCTGATACCACCAGCGAGCGCAGCGATGACCTGGCGGGGGCGCTGGCCGCCGCCGAGTCGGAGCTGGTCGCCTTGCGCTCCGAACTGGAGGAGACCAACCGCGGCGTGCTCGCGCTCTATGCAGAACTCGATTCCCAGGCGGACCATCTGCGCCAGGCGACCGAACTCAAGAGCCGTTTCCTCGCCTATATGAGCCATGAGTTCAGAACGCCCATAGGCGCGATCCAGAGCATTGCGCGCATTCTCCAGGACCGTGTCGACGGGCCGCTGACCGACGAGCAGGCCAAGCAGGTGGGCTTCATCCAGACCACTTCGGCCGAGTTCGCGGACATGGTCAACGACCTGCTGGACCTGGCCAAGCTCGAGGCCGGGCGCATCGAGGTGTCGCCCGCCTGGTTCGAGATGGTGGACGTTTTTTCGGCGCTGCGCGGCATGTTCAAGCCCATCGCGGTCAATCCGGAAGTGACCTTGATCTTCGAGGAACCCGTGGACGTGCCCAAGCTGTTCTCGGACGACCGCAAGCTGGCGCAGATCCTGCGCAACTTCATCAGCAATGCCCTGAAATTCACGCTGCGCGGCGAGATCCGTGTGAGCGCCACGCGCGTCGGCGAAGACTCGGTACAGTTTGCGGTGTCAGACACCGGCATAGGCATTGCCTCCCAGTTCCATCACGCGATTTTCCAGGACTACACGCAGATCGACTCGCCCATTCAGAAGCGCCTGCGCGGCACCGGCCTGGGGCTGTCGCTGAGCAAGCGCCTGGCCCAATTGCTGGGCGGCGACGTGGCCGTCCAAAGCGAATCACAGAAGGGATCGACGTTCTACGTCACCATTCCCATCACTTTGGCGCTGCAACCCGCCACGCCAGCGGATCAGCATACTTCCCCCTAAGCCATATGCAGCCCACCTCCGCCAGGCTCAATGTCAGCATAGACCGGTCCCTGCACACCGTGCTGGTCGTCGACGACAATCCCGTCACCTGCTATGCGACCTCGCGCTCGCTGCGCGCCGCAGGCTTTCGCACGATTGAAGCCGATACCGGGCAAAGCGCGCTCGACCTGTCGCTGGGCGACATCTCCGCCGTTGTTCTCGACGTGCATCTGCCCGATATCGGCGGCTTCGAAGTCTGCCGCGAAATCCGCGAGCGCGAGACCACGCGCTCGCTGCCCATCGTTCATCTGTCGGCCGCGTTCATCGCGGACACCGACAAGGTGGCCGGCCTGGACGCGGGCGCGGACGCCTACCTGACCCACCCCGCCGAGCCTGCCATGCTGGTCGCGACCATACAGGCCCTGGTGCGCGCGCGGCTCGCCGAGCAGAGAGTGCATCAGAGCGAGGCCAAATTCCGCTCCATCTACGAACAGGCGCAAAGCGGCATCGCCCTGATCGACGACCTGGGCCAGTTCGTCGACGCCAACCCCGCCATGCTGGAAATGATGGGGCGCAGCGCCAAGGAGGTGCTGGGCCGCGCGGTGGCTGAATTCTCCGCGCCCGGGCATGAGGCACACATCCAGCACATCATCACGGCACGCAATGCCCAATCGCTGTGGCGCGAGGAAGTGGTTTTCCTGGACGCCGACGGCAAGCTGCTGCATCTCGAATGGAGCATGGCGGCCGGGGTGGGAAGCGAGCTGCGCGTCGCCGCGGTGTCTAACGTCTCCAATCGCATAGCGCTCGAACAGGAACGCGAGCTGCTGCTGGAAAGGGAACAGGCGGCGCGCGCCGCGGCCGAACGCTACAGCCGCTCCAAGGACGACTTCGTCGCCGTGCTTTCGCACGAGCTCAGAAACCCGCTGAGCGCCATCATGATGAACGTGCACCAGTTGCTGCGCCGCTCCCCGCCGGAGGAGTTCGCCAAGAGCCTGGATGCGATCAAGCGCAACGCCAGCACGCAGGCGCGCATCATCAGCGATATTCTGGATGTCTCCAGAATCAACTCCGGCAAGCTGGCGCTGGAGCGCGAATGGATAGAGCCCGGCACGCTCATTTCGTCGTCGCTGGATTCGCTCAAGGCATTCATGGAGGCCAAGCATCTGACGCTGAGCCTCGACATCCCCAACAACAGCATCAAGGCATTCCTCGATCCGGCGCGGTTCCAGCAGATCTTCTGGAACATCCTGAACAACGCCATCAAGTTCTCCAACGAAGGCGGGACGCTGGAAGTCATTCTGTCGACCAGAGACAGCCAGCTGCTGCTGACGGTGCGCGATCACGGCAAAGGCATAGAGCCGCTGTTTCTCGACCGCATTTTCGAGAAATTCACCCAGGTGGCGACGCCTGGAAGCCGGTCCGCGGGCGGCCTGGGCCTGGGCCTGTCCATCGTGAAGCACCTGGTCGACCTGCACGGCGGCGAGATATCGATCACCAGCGCGGGACTGGGACTGGGCACCAGCGTCAGCATCACCCTGCCCCAAGGTCTGGTCGGGGATGAACCGTCACCGGGCAACGATGCAGGCGCCATGTCGGGCGGGGCCGAGGATCTGCTGGGCATGCGCATTCTGGTGGTCGAAGACGACAGGGAAGCCGCGGACCTGCTGGTGCTGATTCTCCAGGAACGCGGCGCGACGGTCTCGATGGCCGGCGACTACGAGACGGCCGTCGCCGCGCTCAAGGCGCAAGTCATCGACATGCTGGTCAGCGACATCGGCCTGCCCGGCAAGGACGGCTACGATCTCATTCGGTATGTGCGCGCCTCGCAGGACGCCTATGCCGGCGTGCCGGCGATTGCGCTCACGGCTTTCGGCCGTGAAACCGACAGGCAGCTGGCCATGGACGCAGGATTCAACTTCCACCTGGCCAAGCCGCTGCAGCCGCAAAAGCTGCTCGACGCAATCAAAGCGCAGAGCGCCGGCAAGGCGCGCGCCAGCGCGCCCTGAAGCCGGCGCGCGCCAGCTACGGCGCGCTCGCGGATAGAGCGCTTTCTATGCGGCACAACGCGGCTTCGAGCTCCTCGGGCTCCACGCTCTTGAGCAAGGACCGCACGTTGGGGCCTATCGTGGCCAGGCCATGCAGCATCTCATAGCCTGAGAACAACAGCACATGCCGCTGCGCGTCATGCCGCAGCCAGTGCTTCGCCAAATCGGTGCCGGACATGCCGGGCAGACTGACATCGGTGATGAGCACATCGAAGCGCGCGCAGTCTTCCAAGGCGAGCGCGGCTTCGGCATGCGGCAGGGAAACGATTTCGCGATGCCCGGCTTCCATCACCGCAGCGACACCTTCACGGATGTCTTCGTCATCTTCAACGTACAGGTACGAAATCACGCTGCGGCACTCAGAAAGCGGAAAAGCTGCATTGGGCACATAGGACTTTCCATAGACCCGCATTTTCTCCGAATTGAAGCCCTTCACTGATAAATATTGTCAGCTGGCCTGCAGGTCGCTGCGCCCGCAGGCTGCAGCCGCTGCCTGGCCGCGGCCAGGTTCGGCGACTCAGCGGGGCACGAATGCCCACCATCTGTCAGGCACGGCACGCAGGCCTTCGCGGCCCATGAGCGTGCGCAGCCAGGCGCGGTTGTACAGCACGTCGGGCGACAGCGCATCGTCTGGCGGCTGCACCAGGGCCGCGGCGCGCACGCGCTGCGCGCGGCCAGGCGCGGCCAGGGGCGCGGCACTTCCCATGTCGAGCAGTTCGCCATCGGCCAGCGGTCCGCGCACGGTCTTGGCGGCGCGCACGCCATCGACGACCAGCACCGCGACCGCGAGCACCTGCCGATCGGCTGCGGCCTGCGCGCTCGATGCAAGCTGCGGGCAGCCGAGCACGCGCAGCGCCATGCCGTCGCGTGCCAGCGTGGCGTGCACCGCCTGCAGATGCGCGCGCTGGCCGGCCAGACCCCGGCACTCGGTCTGCGACAGCACCGAAGCGATCTGCGCCGCAGCCGCAGACTCGCCCTGCCCGACCACGCCCTGGGGGGGCAGCGCCGCGCAACCGGCCAGCCCCAGGGCCAGCACGCCCACGCCACTGCAGACCCAGCTGCAGCCCATCGCCCTGTCCATTTCTTGTTCTCCAGGCATAGCGCAACACCTCTCTTTGTTTCGTCAAGTAACCACCTTAACCGTGCTCGGCACAAAGACAAGCCAGTCCAGGCCTACACTTGCGTCACATGGAAATCTGGTTGCATCAGTTGTTGGAATGGTTGTCGCTGCCGCAGTTCGGGCTGAGCACGGTATTCCTCGTCGCCCTGATCTCGGCGACCTTGCTGCCGCTGGGCTCCGAGCCTGCGGTCGCGGGGCTGCTGCATCTCAACCCCGATCTGTTCTGGCAGGCGATTCTTGTCGCCACGGCCGGCAACACGCTGGGCGGCGCGATCAGCTGGTGGATGGGGCTGGGAGCGCACAAGGCCTGGCATGCGGCCAGGCAGCGCCGTCTGATCGATGGCGGGCCGCGCACCGGCAAGGCCGCGCGCCAGCCTTCGCGCCATGAGCGCAAGGCGCGCATCTGGCTGCGCCGCTTCGGCGCCAAGGCCTGTCTGCTGAGCTGGCTGCCGCTGGTCGGCGACCCGCTGTGCGCGGTCGCGGGCTGGCTGCGTCTGCCGTTCTGGCCCTGCCTGCTGTACATGGCCATCGGCAAGTTCTTCCGCTACCTGCTGATGACCAGCGCCATCATCTGGATCTGGCCGACCTGAGCTCGGTCACAGATCCTTGCGAATCAGCGCGCCGGTAAACAGCACCGGCCCCGTGGGTCCGGTTTCGCTGGGCACGCCGCCCTTGGGCTCCAGGCTGATGGCCAGCGTGGGCACGGCCTGCACCTGGGCTTCGCGCGCCGGCAACTGCTCGATCCGCCCCTGGCCCAGCACGCCCAGCGAGCGCGGCGCGCCCTGGGGCGGCAAGGCCCAAAGTTGCAGCGATCGGTCCGCATCTTCGCGAAAGCCGCCGACGCGCTGCAGCACCAGACGGTTCTGGCGCGCATCGAAGGTCACCAGCATCGACGGGTCCTGCTTGCCATCGGCAAGCACGGCCACATACTGGATCTGCGGCGTGGCCTGCGCTATCTGCAGCTGGCTTTGCAACTGCGCCAGCTGCTGGGCCGTGGTCTGGCGCAGTCCCTGGAGCGACCACAGGCCCACGGCAACGGCGGCCACCGTGGCAAACGCACCGGCCCAGGCCGCATTGCGCCACCAGGAGAGCCGGCGTTCGGGCACGGCCAGCGTGCGCGCAGCGCGCGCCTTTTCGGCCTGCAGCAGATTGTCGATGCGCGTCCAGACCGCGGCATCGGGCTGCACCGGCGCCTGCACTTCGGACAGCGCAGACCAGCGCTCCTGCCACAGCAAGGCCGTGGCACGCACCTGCGCATTTTCACGCGCCAGTTGTTCGAAGCGCCGGCGCGCGCCGCCACGCAATGTGCCCAGCGCATGGGCTGCGGCAAGGCGGTCGAGCAATTCAGTGTTCTGTATCAGATTCATGGTCAGCGCTCCTCGCGCTCATACATGCCGCGCCATGCATTTGCGCAATTGCTCCAGGCTGCGGCGCACCCAGGTCTTGACGGTGCCCAGCGGCAGTTTCAGCTGGCTGGCCAGCTCGCTGTGGCTCAGGTCGCGCAGATAGGCCAGGCTCACCACCTCGCGCTGGGCCTGCTCCAGCCGCTGCATGCACTGGTGCAGCACCAGCGCCTGCTCGCTGGCCTGCGCCAGCTGCATCGGGCCGAGCGCGTCGCTGGCCGGCAGAAAACCTTCGGCATCGTCGAGCGAGACACTGACATGCATGCGCTCGGCGCGGCGCCGGCGCAGGAAGTCCAGCGCGCGGCTGCGCACCACCAGTCCCATCCAGGCCAGCGGCGGGCTCAGCGAAGCGCGGTAACTTCCGGCATTGCGCCAGATGCCCAGGAAGCTTTCCTGCAGCACATCCTCGGCCCATTCCTTGTTGCCGAGAATGCGCAACGCCAGCCCGTAAAGGCGGGCGGCACTGTGCTCATAGAGCTGCTTGAGCGCAGCTTCCTCTTGCACGGCAATGCGGTCCAGAAGGTCCATCAGTTCGCTGTCCGGTGTATTGGCGCTCATCCACACATTGTGCGTAGAAGTGCCGGTTTGCAGACGCGCTGTTGGTTTGCTGCCAACCCAGGAAATCGTGTCTTGCATACCTGGCTATACGCAGGCAATAAGCCATTGGATTCAGCAACGATGGCGACCGGGCCATGACGGCCCTTCGACGGCGGCTTCTGTCAGTCCGCCTTGAGCCCTATGCTCTTGACCAGTTCGCCGAAGCGCTCGGCCTCGACCGCGTGGTGGTCTATGAACTGCTTTCGCGTCATCACCGCCGGCGTTGCGCCCAGGCCGGCAACGATGTCGCGCACATTTTTCTGCTCCATCGCCTTGGCAATGCCGTCGCGCACCTTGTTGACGACCACGTCGGGCACGCCCGTGGGCGCGTAGATGCCGAACAGCGTGTCGGCGTCAAAGCCCGGCAGGCCGCTTTCGGCGAGCGTGGGGACATTGGGGTACTGGGGCGAGCGCTGCGGGCTGCCCACGGCCAGCAGGCGCAGCTTGCCGGCATCGACATGCTTGAGGCCCGGACCCGGATCGAACCAGTACTGCAGCTGGCCGCTGATCACATCGTTGAGCGCGGGCGCCGCGCCGCGGTAGGGTGCATGCACCGCATCGACCTTGGCCATGCGCTTGAACATCTCGCCCGCGAGATGCGGCGAGCTGCCCTGCCCCGGCGAGCCGTAGCTGACCTTGCCCGGATTGGCCTTGAGGTACTGGATGAACTCGGCGACGTTCTTGGCCGGCACATCGGGGTGGGTCTCGAGGTAGACATGCACGCGCGCCACCGCCGCGATGGGCGTCAGATCGCGCGCCGGGTCGAAGGCCAGCTTTTCGTAGATCATCGGATTGATCGTGATCGCGCCGCCGGAGCTGAGCAGCAACGTATAGCCGTCCTTGGCCGCGCGCACGGTCTCGGCGATGCCGATGTTGCCGCCCGCGCCGGGCTTGTTCTCGATGATCACGGGCTGGCCCAGCGTCTTGGACAGCTGGGGCAGGATGGCGCGCGCCAGCACGTCGGCCGCGCCGCCGGGCGCGAAATTGACGACCAGGCGCACGGGCTTCTCGGGCCAGTTCTGGGCCGCGGCGGGCAGCGCAAAGCTGCCCAGCGCGGCCACGGCGAGCGCCGAAAAGGCCTTGAGGCCCTGGCGACGCGTGGCATGGGAATGGAATGTCATGATGTCTTGTCTCCTTGTGAATTTCTTGTTGTTGCGCGCCGCTGGCCGCGCGCCGCT
>NZ_JAVWWA010000015.1:0-12059 GCF_036666375.1 Comamonas sp. | reverse complement strand
CGCGGCGCGGCGATCGCCGCCTCGAGCACGGCGCGCAGCTGCAGCGCATCTTCGACATGCACGCCGTCGCAGCCCTGGGCCCTGGCCAGGCCCACGAAATCGATGTCGGGCAGCTCCGTGCCCTCGACCTTCTCGCCGTCGCGGTAGCCGAACACCTTGGCGAATTCCTGCAGCGCCGCGTAGCGCCGGTTCTTGAGGATCACGAAGGTGATCGGCAGCCGCAGCTGGGCCGCGCTCCACAGCGCCTGGATGGCGTACATGCTCGAGCCGTCGCCGATCACGGCAATGACTTTCTTCGCCGGCTCGGCCAGCGCCACGCCCACGCCCGCGGGCATGCTGTGGCCCAGGCCGCCGCTGCACATGGTGTAGAAAGTGCCGGAATGGAAGATAGGCAGATGGGCCTGGATGGTCGAGCGCGAACTCGGCGCCTCCTCGACAATGATGCTGCGCGGGTCGCGCACCTCGGCCAGCGTCTGCATCGCCCAGGCGACCGACATGCGCTCGCCGGCTGCGGGCGGCTGGGCGCGCGGCGCGGCAGCACGCCTTGCGGGCGCCGCGCGCGGGGCCGGCGCGGGGCGCGCGAGCAGCTCCTGCACGCCCAGGCGGATATTGCCTATCGCCGCCGTGCCCACCGGGGCCCAGGCCGCAATGGCCGGGTCCTCGATCAGCTGGTACAGCGCCGCGCCTTGGGGAATGTGCGGGCCCTGGCCTTCGACATGGTAGGTGAAGGTCGCCGCGCCGACGGCAAACACCACGTCGTGGCCGCCGAGCAGCTGCACGATGCGTTCGCGCATCGCGGGCAGGAAGCCGGCAAACAGCGGATGGTCCTCGGGAAAGCTGCAGCGCCCCGACATCGGCGCGACATAGACGCGCGCCTGGTGGCGTTCGGCCAGGGCGACAACCGCGTCCCAGGCCGCGCCGCGGTCCACGGCCGCACCCACGACCAGCGCCGGCGCGCGCGCGCCGTCGAGCGCCGCGCCAATCATGTCGAGCACGCGCGGATCGGGCCGGCTTTCAAAGCCGACTTCGCGCACCGCGATAGGCTCGGCCGGGTGGTCCCAGTCGTCGGCGGGAATCGACACCAGCACCGGGCCACGCGGCTCCTGCATGGCGATGTAGTAGGCGCGGGCCAGCGCCTGCGGCACGTCCTCGGCGCGCGCCGGCTCGCAGCTCCACTTGACATAGGGCTTGGGCAGCTCGGCCGCCTGACTCGAATGCAGGAACGGGTCGAACTGCAGGATGGAGCGCGCCTGCTGGCCCGCGGTGATCACCATGGGCGTGCGGTTCTTGAACGCAGTGAAGATGTTGGCCATCGCATGGCCCACGCCCGCGGCCGAATGCAGATTCACGAAGCTGGCGCGGCGCGTGGCCTGGGCATAGCCGTCGGCCATGCCCACGACCACCGCCTCCTGCAGGCCCAGCACATAGGAGAAGTCCTCGGGGTAGTCGCGAAACAGCGGCAGCTCGGTCGAGCCCGGGTTGCCGAAGATGCGCGTCATGCCGAGCTGGCGCAGCAGGTCGATCACCGCGTGGCGCACGGTGAAGGAGCTGGGATCGGGGGCGGAATTCTGGGGGGTTGTCTCTTGCATTTCGGTTCCTTGGCGTACAGCGCATCGTGCCCGCGGTCATAATTTCCAGCAACTGCATAAACCATCTAAGAGATATTCATCCCATGGATATAAACCGGCTGGACCTGAACCTGCTGCGCGTGTTCGATGCGGTCTACCGCCACCGCAGCGTGAGCCATGCGGCCGAGGAGCTGGGCCTGTCGCAGCCTGCCGCGAGCCAGGCCGTCACACGGCTGCGGCTGCTGCTGGGCAATGCGCTGTTCGAGCGCGTGCATGGCGGCGTGCGCCCCACGCCGCGCGCCGAGCGCCTGGCGCTGGTGGTGCGCGAGGCGCTGGCCGCCCTCGAAGTCGGCCTGGGCGAAGCCCAGGACTTCGATCCGCGCGCCGCGCAGCAGGTGTTTCGCATCCATCTGAGCGATATCGGCGAAGCCCGCTTCCTGCCCGCGCTGATGGCGGCGCTGCGCGCGCGCGCTCCGGGCATACGCATAGAGACGCTGCCCCTGCCCATGGACGCCATCGCCGATGCACTGGACCGCGGCACGCTGGACGCGGCCATAGGCTTTCTGCCCGGCGTGCTGAGCACCGAGCGCAGCGTGCTGCTGCAGGACCACTACTGCGTGCTGCTGCGCAGCGGCCACGCGCTGCTGCAAAAAGGCCAGAACGCGCGTCTGGGCATCAAGGCGCTGCGCCAGCTCGAGTTCGTCGCCGTGCGCTCGCACTCGGAGACGCTGCGCATCCTGCAGGCGCTCGAACTCACGCACCGCATCCGGCTGTCGGCGGCCCACTTCCTGGCCGTGCCGTCGATCGTGAGCCAGACCGATCTGGCCGTGATCATGCCGCACGAGATCGCCGCGGGCTTCGTGCGCGGCGGCGGCTATGCGGTGGTCGACGCGGGCTTGCCCGACCACCGCTTCGAGGTCTCGCTGCACTGGAGCCGGCGCTTTTCCCAGGAGCCGGCCAAGGTCTGGCTGCGCGCCTGCATCGAGGAGCTGTTCAGCCAGCCGCAGCGCGCCATGCCGCGCACCTGACGCCGCCTGTCAAAGCATCCCGGCGCTGCTGGTGCGGCGGGGCTTGCGCAGGGCCTTGTCCGCATACATGGCCCCATCCGCTGCGGCCAGGGCCTCCTCCATGGAGTCGTACGCCAGGCGGAGCGCAGACCCGACGGAGGCGCGGATCTCGGCCTGCGCCAGTGCTTGCCTGAGCCGCTCCTCCATCTGCAGCGCTTCGCGCTTCGATGTGTTGGGAACCAGAACCGCGAATTCATCGCCACCGATGCGCGCCACCACGTCCTTGCCGCGGAACTGGCTGCGAATCAAAGTGCCGGCGGCACGCAGATGGGCATCGCCGGCCTCATGCCCGCCAGAATCATTGATCAGCTTGAGATCGTCGAGATCGATCATGATGATCGCCGAGTTCTGAGTGATTCTATGCAGTGCATTTTCCTGATCGTGGAGCGCCCATTCCCAACCACGGCGATTGGCAAGCCCCGTGAGCAAATCAGTCTCGGCAACATACTTCAGGCGTTCGGCCTCGCGGCGCGAGTCTTCGGCGTCCGCATAGCTGATCTGCAAGGTGCTCAGCGCCCGGGCCACAGTGCAGACCAGGAATTTCTGCGCATAGGTCAATGGCTGCTGCGGGCTGGGATCAAGGGCGCACAGGGTCCCCGACAACTCGCCGTTTTCCTTCCACAGGGGCAGGCCGATGTAGGCGCCGATCGGCAATCCCACCTGTTGGTTGATGGGCGCGGCCTGGTAGACGCCAATCTTCTGGGCATCCTCGGCGAAGAAGGGCCCGTCACCCCGCACCATATGCTTGCAATAAGTATCGCTCCACGAAAAAAGCTTGCCGCGCTTGGCGCCATAACTGTTGTCGAGGCTGTGCACCACGACCCAGTCATCATCCTCGAGCGTCGTCACCATCCATAGCGCAAACGGTATGTGCTCCTTCAGGCATTGCAGCAGTTCCCTGTGAGCCTCCTCTATGCTTTCGAAGGCACTGGCATTGCAAAGCGGCAGGAGTTCATCGTCTCTTGTTTTTTCATCCATCATTTTCTGCCGATTTCAATTCACGTTTTAACAAAACCAACAAAATCCAAGCATGAAAGCGGGCGTGAAAACAGATAGCCCTGAAAACTCCTGCATCTGCTGTCCAGCAGGAATTGATGCTGGGCCAAAGTCTCCACGCCTTCGGCAATCACATCCAAGCCCAGGCTCTCCCCTAACGATATGATGGTGCGCACAATCGAAGCGTCGCCGCTGTCAGTCATCAAATCCCGCACAAATGACTGATCGATCTTCAACTGATCCAAGGGCAGACGCTTGAGGTAATTCAAGGAAGAATAGCCAGTTCCAAAGTCATCGAGGGAAAAATAAACCCCAATGGATTTCAGCAATCGCATTTTCTCAGCAATGCTGTCGACATCCTGAGCCAAAATACTTTCCGTCAGCTCCAACTCAAGCAACTCAGGATTTATCCCCGTTGAATGGATGATGGAAAGCAGATTTCCCACAAAATCCGGATGGTGAAACTGTTTCGCACTGACGTTGACCGCCAGCCTGAGTGTTGACAAATCAGGGTCGGTTTTCCAGGCCGACAAGGTGTCACACGCTTTGCGCAAAACCCATTGTCCCAATTGAAAAATAAATCCGCTGCCTTCCGCCATCTCGATGAACAGCGATGGCGGAATCGGACCTTTTTCAGCATGGGTCCAGCGGCACAGAACCTCGGCACCCAGGACCTTGCCTGTCACTCCCACCTGGGGCTGATAGAGCACATGAAACTCATTTTCGACAAGTCCTGCGCGCATATCCTGCACCAGACCCACGCGCTCCGCCAGGACTTTCTGCAGCTCCCTGTCGAAAAACCTGTATCCATTGCGTCCATCGCTTTTTGCGTGGTACATCGCGGAATCCGCCCCGCTGATTATTTCATCCAGGGATTTCTGGCCTCCATCAAAGACCGCGATACCTATGCTCGCTGAAATTCTATGCTCCCTGAGATCAACAGCAATCGGCATCGATATCTGCGCCAATATTTCCTGGCAGATTTTTTCCGCGCCGGCCCTGGCCAGCGCGAGAAACTCTCCCAAGCCTGTCAGGATGACAATCAATTCGTCGCCGCCGAACCGCGCCAGGATATGGGGGTCACCGACCACATTCCTGATTCTGGAAACGGCCTGCCGCAATATCTCGTCACCACATTGATGACCCCACTGGTCATTCACAGACTTGAATTTGTCAAGATCTATCATCAGCACGGCGCCGAAAACCTGCTGCATACCGGTCTCGTCGAGTATCTTTTGCGCCGACGCCAGGAAATTCCGCCTGTTGGGAAGCCCGGTCAAAATATCGAAATACGCCAGATGCTGGGCCTGCTGCTCCGCGCGCGTGCGCTCAGTGACATCTCTGGACAGAACGATGAATCGGGGCGCGGCATCATTGAAAGTCTGCTTTCTTGCGATCGAAAGCTCGAAGGTGCGAGTGTCATCGCCCAGCGGGATTTCAAGACGACTGCCGGTGCTTCTGCCCGAAGCATTTGCCTCGCGTATGGAGCGATGCACGACCTCTGCGGCCGCGGGAGGAAGAATGTCCCATACCGTGCGGTTCAGCATCTGATCCGCCGGCATGATGAAACCGGCTTTGTTGCTGGCGCGCAGTTCGAGATAGCGTGCGTCCAGGTCCATTTCAAACAGCAGATCCGGGATCGCGTCCAGTGTGCCGTTCAAGTCTTCAGTCACCTCCCGCATGCTGGCGGTCATCTGCAGTGCCAAGGCCTCGGCGCGATTGCGCGATGTCAATATCAGAAAGACGATGCACCCCAGGGAGATGCTCAGCAGTGCGCCGATGGCGGCAATCCAGTGATGCGTTGCCGTATGCTGCGCGCCTACGTAGTTCGTCGTCGGGTCTATCCTGAAGTGCCATTTCCTGCCGCCAAATTGCAGATAGTCCGAACTGGAGAATTCGGAATCGACAATTCGCGTTGCATCAATCGTCGCGCCATCCAGGAATCCATGCAGTAAGACCTCCCTGCCCCCGGCTTCCTTTTCAAAGAACACCAGTTGCAAGCCTGGCGGCAGGCTCGCCGCGATTGGCTGGAGAACATCGGCCAGGCGAAAAGGAACATCCACCCAGCCGCTCAGCGCTTTTGGGGCTTCAGGCGCTCCTGGCGCTTCCAACCGGCTCAGCCCCCTGTAAACCGCCAGATACAGCACAAATCCCGCGACCGGCGCGGCGGACGCATCTTGCACCAGCGATATCTTCTCGGACGCGACCAGATCGCCGGTCTCGCCCGCCAGTTCCGCTGCAGCGCGCGCGCGTTCCACAGTGAAGATATCGAAACCTATGGAATTCCTGTTGGCTTCCAGCGGCTCCATGAACATGATGGGCGCATGGGTGCGCAGCACACCGGCAGGAGCTGCCTCATGCATCTGCTGCGGTGCGCGAAACAGCGGCATGGCACTGTTTTGCGCATTGCGGCCGGAGCGCAGTTTTGCGAAACCCACACCCTGCAGGCCCGGGGAAATCGCCTGCAGGTTCAGCGAGCGCACAAATGCACGGAACTCGCTCGCAGTGACCTCCTGCGAGGCGTCAAGAAAGCCTTTGACGCTGCGGGTGATCAGATCAAATCCATTGAACTGATTGCTCAGCAGGGATTTCACATTCCCCACCTCGACGGCTATCTCCGAGCGCACTTCCTGCTCCACGAGCTGATTCCTTGAAATCCAGTAGCTCACGGGGATGCACATGGCCAGCAAGGCGGTGATCGCTGCAATCGCCAATGCCTTGGCATTGGCCATGGAATCGACCTCGGGCATCACTTGTGAACGCAACTGCAAGGGGATGGATGCGCAGGGCTTCACTGATGGACCCTTCGTGACAAATATTTCTGAATCGCGCTGGCGCAGCCCTAGTGTTCCGAGTGCAGTGGCATCGTAAGCCAAACCCCAGAACTTGAATTCCTCGTTTGGAAATTTTGCGCAACTATCGATTCGCGGAGAAGATTCCTTTTGGCGGCGGCAGGCAAGACTCGATCGGCGACTGCGCGTGGCAGGTCTCACGGCGCCGGGCGCGCCGCCAGCCGGCGCTGCAGCCAGCGCATCAGCGCGCCCAGCACCGGCAGCTTGGCGTAAAGCTCTTGCGCCGCATCCCAGTAGTCGCGATGCAGGTCCACGCTGCCATCGGCCGCGAAGTGCAGATGGGTCGCGCCGCGTATGCACATCTGCGCACCGCCGGCGCGCTCGAACAGGAACTCCCAGGTCAGAAAGGCCTGGTCGCCTTCGCTCACGGCCTGGTCCACGATGAAGCGCGGCGCCTTGACGGTCGCGAACATATGTTCGAACACGCAGCCTATTGCGGCCCGGCCCTGGACTTCGTTGAACGGGTCCTTGAAGCGCGCCAGCGGGCTGTAGAGCGCGAGCAGCGCGGGCACGGTCTCGGCGCGCAGCGCTTCATAGGCCAGCACCACGGCAGCCAGTCGGGGGTCGGAGGAAAACGTGGGCATGGGATCAGGCTCCGGTGGTGCGGCGCACGGCGGCGAAGTACCAGGCATCTGGCAGGCAGCGCAGCAGCCGCACCCAGGCGGTGAAGCGGCGCGGAAAATTCATCTCGAAACGCCCGCGCGCCCAGCCCTGCAGCATGCGCGCGGCGGCCTCGTCGGCGCTGATGAGGCCGGGCATGGGAAAAGCGTTCTGCGCGGTCAGCGGCGTCTCGACAAATCCCGGGTTGACGATGGACACGCCTATGCCGCGCGGCTGCAGATCGAGATAGAGGTTTTCGGCCAGATTGTTGAGCGCGGCCTTGGTCGGCCCGTAGGCCAGCGACATCGGCAGGCCGCGGTAGCCGGCCACGCTGCCGACCAGGCTCAGATGGCCCTGGCCAGAGGCCAGCAGCTGCGGCAGCATGGCGTCCAGCAGATGCAGCACGCCGCCGTAATTCACGGCCAGATGCTGCTGCATCTCGGCCAGATCGAAGGCCGTCGCGCTCTGCGCACGGTAGTGGCCGGCGCAATACAGCAGCAGCGCCAGCCCCTGTCCCTGGCCGACCAGCGAGCGCACCTGCGCGGCCGCGGCATGCATGGCCTGCAGATCACCCACGTCCAGCGGCAGCGCGACGCAACCCGGGTGGCTGGCGACGAAATCCGCGAGCGCGGGCGCCTGGCGGGCCGAGACGATCACGCGCGCGCCTTCGCTGTACAGCGCCGCGGCCGTGGCGCGGCCTATGCCAGAAGACGCGCCTATGACCCAGACCCAGCGGCCGGTCCAGTCGCGCAGGGGCGCGTTGAGAGGGGCTCCGAAGAAAGGCATGGTGGTCAGTCCTTGGGCGGCTTGTCGAACGCCAGCGTGATGTCGCCCAGGTGCAGGCCGAACTTGGTCATGGCGGTGCGATTGAGCAGCACGCGCGCGTCCATGCGGTACATCCAGTCGTCGAGATCGACGTTCCACACGCGGCCATCGACGGGCAGGGCCAGCGTGTACTTCCAGTGGAAGGCATTTCCCGCGCTCTGGCCCACGGCCTCGCCGATCACATCGTCGGCGCGCCCGGTATAGCGGCCGTCACCCAGGTGCTTGAGATGCCACACGCGGCGCTGCGTCGTGCCGTCGCTGTAGACGAAATGCTCGTCGAGCGTGCCGTTGTCGCCGTCCCAGCGGCCGCTCATCTGCACCGAAAAGCGCTTGACCACCTTGCCCGAGCGATCGGTGAACATGCCCTGCGCCGTGAGCGGGCCGCTGAAATACTCGCGCAGATCCAGCACGGGCTTTTCCTGCGCATAGTCCTTGACTTCGGGGCCGGCGCAGCCCGCGAGCAGCGCCGACAAGGCCAGGCCCAGGGCCGCGCGCCGCGGCAGCGCAAATGTGGATGGCTTCATGTCGTGTATCTCCAGGTGGGGTTGTGGCGTTCGGCGAACCAGAGCGCCAGCGCGGCGCCCAGCTTCAACAGGCAAGGCAGGCCCGCGTAGAGCCAGGCCAGGGCCTGAAGCGCGGCGGCGTCGGTGCTGCCGCTGCGGTAGCCGGCCCACGACAGCAATGGCAGCGCCAGGCCTGCGGCCAGCGCAAGATTCAGTTTGGTGGCGCAGGTCCACCAGCCCAGATAGCGGCCTGCGTCGCGCCCGCCCGCGCCCGCCTGGTGGATCACGCCGGTCAGCAGCGCGGCCGGCAAGGCCAGGTCCGCGCCCAACGCCAGCCCGCTGGCCACGCAGATCACGGCGAACAGCGCGCCATCGCCCGCGCCCAGCCAGGGCGTGCCGACGAAGGCCAGAACGCTCAGGCCCATGCCCGCGCGCCAGCTTGGCGCCAGGCCCCAGCGCGCGACCGCGCGCACCCACAGCGGCAGCCCCAGCGCCGCGGCGCCAAAGTAGCCCAGCAGGAACAGCGGCTGCCACTGCGGCGCCTGCAATCGGTCGGCGACAAAGAACGGCAGCAGCGTCGCGGGAATCGCGCTGGCCACGCCGTTGAGCATGAACACCAGCATCAGCCAGCGAAAGTCCGCATTCGCCCAGGGCGAGCTGCGCGAGAAGTCGGCCGATGGCGACGCCTGCGCGACTGCCGCCACCTGCACGCGGCGCAGGCTCCAGAGCCCGAGCAGCAGGCCCAGCGCCAGCAGCGCGCTGGTCGCGTCAAAGCCCAGCCACAGCGGCAGCGCGCTGGCGAGCAGCACGCCGACCAGCGTCGCGCCTTCGCGCCAGGCCGTGACGCGCGCGCGCCAGGCCGGCGCCCCGCCCCAACGCGTGCCCCAGGCCTGATGCAATATGCAGACCGCGCTATACGCCAGCGTGGTCAGCAGCAGCGCACCCGCGAGCCAGGCCAGCATCGCCGTCTCGCTGCCCTGGGGCGGATGCCACAGCGCGGCAAAGCCCAGCGCCAGCAGCATGCAGGCCAGCGTCGCGGCCCACCAGGCATGGAGCTGGCCGCGCGCGAACAGCCGATCGGCCAGGCGCCCCAGCGCGGGATCGATCAGCGCATCGAGCGCGCGCGTGGCCAGCAGCACGCCACCCAGCGCCGCGAGCGGCGCGCCGGCGACGCTCGCGTAATGGTGCGGCAGGTTCACGTAGAGCGGCAGCGACACGAAGGCCAGCGGCGCGGCCAGCGCGCCATAGGCCAGGCCCGTGCGCCAAGGCAGTTGCCGGGAGACGTGAACGGCGGTGGCCATCGCAGCAGCCCAGCCTCAGTCCACAAGCCCGAGCAGCGACTTGCGCAGCGCGGGCGCCGACGTCTGCTCGGCGAGCCAGATGCCGAAGAACAGCCGCGCGTACTCGGCATCGCGGACCTGTGCCGTCTGGCGCGCATTGTGGAAGAAGCGCACGCCGCCCTGGCCGTCGCTCAGCCCCAGCAGCCGGTCCTGCGCCGCCACATCGGGAAAAGCCTGGGTCATCAGCGCGAGCCATTGCCGCGCCTGCTCTTCGCTGAACGCACCTATGCGGCGCATTTCGGCGACCGAACGTTCGGCGATCGCCAGGCCTTCGAGCTTGCGGTCATAGAGCAGCTCGAGCGCGATGGGCTGGCGCGCATACTGCGCGGGCACGAAGCCCGGGCCGGACCACAGGCGCGCCTCATAGACGCGCAGGCCGAAGAAGCGCAGCACGCCCGTGCCGACAAGGCGGGCATCGGGAAGATCGGTGCGCAGTTCCTCGGGCCGGACGGGAGCAGCGGAGACGGTAAGAGGCATGGCAAGAAGAGGTGCGGCGAGAACGCCACCGCCTTGCTGCAGCAGCGTGCGTCGCGTGGGACGGCCGGCAGTCATGGCAGGGGCTTTCTCAGGGTGAATTGGATGACATCGGTATTGCCGGTGTCGAACGCGGCTTCGCAGTAGGCCAGGTAAAACGTCCAGATGCGCGCGAAACGCTCATCGAAGTCGAGGCCCTGCAGTTCGCCGCGATGCGCGCTGAACGCCTCGCGCCAGCGGCGCAGCGTCTCCGCATAGTCGCGCCCGAACGCCAGCCGCTGCTCGACGACAAAGCCCGCGCGTTGCGCCTGGGCTTCGAACGCCGAGGCGCTGGGCAGCATGCCGCCGGGAAAGATGTACTGCTGGATGAAGTCGGTCGAATTCAGATAGCGCTCGAACAGATCGTCGCGGATGGTGATGGTCTGTATGCAGGCATGGCCGCCGGGCTTGAGGCAGGCGTGCAGCATGTCGAAATAGCCGGCCCAATACTCATGGCCCACGGCCTCGAACATCTCGATCGACACGATCGCATCGAACGGCGCGCTGCGGTACTGCGCCGGCAGATCGCGGTAGTCCTGGTAGTGCAGCGCGGCCCGGCCCTCGAGCTCGGGCGCGCGCACTCTTTGCTGGCCCCACAGAAGTTGCTCCTTCGACAGCGTGACGCCCGTGACCTGGGCGCCGAATTCGCCGGCCGCGACTTCGGCCAGCGCGCCCCAGCCGCAGCCGACTTCGAGCAGCCGCGCGCCCGGTTGCACGCGCGCCTCGCGCAGCGCGCGCCGCACCTTGGCAAGCTGCGCGGCCTGCAGGTCCACGCCCTGCGGGTCGCGGCCTTCGAACCAGGCCGCGCTGTAGTTCATGCTCGGGTCCAGCCACAGCTGGTAGAAATCGTTGCCCAGATCGTAGTGGGCATGGATGTTCTTTTCGCTGCCGGCGCGCGTATTGCGCCGCAGCAGGTGGCGCAGGCGATAGGCCAGCCGGCCCCACCAGCTGCCGTAGACCATGGCCTCGATGTGCGCGCGGTTGGCGATGCACAGCCGCAGCAGCGCCGCCAGGTCGGGCGTATCCCATTCGCCATCGATATAGCCTTCGGCCAGGCCGATGTCGCCCGATTTCCAGACGCGATCGAACATGCGCAGATCGCGCACATTGAGCTGGGCGCGCGGCATCTCGCCATCGGCGCCCGTGCCCGGATGCTGCGGCAGGCGCAGCACATGGTTGCCCGGCAGATGCAGTTCGAGCTGGCCTACGGGCAGACGTTCGAGCAGGCGCAGCACGCGCTCTGTGGTGGCCGTCGCACGGCGGGGGGCGGCCGCGACCGCGTTGGGGGCAGTGGTGGTGTTCATCGCGATATGAAGTGTTCGGGGGCCGCGGGTTTGGAAATGAAAGGCAGGCGCTTGCGCCACAGGCGCAGCGCCTGCCAGTGGATACGGGCCATGACGCCCAGCGTCATCAAAGGCGTGCCGAAGAACGCGCGCCGCAGGCTCGCGGCGTCCAGCGTGTGCAGCGTTCCGGCGACGCTGGTCTGCAGCAGCGGGCCGATGTCGTCATGCAGATCGACGCAGGCGCGCGTGCGCGCCGGCTGGCCGGCGGCGGCGCCCGAGCGCTCGAAGCGAAAGCGGTAGTGGCCTTCGATGCGGCAGAACGGCGAGACATGAAAGACTTTGCGCGCCGTCTGCTCCAGCCCCCAGTCGAGTTCGTCGCCGGCAAGCAGATAGGCATGGCGCTCGCCGAAGGTGTTGTTGACTTCGGCCAGCACCGCCGCCAGCGAGCCGTCGGCGCGGTGCGCATACCAGAAGCTCACGGGCTTGAACACATAGCCCAGCACGCGCGGAAA
>NZ_JAVWWA010000014.1:58036-70867 GCF_036666375.1 Comamonas sp. | reverse complement strand
GTGTGCTTGACCGAAGGGTGCTGTTTCGCGCGCCCTATGGCAAGCCAGCACATCACATCGAACGCGAACGACGAGCCCGCGGGCGCGCGCTCGCCGAACGTGCGAAAGATGGCTTGCACTTCGGCAGGCTGCAGATACATCAGCACGCCCTCGCAGAACAGAAACACCGGCGCGCCGGCGCGCGTGGCCGGCAGGCCCAGGCGGTCCCACCAGTCGGGCGCCGTGAGGTCCAGCGGCAGCACGGCGTGGCGCTCGCCAGTCACCGGCAGCAGCGCGCGCCGGATCTCCAACACTTCGGGCAGGTCGGCATCGGTCATGCGCGCCTGGCCGTTGTCGAGCCACTGGAAATAATTTGACAGTCCGCAGCCCAGGTTGACGAGATGACCGTCCGGATTGGCCTGCAGAAACTGCGCCGCCAGCGCCCGAAAGCGCTGCGTGCGCGCCAGCACGCCGTAGACACTGTGCCGATCGCGCAGCCACTCCAGCCCGTCGTCGCCCAGTGCCTTGAGAATGCGCGCCGCATCCGCGTCGCCCAGCGCCAGCGCCGGGAACATCGCGTCGCCGAACGCACGCGCGGCCAGCGGAATGCGCAGCGTCGACGGCACGGCCGACAGCGGTGCGTAATGCAAGGGTGTTGCTGGAATGTCGAGTTCTCGGTCCATATTCACCTCCGGAAAATCACGCCACGCACGCCTGGCGATCTCTGAGGGAACGAACCGTTGTGTCGCCTGCGCACGGAACAGGGAAATGATATGGCATCGCGGAAAAAAAGCATGGCTGGCCGGCGAACCGATGGCTAGCAAAAACGACCTTGGAGACGGTGAAGTCTCGGATCGCCCCACGATGAAACGGGTGCAAAGCGCGGGTTGCGCTGTGCAATGGAATGAATCATAGCCTCATTGAGAATGAATATCATTCAATGACCTTGCGCTGCGCAAGGGTCTATGCCGCCAGGTAGCTTGGCCAGGGCGGATGCGATGGCCGCAGCGCCCGGCCTCAGCCCGCGGCCCCGGGAAACTGCGGAAAGCCCATGCCCAATGCGGTCGGCGCGCTGCGGTACAACTCGTCCACCAGCTTCTTCACGCTGGCGATGTACCAGCCGTCGTCATTGAGCCGGTGGCACATGATGATCGGCGACGTCGCCTGGAGGTCGGCAATCGGCCGGTAGCGCAGATCGGCGCGGAAGGTCGCCGATGCCGGGATGATGCATACGCCCGCCTCGGACGCGACCAGGCCCAGTGCCGTCTGCAGTTCGTTGACTTCGATGATCTCGGCGGGCCGCACGCCGCAGCCCTCGATCAGCGCCAATATCTGGTCCGCAAAGCTCGGCCGGGGATTCTTTGGATAGACGATGAGCTTCTGGTCCGCAAGCTCCGCCAGCCACATCGGCTGCGGCGGCTTGGCCGTGCACGGGGTCGTCGCGGGCATGGCCAGCACCAGCCGCTCCTCGCGCAGCACGATGCGCGCCACGGCGCTGTCGTTGGCGCCGATGCGGCCGAAGCCCAGGTCTATGCGCCCCGTGCGCAGCGCCTCGACCTGCTGGATGGACGACAGCTCCACCAGCCGGATATCCAGCTTGGGGTGCTGCTGGCGCAGCTTGCGCAGCAGGATGGGCACGCCGCCATACAGCGTGGAAGGCACGAAGCCTATCGACAGCGTGCCCTGCTGGTTCAGGCCCAGCCGCCGGGTCTCGGCGGCCATCTGGTCGATGCGGTTGAGCACCTGGACCGCCTGCTCGAAAAGAAAGCGTCCGGCCTCGGTCAGGCGCAGCGGGCGGCTGTTGCGCAACAGCAGCGGCACGCCCAGCTCCTCCTCCAGCAGCTGGATCTGGCGGCCCAGCGGCGGCTGCGCCATGTGCAGCTGTTCAGCGGCGCGCGTGAAGTTGCGCTCGCGTGCCACGGCGACGAAATACTTTAATTGCCTCAAATCCATAAGGGAAAACCATAGAAGGTCTGTTTTACGCCATCAGCCGATATACGTCAGCAACTTAGCGCGCAACTATACCTTCAGGGTTTCAAACGAGACCAAAGAAATACTGGATTTACGCAGTATCTGCGCATCCAATGCAGGCTATGCCAGCCGCCCTGCCCGGCCCCAGCGACTGCTCCACGACAGGCGCGCACCAGCCGTCGATGCCGGCGCGCTGCGGGGCCCCAGGCAAGGCACTGCCATGGGCGGCCTGAAAGCCTTGCGGCCTGCCTTTTCATCATTCTTCAAGGAGCCACGATGAGCGTACGTATTTTCGACACCCCTGATGTGCAGGACTTCCTCAAGACGATTGCCGGCCTGGGGATCGACGGCGGCAATCCGCGCACCAAGCAAATCATGCACCGCATCGTGAGCGATCTGTTCAAGATCATCGAGGATCTGGACATCACGCCCGACGAGTACTGGGCCGCGGTCGCCTACCTGAACTTCCTGGGCGCGCGCGGCGAGGCCGGGCTGCTGTCGCCCGGCCTGGGCGTGGACCGTTTCCTCGACATGCGCATGGACGCCCAGGACGCGGCCGACGGCGTCGAGAACGGCACGCCGCGCACCATCGAAGGCCCGCTCTATGTGGTCGGCGCCCCGGTGTTGCAGGGCCATGCCAAGCTCGACGACGACAGCGACCGCAACGGCCACCCGCTGATCATGCAGGGCACGGTCTACGGCGCCGACGGCCAGCCGCTGCCGGGCGCGCAGGTCGAGGTCTGGCATGCCAACACCAAGGGCTTCTATTCGCACTTCGACCCGACGGGCGAACAGGCCCCGTTCAACATGCGCCGCACCATCATCGCGGATGACAAGGGCCACTACAGCTTCGAGAGCATCGTGCCCAAGGGCTATGGCTGCCCGCCCGATGGCGCGACGCAGGCGCTGCTCAACCAGCTCGGCCGCCACGGCAACCGCCCCGCGCACATCCACTTCTTCGTCACCGCCGACGGTCACCGCAAGCTGACGACGCAGATCAACATCGACGGCGATCCGCTGGTCTACGACGACTTCGCCTACGCCACGCGCGACGGCCTGGTGCCGCCGCTGGTCGAGCGCACCGATGCCGACAGCATTGCCGCCTGGGGCCAGAAGGGGGCATTTGCCGAGATCGTTTTCGACATCCACCTGTCCGAGCTGGTCAACGGCGTCGACAACCAGATCGTCGAGCGCGCGCGCGCCGCCGCCTGACGGCGCCGGCCAGGGAGTAGCGACTTGCCGCGCGCCGATATCTTCGACCAGCTCGAACACGCTGTCCTGCCCGTGCTGCCCGGCCGGGCGCACGAACTCGCGCGCCTGCGCGCCTTGCACGAGCAGGAGGGGCTGAGCACGGTCACCGTGATCGGCAAATACAACCACGGCAAGAGCCGGCTGCTCAACGAACTGCTGGGCGAGGACCGGTTTGCGGTGGCAGACAGGCGCGAGACCACGCAGCTGAGCGTCCATGTGAAGGACCGCGTGCGCTGGCTGGACGCGCCCGGCCTCGACGCCGATGTGGACCAGGCCGACGACCGCTTTGCCCGGCAGGCTGCGTGGCAGCAATCCGACATCCGTCTGTTCGTGCATTCAGCCAAGGAAGGCGAGCTCGATGGCCGCGAGCGCCGCCTGCTGCACAAGCTGAGCGCCGATGCCGACGCCACGCGGCGCCAGACCCTGCTGGTGGTCTCCCAGGTCGACCAGGCGGGTGACGACGCGCAATTGCACCAGGTGCTGGGCGCGATCGGCCAGCAGGCACCGGGCATGGCGCTGCATGCCGCGTCCGCCACGCGCCATCGCCAGGGCATAGAGGGCGGCAAGCAGTTGCTGATCGAGCGCAGCGGCATTCCGGCGCTGCGCGCTGCGCTGGCCCGGGCGCTTGGCCAGGTGCCGCAGGCGCGCGCGCATGAATCGGCGCAAATGAAAAGCGCCATGCACCAGGAGCTGGTGCAGCGCCAGGCCGCGCTGCGCGCGCAGTGCACCGGCCTGCAGCAGCAGCAGGCACAGCAGCGCCGGCAGTTCGACCTCGACCTGGACGCGGTCTTCGACCAGGCCAGGCAGGATCTGGCCGAGGTGATGTCCACGCCCGGCCCGGATCTGGCGCTGCAGCCCGACACCGCGGCCGACAGGTTCCGGCTCACCACGGGCCGGCTGGAGCGCGCACGCCTGCAGGTCGCCTACTCCAAGGTCTGCATCCAGCTCAACGCGGCCTTGACGCGGCACGGCGCCATAGAACTGCCCACGGCCCAGCACACCGCGGCACGCAGCCTCAACAGCGTGATGGTCGCAGTGCTGGGCGTCTCGGTGAAATACCGCGAGGACCTGCAGCGCATGTTCTACCAGGACGCGGGCCGCGATGCACTGCAGCGCGACTTCGCGCGTTATTACGAGATCTCAGCCGACCGGCAGGCGCTGGCCGCGCGCATCGACGCAGTCCGCGACCAGCTCGCGGCGGCGCAGACGGCGCAGCAGGCGCTGCAGACGCTGGACCAGCTGGAAATCCGGGCATGAGCGGGCTGGACCATGAGCAGCAGTTCATGGCGGGCATCGAGGCCCTTCAATGGGAGGCCGGCGATGTGCAGGCCACTGTGCAGGCGCTCGATGACTGGCTGGACCGGCTGAACGCGCTGCTGCTTGCCGGCCCCTTGCGCTGGCCCGGTCTGCAGGACGGGCATGCACTGGCCGCGGCCGCCCAGGCCGTTCATGCACGCCTGCAGCAGGACGTGACCGACTGGCATGGCCGGCGCCAGGACCTGGGCGCCACGCAGGCGCTGGCCGAGCTGCTCGGGCACAGCGCCATCTTCCTGGTGTTCGGCAAGTTCAATGCGGGCAAGAGTTCGCTGTGCAACTTTGTCGCCGATCGCTTCGCGGCGCGCGGCCATGCGGTGGAGTACTTCTGCATCGAGGCCGGGCGCATGGTGGCGCTGCCCGGCGCGCGCTTGCAGGAGGGTTCGACCGAAACCACGGCCACGCTGCAGGGCGTGCGCCTGGGGCGCAAGCTGGTGCTGTTCGACACGCCAGGCCTGCACTCGGCCACGCCGCAAAACGCCGCGCTGACGCAGCGCTTCACCGACAGCGCCGATGCCGTGCTGTGGCTCACCAGCTCGGCTTCGCCGGGCCAGGTCCAGGAGCTCGACGAACTGGCACGCGAGCTGCACCGCGGCAAGCCGCTGCAGCCGGTGCTCACGCGCAGCGACTTCTTCGAAGAGGACGAAGTCGCGGGCGAAATCGTCAGGGTGCTGCGCAACAAGACGCCGGGCAACCGCGCGCTGCAGGAGGCCGATGTGCGCCAGCGCGGCCGGGACAAGCTGGCGCAGCTGGGCGTGCCGCCGGCGCTGCTGCTGGCGCCCGTGTCCGTGTCGGTCTACGCGGCGCGCGCCCCGCAGCCGACCGCTCAGGCGCTGGGCGCGGCGGGTTTCGATCGCCTGTGGACGGCGCTGCAGCAGATCGTCGGCCAGGCCCAGGGCTACAAGCAGCGCAAAGCCGCCGAAATCGTGCTGCACCATGCCGAGGAATGCGTGCTGCAGAGCCTGGAACGTGGCGCTGCGCCGCTGCTGGCCGCGCTGCAGCAGGCCATCGCTGCGGAGCGCGCCGGCCTGGCCGGCAGGCAGGCCGCGCTCATCACCCAGGTTTGGCGCAGCGTGATTCCGGCGCTGCCCGAACTGCTCGAACGCCATGCCGAATCTGGCGATGCGCGCGCCGTGTGCGCCCAGGCCCAGTGCCTGCTCGAAGCTGCCTTCGCCCAGGCCGCGCCGCGCGCGCTTGCGGGTTATGGCGGCGCGGCGGCGCTCGCGGCGCCGCTGCAGCTGGGCGAGAACGCGCGCTATGAGCGCATCGGTGAAGGGCGCGCCGCGGTGATCGATCCGACGCCACTGCACGCCGCGCTGGAGCAGGCCATCCATGCCTGGCTGTCGGAGTCCGCAGCGCAGGCGCTGCAGCCTTGCCAGTTTGCCCTCGACGCGCTCGAAGCCAGCCTGCAGAAACTGCAGGCCGACCTGGACGCGCGGCGCGCGGCGCTTGCGACCATCAAGGCCAGGCTGCGCTCCAGCACGCAGCCGGCGCATTGACGCCGGCAGGCCGCCTCAGGCGCGCAGCGCGACGCTGCGCTCGCCCAGCGGGTGGTAGCCGCGGTTGAAATACGCCAGGCCCTGCGCGTCCTGATCGCCGATGCGCATCGCCTGCAGCTCGGCGAAGAAGATGCTGTGCGAGCCGACTTCATGCACCTGGATGATCTCGCCGTCGAAGCTGACCAGCGCGCCGTCGAGCGCCGGTGCGCCGGTCTGCAGCCGGCGCCACGGCGCCTGGTCGAAGCGCTGCGCCATCGTCACATCGCGATTGGCGAACAGCGCCGACAGCGCCTGCTGGTCCGCGGCCAGCACGTTGACGCAAAGCACCTTGTTCTCCACGAAGAAACGGTGGGCGAAGGACGCGCGATTCATGCAGACCAGCAACGTGGGCGGCTGGTCGGTGACGCTGCAGACCGCGGAGGCGGTGAAGCCGGCGGGGCCGGCGGCGCCGTCGGTGGTGATGACGTTCACGGCGCCGGCCAGCCGGGCCATGCCGTCGCGGAAATCGGCAAGCGCGATCATGCTGCGGCTCCTCGGATGCCGGGCGCGATGCGCGGGAATGTGCAGGTGGTCATGTCTTGTCCCGTCTCAGCGCATGAAGATGCCGCCGTTGATGTCCCAGGCCGCGCCCGTGGCGAAATCCGCCTCGGGCGAGGCCAGCTGCACGACCAGCCCGGCCACGAATCGCGGATTGCCCAGCTTGCGCACCGGAATGGCCTCGACCAGCCGCGCCAGGCGCTGCGGCGGCACGGCCGCGTGCACCGAGGGCAGGTCCATGGGGCCGGGAGCGACCGCATTCACCGTCACGCCCCGGGAGGCCAGTTCGCGCGCGAAGATCTTGGTCAGCGTGAGAATGCCCGACTTGGACGACGCATAGTGGGCACCGGAGGCCGTGCCGCCGTTCTGGCCGGCCAGCGAGGCGACGTTGATCATCCGGCCGTAGCCGGCCTGCGCCAGCGCGGCGCCGAACACCTGGCAGCCCAGGAAGGTGCCGCGCAAATTGACGCGCAGCACCATGTCGAACTCTTCGGGCGTGATCTCCATCACCGGGGTGGTCAGCGTGACCGCGGCATTGTTGACCGCGACCTGCAGGCCGCCCCAGCGCTGCTGCACGAACGCCAGGGCGGCCTCGAAGTCCGGCTTGCGCGTGACATCGAGGCCCAGGCCCGCGGCGGATGCGCCGCTGGCGTCCAGCGCCGACGCGGCGGCATGCGCGGCGTCGGCATCGCGGTCGGTGATCGCCACGCGGTAGCCGGCAGCGTGGAGCGCCTGGGCGATGCACAGGCCCAGGCCCTGGGCGGCCCCGGTGACGATCGCCGTCTGTGGCGGGGTGGAAAGTGGAGACATGGCGCGGGTTCCTTCAGAGGGTGGACGATGCGGGTCGGCGCATCGGTCGATTCGATCAGGCGGCTGTTGCCGCCATGGACGCTCAGGCGGCGTAGGCGGGAATGCTCAGCTCGCGGCCCACGCGGGCTTCGACCTTGGCGTACTTCCACAGCTTGTAGGTGCCGTCGCCCACGGGGGTGGTGCGAAACAGGTTGCAGGCGGCATGTACCGTCTCGAGGTCGGGAACATCGGCCAGCACATAGGTTGTCCAGGGCCAGCCGTCGCTCGGGCCCACCATGGCGCGATCGTCGTCGAGGTTGCCCAGCACGGTGACGCCGGGCAGCTGGCCAATGCCCTGCATCATCTGCACGAAGGCGGCCCAGACATCCTTGGTTTCCTGCACCGTGGCGTCAAAGAAGTTCTGGTTGATGCCTATGCAGAACAGCGTGCGCAGAGGGGGTTTGTTTTCAGTGGTCATGTCGATCTCGGTGAAGTGGAAAAAGCGGATCAGAGGTAGCCGGGCAGCGGCTTGAGGCCGAACAGCACGGCACCGGCGTTCTGGTAGGTGATGTCGCCCATGAAGGCATGCTGGGTGATGACCAGGCTGTCCTGCACCTGGGTCGACAGCGGGCAGTCCTGGTAGATGCCGGTCATGCCGGCCTGCATCTGGATGCTGCGCGTGACTTCGGCGCCGGTGCGCGTGGCAAAGGTCGCGGACAGGCGCAAGGCGCTGACCGCCTCGACACCGGGTGTCTCGCCGCGCAGCAGCAGCTCCCAGACCTCGTCCATCGCCTCGTAGAAGAAAGCCCGGGCCGAGCGCAGCTGCGCCTCGCAGCGCGCAATCTCCATCTGCACCTGGGGTCGGTCGGCGGTGCGCGGCGCGCCGGTCACCGAGACGCGCCCCGTGGCCAGGCCCTTGAGCTCCTCGATCGCGGCGCGCGCAATGCCCAGCGACACCACGCTCAGCACCTGGGTGGCAAGCGACAGGCTGGGGTAGCGAAAGATAGGCGCGTCGAACTGCGAGCGGCTGCCGCGCACAAAGGTCCACTCCTCGGGCACCACGACCTTGTCGACGACTAGGTCGTGGCTGCCCGTCCCCGCCAGGCCGATCACGTCCCAGTTGGGCTGGACCGATGCGCTGGCGCGCGGCAGCACGGCCATGCGCGGCAGCGGCTGGGCATCCGCGCCTTCGGCCACGATGCCCACGCCCACCACGGTCGCGCCCAGGCAGCCGCTGGAAAAACTCCAGCGGCCCGACACCTCGTAGCCGCCAGCGACCGCCTTGGCGGGCTGCGGCGGAAAGATGCCCCCGGCAAACACCACGTCCGGCGTGTCGGCATAGATGGCGCGCAGCGTGTCCGGCGGCAGCGACGCCAGATAGGTCACGCCCATGCCGAAGCTGGCCACCCAGCCGGCCGAGCCATCGGCCGCGGCAATGCGCTCTATGAGCTCGCAGAAGAAGCGCGGCGAACGCTGCTCGCCGCCCAGCGCGCGCGGCACCAGCGCGCGATACACGCCGGCGGCCTTGAAGCCTTCGATGACATCAGTGGAAATGAATTGCTGCCGGCCGAACTCGCGCCGGCGCGCGCGGATGTCCTGCAGCAGCGGCGCCAGCGCATCGGCGGGCGGCTCCTGGGAAGCGGCCGGGTGCGTGGCCATGGCGTCGGTCTGGGTATCCAGTGCAAGCATGGATGACTCCTTTCAAGGGCGGGAAACGGCAGCGCCGTGGTCTCTGGCAAACACCGCAGTGCCGCGGCAAAGCCGCAGACAGCGAACCATCAAAGTAGAAATATTTTCATATGAATGCATCTTTTAACCTTTTTTCCGGTCTGATCAGCGCCGCCAAATTGCATCTCCCGTGCGTTGATCCAGCGCAAAAGGTAACTCAATAAAACGTGAATCGTCAACTAATTTTCACGCAATATTTTGAAGCTCGGTTTTGGTGCAAAAACGCACCAAACCCGCTACACAGCTGGGAATTTGCACCACACTCGACCTTCATGCCCCGCCAAAAACCTAGCGTAAACCCCGATAAATTCCCGCTTTTTATGCGCGGCAATCTTTGAAGAAATTGCGTGAAAAATCAGTGTTTTCCCCATACTCACGCCCGGCATGCATCTGGAGAATCCGAACATTTCCATCCATATGCATACATTTTTGTCCATGCGTTTCATCAATGAAAAGCATGAAGATGGCACGAATGCTGCTGAAGGCGAAGCGCAGTTCTGCCGTGCTTGCCCTTCCTGTTCAACGACACCCCACGAGGTCCCCCATGTCATTCCAACGCGTGCTTCCCGCCCTCTTCCTCGCCACGGCCTTCTGCGCCGGCGGCGCCCAGGCCCAGATCAAGGTCGGCGTGATCTCGTCGTCCAGCGGCCCGGTGGCGCTGGTCGGCATACCGCAGAAGAACACCGTTGCCCTGCTGCCCAGGGAAGTCGCGGGACAACGCATCGACTACGTGTCGCTGGACGATGCCTCCGACCCGACCGCTTCGGTATCGGCCGTCAAGAAGCTCATCAACGAGGAGAAGATCGACGCGCTGATCGGCCCCAGCGGCTCGCCCAACGCCATGGGAGTGATCCAGTTCGCGGCCGCCGCCGGCATTCCCATGCTGGCCCCCGTGGGCACGGCGGCCGTGGTGTTGCCGATGAACGCGCAGAAGAAGTGGGTGTTCAAGACCACGCAGAACGACGACCTGATTGCCTCGGCCCTGGTCGACCACATGAAGGCGACCGGCATACGGACCGTGGGCTTCATCGGCGCCGCCGACCCCTATGGCGAGAACTGGGCCAAGGTCACGGGGGAGCTGCTGCAGGCCGCAGGCATCAAACTGGTTTCGTCCGAGAGCTTCCAGCGCCGCGACACCTCGGTGACCGCGCAGGCGCTCAAGACGCAGGCCGCGCGCCCGGACGCGGTGCTGATCGCTTCGCCCGGCAGTTCGGCCGTGCTGCCGCAGACCACGCTGTTCGACCAGGGCTACAGGGGCAAGGTCTACCAGACCCATGGCGCGGCACTCGATGAATTCCTCAAGCTCGGCGGCCGCAAGGTCGAGGGCACCATCCTCGCGGCCAGCAGCATGCTGGTGCTCGACGACATCCCGGCCAGCAATCCGACCAAGGCCGTCGCGACCCGCTACGTCGCCGACTACGAGAAGCTCCATGGCAGCAAGCCCGCCACGTTCGGCGCCAACGTCTACGACGCCGGACTGCTGCTGCAGGCGGCCATTCCCGCGGCGCTCAAGCAGGGCGCGCCCGGCACAGCGGCTTTCCGCGCGGCGCTGCGCGATGCACTCGAGCAGACCCGGGAGCTGGCCGGCACGCAGGGCGTCTACAACATGACGCCAGCCGACCACAGCGGCTTCGACCGGCGCGGGCGCGAACTGATCACCGTGAAAAATGGCCGCTGGGCGGCGCTGAAGTGACGTCCCGAGGTAACCGACATGGATTCTCAGATTGCCTTGTTGCTGGGACAGGACGGACTGACGAGCGGCGCGATCTACGCGCTGCTGGCCCTGTCCCTGGTGCTGGTCTTCAGCATCACCCGCGTGCTGCTGGTGCCCCAGGGTGAGTTCGTCACCTTCGGCGCGATGGCGATGGCCGGCATGCAGGCCGGCAAGCCCGCGACGCTGGCCTGGCTGCTGCTGGGTCTGGCGGCGCTGCGGCTGGCGCTGATGCTGCCGGCCGCGCTGCGCCGTCGCCGCCTTCCGGCCGCGCGCAGCTGGGGCATGCTGGCGTATGCCGTCGCCTTGCTGCTGCTGCTGCGCAACCTGCCGCTGCAGCAGCTGCCCATGGCCGTGCAGGCGCTGCTCGCGCTGGCCATGGTGGTGCCCATGGGGCCGCTGCTCTACGACATCGTGTTCCGCCCCATTGCCTCGGCCCATGCGCTGGTGCTGCTGATCGCGTCGATCGCGCTGCACGGCGTGCTGGTCGGCGTCTCGCTGCTGATGTTCGGCGCCGAAGGCGCGCGCAGCGAACCCTTCTCCGGCAACGGGCTGGCGCTCGGCGCCGTGACGTTCAAGGCACAGACGCTGTGGGTCATAGGCGTGACGCTGGGGCTGCTGCTGGCGCTCTATGCCTTCTTCAACCACACGCTGCTTGGCAAGGCGCTGCGCGCCACGGCAGTGCAGCGCCTGGGCGCGGAACTGATGGGCATCTCCACCGCCTTCGCCGGCCAGGCATCGTTCGCGCTGGCCGCCTTCATCGGCTGCCTGTCGGGCATCCTGATCGCGCCGCTGACCACGCTGTACTTCGACAGCGGGTTCCTGATCGCGCTCAAAGGCTTCGTCGGCGCCGTCACCGGCGGCATGGCCAGCTATCCGGTCGCCGCGCTGGGCGCCGGCGGCATCGGCCTGGTCGAGTCGTTCTCGACTTTCTGGGCCAGCGACTACAAGGAAGTGATCGTGTTCACGCTGATCCTGCCCTTCCTGTTGTGGCGCTCCCTCACCACCCGGCACACCGAGGAAGAAGCATGAGTTACGTTCCCCCTTCCAACCTGCACGACGGCGCGCCCGCCGCCGTCGCACGCCGCCTGCCCGCGGCGCGCGTGCTGCTCATCGCGCTGGTGCTGGCGCTGGCGGCCGTGCCGCTGCTGCCGGCCTTCTACGTGACGCTGTTCAACAACATCGGACTGGCTGCGCTGGTGGTGCTGGGCGTGGTGCTGCTCACGGGCGTCGCCGGCATGACGAGCTTCGGTCAGGCGGCCTTCGTCGGCACCGGCGCCTATGCGACGGCCTGGATAGCCAGCGCCAGCGCCCTGCCCGCGTGGCTTGCCTGGGCCGGCGGCTCGCCCTGGTTTGCGCTGCTCGCCGGCCTGCTGGTCACGCTGTGCGTGGCCGGCCTGCTGGGCGTGCTCACGCTGCGGCTCTCCGGCCACTACCTGCCGCTGGGCACCATTGCCTGGGGCATTGCCGTCTACTATCTGTTCGGCACTTTCCAGTCGCTCGGCGGACACAACGGCCTGGCCAACCTGCCCGCGCTGCAATTGGGCGCATGGACGCTGGAGCGCGGCGAGCAGATGTTCTATCTGATCTGGCTGCTGGTGCTGGCCAGCAGCTGGGCGCTGCACAACCTGCTGGACTCGCGCAGCGGCCGCGCCATCCGCGCGCTCAACGGCGGCCAGGCCATGGCTGCCTCGATGGGCGTGGACGTGTTCCGCGCCAAGCTCGCAGCATTCCTGCTGGCCGCGCTGCTGGCCAGCCTTTCGGGCTGGCTGTACGTCTACACGCAGCGCTTCGTGAGCCCCACGCCCTTCGGCGTCAATCAGGGCATCGACTACCTGTTCATGGCGCTGATCGGCGGCGCCGCCCAACTCTGGGGGGCGGTCGTCGGCGCCGGGCTTTTCATCCTCGCCAAGGACTGGCTGCAGGACTGGCTGCCGCGCATCTTCGGCGAGACCGGCAACTTCGAAGCCATCGTCTTTGGCGTGCTGATCATTCTCGTCATGCACCGCGCTCCGACCGGCGTGGTCGGCTGGCTGAGCCAACGCTTTGGCC
>NZ_JAVWWA010000014.1:21141-57936 GCF_036666375.1 Comamonas sp. | reverse complement strand
GTCATGCACCGCGCTCCGACCGGCGTGGTCGGCTGGCTGAGCCAACGCTTTGGCCCGGGCCGCACGCCGGTCCGGCACCCGGCGCCGAACGCGCCGGCAGCCGCTCTCGCGCGGCGCCCGCTGCCGCCGCGCGGCAGCACGGTGCTCGAGGCGCGCGGGCTCACGCGGCGCTTTGGCGGCCTGGTCGCCAACAACGACATCAACCTTGCGCTGCATGCGGGCGAGATCCTGGCGGTCATCGGCCCCAATGGCGCCGGCAAGAGCACGCTGTTCAACCAGCTGTCGTGCTGCGACATGCCGAGCGCGGGCGAGGTGCGGTTCCACGGCCGCAGCGTGGCCGGCTGGAGCGCGCGGCAGATCGCGGCCGCGGGCCTGGCGCGCACTTTCCAGCATGTCAAGCTGCTGCCACGGATGAGTGTGCTGGAGAACGTGGCCCTAGGCGCCCACCTGCGCGTGCGCCCGGGCCTGGCGCGCAGCATGCTGCGCCTGGACCGCCTGGAGGAGGCCAGGCTGCTTGCCGAGGCGCGCCACCAGCTCGAGCGCGTGGGCCTGGGAGCGCATGCGCACGTGGAAGCCGGCAATCTGTCGCTGGGCCAGCAGCGCCTGCTGGAGATCGCGCGCGCATTGTGCGCCGACCCGTCGGTGCTGCTGCTCGACGAGCCCGCGGCCGGACTGCGCCACGCGGAGAAACAGGCGCTGGCCGCGCTGCTGGGCCGGCTGCGCGAGGAAGGCATGGCGGTGCTGCTGGTGGAGCACGACATGGACTTCGTCATGGGGCTGGTCGACCGCGTGGTCGTGGTGGTGTTCGGCGAAAAGATCGTCGAAGGCCTGCCCGCGGCCGTGCAATCCGATCCCCGCGTCCTCGAAGCCTACCTGGGAGCCTGCGCATGAACGCCATCCTTGAAACCATGGCCCCGGGCGCGCAGCCGCTGCTGTCGGTCGAAGACCTGCATGTGAGCTACGGAAAGATCGACGCGGTGCGCGGCGTGTCGCTGCGCGTGGGCCCGGGCGAGATCGTGACGGTGATCGGCCCCAACGGCGCCGGCAAGACGACGCTGATGTCGGCCATCATGGGCGTGCTGCCGGCGCGCGGCAGCATCCGTATCGCGCACACCAGCGGCGAACTCGCCGCGCCGGGCGAGGGCATAGGCGGGCGCGTGCGCGAAGGCGTGGCGCTGGTACCCGAGATACGCGCGCTGTTCGGCAGCATGTCGGTCGAGGACAACCTGCGCCTGGGCGCATTCCGCTGGCGGCGCGCGGCGCGCACCCAGCATGACGCCGCGCTCGAGGAGGTCTTCGGCATCTTTCCGCGGCTCAAGGAGCGCCGGCGCCAGGAAGCCGCCACGCTGTCGGGCGGCGAGCGGCAGATGCTGGCGCTGGGACGCGCATTGATGGGCCGCCCGCGGCTGCTGATGCTCGACGAACCGAGCCTGGGGCTCGCGCCGCTGATCGTGCGCGACATCTTCCGCACCATTGCCGGGCTGCGCGACCAGGGGGTCTCCATCCTGCTGGTGGAGCAGAACGCGCGCGCGGCGCTCAAGGTGGCCGACCATGCCTATGTGCTCGAACTCGGGCAGGTGGCAATGCAAGGCCCGGCGAGCGAGCTGGCCGACGATCCGCGCGTCATCGACGCCTATCTGGGACTGCAGGGCCGGCACCAGGCGATGCTCAGCACCTGAACGGCGGCGCGCGCGCCGCGGCATGCATGCCCGCTCATCGGCGGCTGCGCGGCCGCACCGTGGCCGCAGCGCCGGCGGCCGCCTTCTTCCCGGCCATCGCGGCCCCGGCCGAAACCGGCTGGAGCTCGCGCCCCAGGGCTTCATCGAGAATCGGATGGTCGCCGCCATGCAGGTTGCGAAACACCTGCTTGAGCAGTTCATTGAGCTTGGCCACGCGCGCCGGCGTCAGGCCGTCGAAACTGCGCTGGAACAGCCCATGCGTGGCATCGGCCACGCGCTGCAGCTGCTGGCACCCCGCGGGCGTCAGCTCCACCAGCGTGACGCGTCCATCCTGCGTTGAAGCCGATGTCGACACCAGGCCGTCGGCCTTCATGCGGTAGACGATCTTGGTGGTGGTCGAAAGCTTGGATACCGAGTGCAGCGCGATGTCCGAGACACTGCTCACGCCCTGCTCCTGCAGGATGGCCAGCACGCGCCAGGTCGAGATGTCGCAGTTCACCACCTTGAGCACCCGCTCCATCTCCTGCGTGTAAAGCGCATTCACCCGCGCAATCCAATAGAAGGGCCAGTCAGCCCGGTGAAATTGGTGTTCTGAGGAAGCCGGTTCCCTGGGTACGCGAGACGCCATAGAAGATAGATCCGAAATGAAGAAGCGGGCCGCAGCTGGGCAGACTTGGATTGTGTCACCTGCCGGCGCAACAAAAGCGCAGCTGCCGCCGCCGGCCGCAATCCCGTCGGCACCTCGCGGTTCGGCCGGCATCGTGCTCATTTCACCACAGGTGTTTTCCCTTGATGCCGGGCCCGCGCGATCCCGGCACCCTGCCGGCCACCGGTGCCGCGCAGCGCCGGCGCCCGCATGCCCCGGCGACAGCCCGCATGCGCACCGCTGCGCCGGCGACTCATTCGATCGCATCGAACGATCCGTTGCATCATATCAATTGGATGATTTTGCATATAAACAATATCTTCCGGTATCCGCCAAGGCCGTTTCATCGGCGAACCATCACGTTGCAACAGGAGACCAGAACCCAGCTTCCGATACCGCGAATATTGGCATTCTTATGGTGCGGCAACGCACTTTCCCGGACACTGCAACGCACCATTCCAAGGAGTCGACAGCATCCGCACCCCGGCTTTCCAATATTTCATCCATATTCATATAAAAGTACCAGAAGGAGCTTCGACTGGCATCCGAATTGCTTAAGTCGCTTAGCTCTTAACAAGGAGATCCATCGATGAAGAGATATTTCGCATTTGCTGCTGCCCTGACCGCCTGTGCCGCCGCTTCGGCCCAGAGCAGCGTGACCATGTACGGCGTGGTCGATCAGTATTTCGACCGCACGGACACCGGCGCCGTCACCGTCAACCGGCTGCAAAGCGGCGGGCTGGCCGGCTCGCGCCTGGGCTTTCGCGGCCGCGAGGACCTGGGCGGCGGCTATGGCGCCTTCTTCCTGCTGGAGATGGGCATCAATGCCGATGACGGCAGTCTTGGCCAGGGCGGGCTGGGCTTTGGCCGGCAGTCCTTTGTCGGGCTGGCGACGCCATATGGCGATCTATCGCTGGGCCGCCAGTATGTGCCGCACTTCTACTCGCTGGTGACCTATGCGCTCAATGGCGGCCTGGCCTTCGGCCAATCGGTGAACTACTACACCGACCCCAGCATCCTGCGCGTCAACAACTCGGTCGCCTACTCCACCAAGACCTGGAACGGCTTCACCGGCCAGTTCCTTTATGGCCTGGGCGAGAACGCGGCATCGAAATCCCTAGGCAACGTCGCCGCCGCCTCGCTGGCCTATGCCAGCGGCCCGCTCAAGGCCGGCGTGGCGTTCACGCAGCGCAAGACGACGGCCACGAATTCCGACCGCTATCTGGTGGTCGGGGGCACATACGACTTCGGCGCCGTGAAGGCCGGCCTGGTCGCGACCCACCGGCGCGACGACAACAACAGCAACGAGAGCACGCTGTATGACCTGACCGTGACGATTCCCGTGGGAAGCACTTCGGCCGTGGCGCTGGACCTGGGCCGCTTCCAGAACAAGTCCGTCGCCAACGCCGACTCGACCGCGTTCACCGTGCGCTACGACTACTTCCTGTCGAAGCGCACCACGCTCTACACCGGCTTTGCCAAGATCAAGAACGATGCGGGTGCAGCGTTCGGCGTGAACGGCGCGACCGGCGCGGCCGTGGGCCTGACACCGGGCCAGGACCCGCGCACGTTTGTCGCGGGCATACGCCACACGTTCTGACGACTGAGGCACGCGCTGCCGCGCCACGGCGCGCGCGCCCTTCCCAGCGCTTTCCTCCACCCCCTGCGCCCGGCCGCGAAGTGCCGGCCCAGAAACCGCCCCATGATATGAAAATGCTCAACCGCCGCTCCCTTCTTCTTGCCGCCTGCGCCACCGGCCTGGCTCCGGCAGTCCAGGCTCAACGCCGTGGCACGGCCCGGCTTCTGGTCGGCTTTCCGCCGGGCGGCGCGGCCGATGTGCTGGCGCGCGCCCTGTCCACGCAACTGCATGCCGACAGCGCCACCTACATCGTCGAAAACAAGCCTGGCGCCGGTGGCCGCCTGGCGGTCGTCGAAGCCAAGCGCGCGGCCCCCGACGGCCGCACCATCCTGATCACCGCAGATCCGATTCTCACCATCTACCCCCACGTCTTCAAGAACCTCGGCTACGACCCGCTGGTCGATCTGATCCCCGTGGCGGCGATCGCCGCCGAGCCCATGGGGCTGGTGGTCGGCCCCATGGTCCCGGCCAGCGTGAAGACGCTGACGCAGTTCGTCGATTGGTGCAAAAAGAACCCCACGGACGCGTCCTATGCCACGGCCGCCGCGGGCACGACCATGCATTTCCTGGGCGAGCTGTTCGCGCAGTCTGCGGGCTTTGCCTTCACCCACATTCCGCACCGCGGCGCGGCCGCGGGCGTGCAGGATGTGCTGGGCGGGCAGATCGCGTCGACCATCGTCACCATGAGCCAGGTCCTGCCGCACCTGCCCGGCGGCAAGCTGCGCACGCTGGCGATCTCCAGCGCCCGGCGCAGCCCGCGCGTGCCCGATGTGCCGACTTTCGTGGAACTGGGCTATGCCAAGATCGAAGCCCTGGTCTATTACGGCGCCTACATTCCTGCGGCCACGCCAGCCGAAGTTGCCCAGCGCATCACCGCCGAAGTCGTGCAGGCCAGCGCCGCGCGCGAGATGGTCAACACGCGGGAAAAAATGGGCGTCGACGACCTCAAGCTCAGCGGCCCGAAGTTCGCCGAGTTCTTCAAGGCCGATCTGGAGCGCTGGGGCCCCATCGTCAAGGCCTCGGGCTACAAGGCCGAGGAATAGGCTGGGCACGGGCCTGCCTGGTGCGGCGGGCCGCGCATCCGCAGGGCGCGCCATTGCGCCAGGTCATGCCGTGGGCGAGAAACATTGCCTTGCCCGGCAGTGCAGCGCAAATTCTTTCTAGAATGACCACTGCTTCTCCTCATTACGGCCTGATGGAATGTCCTGCTTCGCGCTCCTGAACCTACAGTCAAACTCCCCGCCACCAGCGGGCCTTGCGGCCTGCCTTACGGACGAGGGCGTCAAACATGGCGGCTAAGGCCGCGAACGCGGTTCCCTTTCTTGCCGACTACCTGCCGGCGATGCTGGGCCAGGCCAGCGCGCTGATCTCGTCCGAGTTCCACGCCGAAGTGCGCGCGCGCGGCTTCACCGTGGCCGAATGGCGCGTGCTGGCCTGCCTGGCGACCGGATTGCAGATCAGCATCGGAGATCTGGCCGAAGCCACGCTGTCCAAGCAGCCCACGCTCACGCGCCAGCTCGACCGCATGGAGGCCAGCGGCTATATCGGCCGCACCCAGCACCCGGTCGATGGGCGGGTCACGCTGGTACACATATCCGCCAAGGGCAAGCGCATTGCCAAGCGGCTGGTGGAGCTGTCGCACGCGCATGAGAAAAGGGTGCTCGAACCGTTCGGCATGGACCGCGCCGACGACCTCAAGCGCATGCTGCGCCAGCTCATCGACTTCCATCAATCACGCAGCGCCCCGGGCGCAGACGAAGCCTGAGCCCGGCGCCCTCAGGGGCGGCTAGAGGTCAAGAACGAGGCGCGGCGATTTCGCGCGCGAACAGCAGGCCATGAGCTGGTCGTTGTCGGCCTTTTCCTCGTCGGTCAGGTAGACATCGCGGTGGTCGCACTCGCCTTCCAGCACGGTGCAGACACAGGTGCCGCACACGCCCTCTTCGCAGGAAACGTCGATGCGTATGCCTATCGCTGCGAGGGCGGAGACGATGGTCTGACCTTCGGCCACGCGCACGGACTTGCCGCTGGCTGCGGCCACCAGCTCGAAGCCGCTGCCGCTGGTGTCGATGTCGGCGTTGAAGTACTCGCGGTGCAGCTGGGCACGCGCCAGGCCCGCCTGCTGCGCCGCCTCCAGCACCGCGTCCATGAAGCCCCCCGGCCCGCACACGTAGAGGTGCGTGCCCGCACTGCCGCTGGCTGCCACCCGGGCGGCGATATCCAGGCGCTGGCCCGCGGCGCTGAAGTGGTAGTGCACGCGTGCGGCAAACGGACTGGCCGCCAGCTCTTCGGTGAAGGCGCAGGCATCGCGCGCGCGCGCGCGATAGTGCAGCTCGAACGAGCGCCCCGCGGCATGCAGCGCATGCGCCATGGCAATCATCGGCGTGATGCCTATGCCCCCGCCCACGAGAATGGTGTGGCTGGCCTCGCCGTCCAGCGGGAAATGGTTGCGCGGCCGGCTGATCCGCAGCCTGCAGCCTTCATGCAGCGCGTCGAACACGGCCTGCGACCCGCCGCGCGACTGCGGATCGCGCAGCACGCCCAGGCGATAGTGGTCGCGCGCCGCCGGATCGCCGCACAGCGAGTACTGGCGCACCAGGCCGGACGGCAGATGCACGTCGATATGTGCGCCGGCCTCGAAGCGCGGCAGACTCGGCGCACCGTCTGCGGCGGCCAGGTCCAGCACGACGACATCGTTGCCCTGCAGACGGCGCTTGCGCACCACGACCTGCAATGTTTCTTCAGCGGTGGCCATGGAGTGTCTCCCTGTCTTCAGAGGATGTAGCCGATGCTGGTCAGCGTGTCGGTGGAGTTGATCAGGCGGATCACCTTGCGGCGCAGCCGCAGCCCGCCGCCCTCGCCGCGGCGCAGCTCGTAGGTCACGTCCGCGATGTGCTGGCGCAGCACGTCCTTGCGGAACTCCTTGAGATCCTGCGCCGCGCGCACCGTCAGCACGCCGTCGGCCTCGCCCACCACCCGCACCCGCGACACGCTGCGCACCGTGCGCGCCTGCGGCGTCGTCGAGATCGACTCGCCGCTGCCCAGGCGCCGCACCCGCTTCTCGCGCATGTGGTGGTCGTCGTACGCGTAGTTCAGCGTGTTCTCGTGGTCCGTCTCCTTGGGGTCTATCGGCACGATGTACAGGCCGTCGGGCTCCCACAGGTCAAGCCAGGCCTGGAATTCGTTGTGGTCGAGCATGTCGGCCTCGGCCCAGATGAAGGCCGTGGCCTGCTGCAGCAGCGCCAGCGCGCCGGAGTCAGGGGAAAATGCAGTTGCTGTCATGTCTTGGTTCTCGGTGATCTGTTTCGTTGCGCTCAGGCCAGCATCAGCTTCTTCCACTGCTGGTAGGCCGCGCGCATGCCGGTCTCGGCGCTGACGTCGCCGGCCACGCCGTCGGCCGTCTTCTTCTCCCCGGGCAAGCCGCGGTTGAGCAGGATCCACAGATCGCGCCCCGCCTGGGCGCCGGCCTGCACCCGCTCCCAGGCCTCGGAGTCGTCGGGCGTACCAAAGCCCATAGGCCCCTGGAAGTGCTCGTGCAGCCGCAGCCGCGCCTGGTTGCCCGCCGCCGGCCCGCCCTCCATCGTGATCACCGCATGGTGGATCTCGGTCTCGTTGACCGAGATCGGCTGCAGCACGCGGAAGAACGCCATCGAGCAGGCGACGTTGGGAAACAGGTTCAGGTTGAAGCCCGAACCGCCGACTGCGCGCACGATGCGGCGCACGCTCGCGTCATCGTGGCCTTCGGCGCGCAGTTGCTGCGCCAGCTCCACGAAGCGGTCAGGAATCGGCTTGTCGAGCTCGTCCTCGAGGTCGATCAGGTCGGGAATCATCACCATGACGCTGTGGCCGTTGCCCAGGTCCTCGACATAGCCGCTGCCGCCGACGAAATCGAGCATCTCCTCGGTCTGCTTGTCCACCGAGTGCAGGAAGCTCTTGTGCACCAGCGGGAAGTGATAGGCGTCGGTGGTGTTCTCCAACTGGATCTTCCAGTTGCCGGGAAAGCGGAAGCGGTGCTCGCCCGGCACCTTGATGGCGTAGCCGCCGCCTTGCTTCATGAACAGGTCCATCCACTTTTTGGCCGGACCCAGGAAGTCGGCCAGCGGCTCGATGTCGTCCTTGAGCGTCGCGAAGATCATTCCCGCGTATTCCTCCACGCGCAGGCTGACCAGCGGCAGCTCGCCCTTGTCCAGGCATTCGCCGTAGCTCTCGGGGTGCGGCACGCCGCGCAGCGAGCCGTCCAGCGCATAGCTCCAGCCGTGGTAAGGGCAGACGAACGTATTGGCCTTGCCCTTCTTGTGCTCGCAGACGGTCGCACCGCGGTGGCGGCAGCGGTTGAGCAGTACATGGACCTGCTTCTTGCGGTCGCGCACGACGATCACCGGCTCCTTGCCGACCCAGTGGGTCTTGTAGCTGCCGGCGTCGGGAATCTCGCTGGCATGCGCGACCCAGATCCAGGTGTTGCGAAAGATCTTGTCCATTTCCTCCTCGAACAAGGCGGCATCGGTATAGAGCGAGGTATGTACCCGGTCGGACTGCACGAGGTCGGCGATCGGACGGCGGAAGTGGACGGGATGGACGGAGGCATTCATGGCGGGCCTTGCAGGTGGGGTGGGGGTCTAGGAAAGGTGGGCGGCGGGCACGGGCAGCTCGGCCGCGTCGTTCCAGGCGCCCGTGGGGCGGCTGAAAAGGTTGTGAGTCTGGAAATGGGCAATGCGCCACTGACCTGCGTCCACGCGCAGCGCGAGCTGCAACTGCGCAGCGTTGAGGTGCGAGGCGCCGCTGGCAAAGGTGGAGGTCTGCAGCATGACCCAGCTGGCGCGGGCATGGCGCGCGTCGGCGTCGACGTCGATCTGCTCGGAGCACAGGAAGTGGACGTTGAGCGCGAAATGCGCGGGCGTGCGCATGTAGCTGCGGAACATGTCGGCAATCGCCGCGCGCCCGCGCCAGCCGCCGAAGCTCGCCGCGTAGCGCGCGCCCTTGCCTTCCCAGACCGCGTCCTCGGTGAAGAGACCGGCGAGCTCGTCGAGCGGCGTGGCCGCGTCGAGCTGGTCGCACAGCTGCATGTAGCGCGTCACCAGCGCCCGGATGCGGCCCGCGGATTCAAGCTGGCGAATCCTCGCTTCCAGCTCATTGACTCTTTGCTGCAAAGGCATGCGGCACTTCTTCCTTGTTCATCGTGGGTCGGGGGATTCCTGTGGCGGAACCGGCTTTTTGCAAACTATATCCGAAATCATATAATTTTCAATCCACCGGATTCCTGCGGCTTCGCCCAGGATGTCGCCAGCAAGCCACAAACCCCACTGCACCGTGCATTGATGGCGCAAAAGAAAGCCGCATATCGCGACGGCGCAAAACAACAACCATAATCATGTACTTCAAACGAAAGGACTGAATATGCAGCATCCAGACCCCGACTCGCTGGTCGCCCGCGCACCCTCCGCCGTAGCGACGCGCAGCGCCCTGCTCGAAGGCCGGCAGACCGCGCAGCAGGTTGCCACCGAATTTCTCGAACGCGTGGCGCAGGCCGAGCCGGCAATTCACGCCTGGCAGCATCTCGACGCAGCGCAGGTGCTGCGCCAGGCGAGCGCGCTGGACCAGGCGCTGGCCGGGGGCCGGCCCGCGGGCCCACTGGCGGGCGTACCCGTCGCCGTCAAGGACATCTTCGATACCCAGGACATGCCCACCGGCTATGGCAGCGCGGTCTATGCCAGCCACCGCCCCGGCGCCGATGCCGACGTGGTTGCCGCGCTGCGCAGCGCGGGCGGCATCGTGGCCGGCAAGACGGTCAGCACCGAATTCGCCTATTTCGCGCCGGGCCCGACCGCCAACCCCTGGGATACGCGGCGCACGCCGGGCGGATCGTCAAGCGGCTCGGCGGCGGCGGTCGCCAGCGGCATGGTGCCCGTGGCATTTGGCAGCCAGACTGCGGGCTCGCTGATCCGGCCGGCCTCGTACTGCGGCGTCTTCGCGCTCAAGCCCAGCCATGCGAGCGTCTCGACGCGCGGCGCCAAGCCGTTCAGCGAATCGCTGGACACGGTGGGCTGGCTGGCAAACGACGCCGACGATCTCGAACTGGTGCGCGCGGCGCTGGCCGGCATTCCCTACGCTGCGCTGCCGGCGCGGGCCGCGTCTGGCCTGCGCCTGGGCGTCTGGCGCACGCATGAATGGTCCTATGCCGACACGTCGGGGCAACAGGCCTGGGAGGCCGGCGTGCAATGCCTGGCCAGGGCCGGCGTGGAGATCGTCGAGACCGGTCTGGCGCCGGAATACGCTCCATTGATCGAAGCCCAGAAGACCGTGATGGCTTATGAAGCGGCGCGCGCGCTGGCCGACGACATTGCGCGCCACGGTGACGCGCTGAGCCTGCATATCCGCGAACTGGCTGCGCGCGGGCGCGCGATTGGCGCGCAGGAATACCGCGAGGCGCTCGACTTCGCGGCCCGCGGCCGGCAGGCAGCGGCCGCCATGCTGCAGGACATCGATGCATTGGTGGTGCCAGCGGCACCGGGCGAGGCGCCCTGCGGGCTGGACGCCACGGGCGATCCGGTGTTCAGCCGCGTCTGGACATTGCTGGGCCTTCCCAGCGTGAACGTACCGGGCCTGCTGGGCCCGAACGGCATGCCCGTGGGCCTGCAACTGGTGGGCAACCTGGGCACGGAGCGCGCACTTCTGGCGCTGGCAAAAACCGTGCACCCGGTATTGCAGCAGGCCGCGCAACAGCAAGGCCAGGCGCGCGCCCTGCCCTGTCAGGCGCCTCAGCCCACGGTCACTGCAGGGTTGAGGCTGTAAAGCCCGGTCAGGCTGGCCCGGCCCAGCACCGGGGCCGACGCCAGCGCCGCCAGCACGTTGTCGCCGGTCAGCGCGCCTTCGACGGCCAGGCTGGGCGTGGCCAGCGCATAGACCGTGAACACGTAGTGGTGCACCAGCGTGTCGTTCCACGGCGGGCAAGGGCCGTCGTAACCGTAGTAGTCGCCTTTCATCGCCTCGTCGCCGGCAAACCAGCTGGTGTAGTCATTGATGCCATGGCGCAGGCCTTCGGGCGCCGCCGGGCCGGGCTTGCCGCGCGGCGTGACGCCGTTCGAATGCGCGCCCGCGGCAATTTGCGTGGTGCCGGCGGGAATATCGAGCAGCAGCCAGTGGAAGAAGTCGACGCGCGCCAGCGTCGCGGGCACTTCGCGGCCCTCCTGGTTCACATCGTCGCCGCGGCTGGGCACATCGGGATCATGGCAGACCACGACAAATGATTGCGTGCCTGCGGGCACATCGCTCCACGCGAGCTGCGGATTGCGGTTCGCGGACAGCGCCACATGGGCGGCGGCGTCGGGCACGCCGAAAGCGAATTCGCCGGGAATCGGCTGGCCGTCCTGGAAACTTTGGCTGGTCAGTTGCATGGGATAAAAGTCCTTTGAAAGTCGAACCTGCACATGCAGGTGCCCGACCATCGTATCCACACCACAGGGCCAGGCAATACAAATGCCCAGGCAATTCGCCAGCGGCCGGCGCATGCGGCCGGTCCGGGCGCGACCCACCGGCGTTCTGGGAGAAAATGCCTGGATAGCCTGCGGCCCGCCCTCCTGCCAACCGCATGAAATACAGAAAGTCTTTAGATATGCAGATAGCGACGTGGAACGTCAACTCCCTCACCGTGCGCCTGCCCCAGGTGCTCGACTGGCTGCAAGCCAATCCGGTCGATGCACTGGCCCTGCAGGAGCTCAAGCTGACCGACGACAAATTTCCGCTGCAGGCGCTGCAGGAAGCGGGCTACCATGCGGTCACCCATGGACAGAAGACCTATAACGGCGTCGCCATCCTGAGCCGCACTCCCGCGCGCGACGTGGTGCGCAACATTCCCGAGCACGAAGACCCGCAGGCGCGCATCATTGCCGCCACGCTGGACACAGAAAAAGGCCCGCTGCGCCTGATCAACGGCTACTTCGTCAACGGCCAGGCGCCGGGCAGCGAAAAGTTCGCCTACAAGATGCGCTGGCTGGAAGCATTGCGCGAATGGGTGCGCAAGGAACTGGCGGCGAACGAGCGCCTGGTGCTGGTCGGAGACTTCAATGTCGCGCCCGAGGACCGCGACTCGTTCGATCCCGAAGGCCTGCGTGAAACCATTCACCATACGACCGAGGAGCGCCAGCATTTCCGCGACCTGCTGGAGCTGGGCATGACCGATGCGTTCCGCATGTTCGAGCAGCCCGAGAAAAGCTTTTCCTGGTGGGATTACCGCATGCTGGGCTTCCAGAAGAATCGCGGCCTGCGCATAGACCACATTCTCGTGAGCGATGCGCTCAAGCCCGGCGTCAGCGCCTGCGTGATCGACCGCGCGCCGCGCAAGAACCCCCAGCCCAGCGACCATACGCCGGTGGTGGTGACACTGGACTGAACGCCGCGCCCGACGTGCAGCGTCAGGCAAAAATCATGAACGCAGCCAGTGCAGCGCTTCGATGCCGCGCTGCACGGCCATCGCCTGGCGCAGCAGGATCACGCGCGCCGCTTCGGGCAGCCCTTCGCGCAGCGCCGCGCGATAGGCCGTCAGCAGCATTCTCTCGGCGTCCTCGCTCGCATCGAGCAGGGCCTCGCTGCTCTGCGGCGCTATCGCAGACTTGAGCGTCTCCCATCCACGCAGCAAGGGCCCGGACAGAAAACCATCGCCATTGTGCAATGGCGGCAAGGCGAATTCGTGAACCAGTTCGGCGCAAGCCGCTTCGAAGGCGTGCAGATGGCGTTGCAGCATTTGCTGCAGCAGCCCGGGCGGCGAATGCACGATCGCGACCTGCAGGCTTTTGGCGGTCTGCATGTTCAGCCGCTGCAGCCCCTGCAACACGGCCAGCACCTGCACCTGCGACAGCCCCAGCACCGGATCGGCCTGGCGCATGCGCTCCCAGGCGGCCTGCACGGCGCTCGATACCTGGCGCCAGGCGAGCAGGCTCGTGCCTTTGCAGGCCGGCCATTGCGCTTCGAGCACCGGCAGCACCGATGCCAGATCGCCCGGATACTGCACGGCGGCCTTCCAGCCCAGTTCATAGGCGGGCCGATACTGGTCGTAGCCGCGGCCACTCACGTAGTTGGGCTGAAGATGGTAATGGTCATGCCAGAAGGCGTCCTGAAGTACATCCTGGCTGGCCTGGACTTGAGGGTTGCCGTTGGCGGCGTTGCGTGCGGTAGGTGTCTGACGGTGCAATTCTTCGCCCCAGCGTAGTTGACGCTGGGTTCGGCGTAAAAAGGAAGAATCGGCAAACCGGGGGTCAGGCATGGGAAAACGTGCGTCGCACACAAAACAATAGGGTTCCATTGTCGCCTAGCAGCAAGCCCCGCCAGGTCAGTGAGTCCGACACGCTGGCGTAGGACGGGATGACGCCGGTCCGGCGCCATCCGGGCCGGCTCAGTGCTCTTCGCCCGCTTCCAGACCCAGTTCCTGGATCTTGCGCGTGATGGTGTTGCGGCCTATGCCCAGGCGTTGCGCGGCTTCCATGCGCCGGCCGTGGGTGACCTGCAGCGCCGTGCGGATCAGGTGCGACTCGAAGCGTCGGCTCAGCACATCCCAGACATCGGCCTGGCCGCTTTCAAGCAGCTGGCGCGCCTGCACGTCGAGCAAGGGCTCCCAGGTCGACGGCGCCGCGCCCGCCACCGGCATGTCGGCTGCGGCTGCGTCGTGCAGACCCGTCGCCGGCACGATAGCCGGCGCAAGCACCTCGTCGCGCTCGACCACGGGAACTGGCTCGGGCGGCGCGAAGACCGGCGCTGCGCCAGCGGCAACGGCGCTACCGGGAAGTTCCTGCAGCACTTCGGGCGGCAGGTCCTTGACCGAGATCTGCTGCGCGGGCGCCATCACGGTGAGCCAGTGGCAGATGTTTTCCAGCTGACGCACATTGCCCGGGAACGAGAACGCCTCGAGCCGCTGCAGCGCGGCCTCGGCAATGCGCTTGGGCTCGACACCCAGCTGACGCGCGCTCTGCTGCAGGAAATGGCGAGCGAGCATGCGCACGTCCTCGCGGCGCTCGCGCAGCGCCGGCAGGCGCAGACGGATCACGTTGAGGCGGTGGAACAAATCCTCGCGAAAGCCGCCTTCGCGCACGCGCTGCTCCAAATCCTGGTGGGTCGCGGCGATCACGCGCACATGCGACTTCACCGGAGCATGGCCGCCCACGCGGTAGAAATGGCCGTCGGACAGCACGCGCAGCAGGCGCGTCTGCAGGTCGAACGGCATGTCGCCGATTTCATCGAGAAACAGCGTGCCGCCGTCGGCCTGCTCGAAGCGCCCGCGGCGCTGGGTCTGCGCGCCGGTGAACGCACCGCGCTCATGGCCGAACAGTTCGCTTTCCAGCAGGTCCTTGGGAATGGCCGCGGTATTGATCGCGACGAACGGTCCGCCCGAGACGGGCGAATGCTTGTGCAGCGCGCGCGCGACCAGCTCCTTGCCCGAGCCCGATTCGCCCGTGATCAGCACCGTCACCTGGCTCTGGCTCAGGCGGCCGATGGCGCGGAACACGTCCTGCATGGCGGGCGCCTGGCCCAGCATTTCGGCGTTCAGCGGCGCCTGGTCCTCGATGATCTCCTCGCGCTGGCTTTCCTCGACCGCGCGGCGGATCAGCTCCACGGCCTTGGGCAGGTCGAACGGCTTGGCCAGGTATTCGAACGCTCCGCGCTGGAAGGCCGACACGGCGCTGTCCAGGTCGGAGTACGCCGTCATGATGATCACCGGCAGGCCGGGCTGCTGGGTGCGCACCTGCTCGAGCAGCTGCAGGCCCGAGCCGCCGGGCATGCGGATATCGCTGACCAGCACCTGGGGAGGCTGGCGCGCGGGATCGCTGGCGTCTATGTCGGCCAGCGCCTCGAGCACTTCGCGCGGATTGGTGAAGCTGCGGGTCGGCAGGTTTTCCCGTGCCAGGGCCTTTTCCAGGACGAAGCGGATCGAAGGGTCGTCATCTACTATCCAGATCGGCTTCATACTTTCTTGCTTCCTTACGCTTGGGTGTTGTCATGGACCTCAGGGCAAGGGGATGAGAATGCGGAAATCGGTGCAACCTGGCTGGCTGTCGCATTCGATCAAGCCATCGTGCCGCTGCACAAAGGTCTGGGCCAATGTCAGCCCCAGACCCGATCCGCCGTCCCGTCCAGACACCAGGGGATAGAAAATCCTGTCCCTGATGGTCTCTGGCACGCCCGGTCCGTTGTCTATCACATGCAATTCCAATGCCAGGCGGTAGCGCTGTTTACCAAAAGTCACCTGCCGCGCGACGCGTGTGCGCAGAGTGATGCAGGCATCGCCCTGCACAATGCGTGGCGCGAGTGCCTGCGCGGCGTTCTGCACGATGTTCAGCACGGCCTGTATCAGCTGCGCGCGGTCGCCGCGGAACTCGGGAATCGAGGTGTCGTAGTCGCGCCGCACGCTCAGGCCCTGCGGGTACTCGACCAGCACCAGCGAGCGCACGCGCTCGCAGACTTCGTGGATGTTGACGTCGCCGACCAGATGCGGATGGCGGTGCGGCGCGAGCAGGCGATCGACCAGGCTCTGCAGCCGGTCGGCTTCGTGCACGATCACCTGGGTGTACTCGCGCATCTCGGGGCTCTCGAGGTCCATCTCGAGCAGCTGCGCCGCGCCGCGAATGCCGCCCAGCGGGTTCTTGATCTCGTGCGCGAGGTTGCGTATCAGCTCCTTGTGCGCCTGCGTCTGCTCGATCAGCCGCTCCTCGCGGTCCTGGCGCACCTGCTGCTCGAGCGGCGACATCTCGAGCAGCACATGGCCCGAGCCTTCGGCGATCGACACGATCACCTGCATGGGAATCGACTCCTTGGCCTGGCGCCGCAGGCTGGCTTCGAAGCGCAGCGCCGCATAGTCCTGCACGCGCGCGCCGTCCATGGCCTTGTGCAGCAGCGCCGGGTCGACAAAGTGTTCGGAAAAGTCGCTGCCTTCGAGCATGCGCCGCGACAGGCCCAGCGCGTTCTCCAGCGCCGCATTGGCAAACAGCACCGAACCGTCAAGCGCCAGCACGGCCGTCAGGGTACAGAGCGAATCGAAGACATGGTAGGCGCTTTCCGGGCGCCGGTTCTCGAGGGAAAGGGGCATGTACGCCTTCAGTTGACGGGCACATCGGCCGCGGCTGCCGGCAGGCGGGCAATTTCCCGGCGCAGACCCGCGATGTCGCTCTGGTAGCGCGCGATCTGCGCCTTGAGGCTGGCCGTGCGCTCGATATAGCCCTGGGGATTGCGCAGCTCCAGCGCCGAGCGCTCGGGGCTGCCGTTGTTGTATTCGAGCTCCAGCTGGGCCAGGCGTTCCTGCGACTTGGCGAGCTCGCCCTGCAGGATGGCGCGCGCATCCGAATCGCGCACGCGCTGGGCGCTGCCTTCGGCGCGCGGTGCAGGCGCGGGCGCGGCGCCGCTGCGGGCGGCCGGCGCCGCGGGTGCCGCCGAGGCACCGGGTGGCGGGCCGCCATGGATCACGGTCACATGACCGCCTTCCACGGGCTTGCAACCGCGCTCCTTGGCGCTGGTCGCATTGTTGGTGTATTCATTGCCACAGCGGTAGATCGTGCTCTGGGCCGAAGCCAGGGGTGCGAGCAGCGGCAATAACAGGAGTACAAGCAGTTTTTTCATCACAGTCCTCGGTCACCGTTGGCCTGCGGACAGGCGCGGCGCAGTAACCAACAGTATCGCCTGATCCGGTGACAAACAGGCGAATTGCCCCGCGCGCTGTGCGCGTGCGCCCACATTGCACACGCCGTGCAGGCGAAAAAAAAGCGGCTTGCGCCGCTTCTCTTGTGCTGCGCCCCTTGCGGGGCGGCAGCTGGCTCCATCAGAGCGAGTAGTACATGTCGTATTCGACAGGGTGCACGGCCTGGCGGAAACGCGTCACTTCGGTCATCTTCAGTTCGATGTAGGCATCGAGCATGGAGTCCGAGAACACGCCACCCTTGGTCAGGAACGCGCGGTCGGCGTCCAGGGCTTCGAGGGCCTGGTCCAGGCTGTGGCACACGGTGGGCACCAGCTTGTCTTCTTCCGGGGGCAGATGGTACAGATCCTTGGTCGCGGCTTCGCCGGGATGGATCTTGTTTTCCACGCCGTCCAGACCCGCCATCAGCAGAGCCGAGAAGCACAGGTAAGGGTTGGCCAGTGGATCGGGGAAGCGCGCTTCGATGCGGCGGCCCTTGGGGTTCGACACGTAAGGAATACGGATCGAAGCCGAACGGTTCTTGGCCGAGTAGGCCAGCTTGACCGGAGCTTCGAAGCCGGGGACCAGACGCTTGTAGCTGTTGGTGCCGGGGTTGGTGATGGCGTTCAGTGCACGGGCGTGCTTGATGATGCCGCCGATGTAGTACAGCGCGTAGTCAGACAGACCGGCATAGCCGTCGCCGGCAAACAGGTTCTTGCCGTCTTTCCAGACCGACTGGTGCACGTGCATGCCCGAGCCGTTGTCGCCAGCGTAGGGCTTGGGCATGAAGGTCGCCGTCTTGCCATAGGTGTTGGCCACGTTCCAGACGACGTACTTGAGCTGCTGCGTCCAGTCGGCGCGTTCCACCAGCGTGGAGAAGCGCGTGCCGATTTCGTTCTGGCCTGCGCCCGCCACTTCGTGGTGGAACACTTCGACCGGAATGCCCAGCGATTCGAGGATCAGCGACATCTCGGCGCGCATGTCTTGCGTGCTGTCGACGGGAGGCACGGGGAAGTAGCCGCCCTTGGCACGGGGACGGTGACCACGGTTGCCGGTTTCGAACTTGGTGCCGCTGTTCCAGGGAGCTTCGTATTCTTCGATTTCGAAGAAGGGGTTGTGAGGCTCGGTACCCCAGCGCACGCCGTCGAAAATGAAGAATTCTGGCTCGGGTCCGAAGTAGGCGGTATCGCCCAGGCCCGATGCCTTCAGGTAGGCTTCAGCGCGCTTGGCGATGGAACGCGGATCGCGGTCGTAGGCCTTGCCGTCGCTGGGTTCGATCACGTCACACTGCAGGAACAGCGTGGTTTCTTCGAAGAAGGGGTCGATGTTCGCGGTGGCGGGATCGGGCATCAATTGCATGTCCGAGGCTTCAATGCCCTTCCAGCCAGCCACCGAGGAGCCGTCGAATGCATGGCCCGAAGTGAACTTGTCTTCATCGAAGTGCGACACAGGCACGGTCACGTGCTGTTCCTTGCCGCGGGTATCGGTGAAACGCAGGTCAACAAACTTGACCTCGTTCTCCTTCACCATCTTCATCACATCTGCAACGGTCTTAGCCATCAGGGTCTCCTGCAAAAACGGCTTGTTCAAAAAATGTTGCAATACTTCAAGCAGTTTGCGTGCCAACTTTGCACGCACTCCGATTGCCGTATTCGCTGGTGCTCACCCGCTCGCCCAAAGGCAGGCACCGTACCATGGCAGCGCCGAGCTTCACCAAAACGGTGCAATTCTGCGATGCCGAAAAAAATCACCCATTCCGCACCACTTCGGTGCTGTAATTCGCACCAATAGAGTGCAAGCCCTCAATCAGTGCAGGCCAGGCGGATTCGACCGCCGTGGCCAGGCCCTTGATGCCGAGCTCGACATGCGCGCCGTGCACCGCATGGTCCACGCTGGGCAGGCTGAACACCCGAATGTCGCCATGGGCGGCTTCGAGTTGCTGCATCAGCGGCGTGAGTGTAGCCTCCCCCACGCCAAAAACCAGCACCGAACGCTCCTGCCGCGCAGGGCCATGGAACAGCGGCGCATAGTGCAGGTCGAGCACGCTTTCAACCATGGGCCAGGCCATGACCGGAAAGCCGGGCACGAAATGCACGGCACCGCCCGCGCGGCCCGCGCAGGAAAAACCGGGAATCTTGTTGTAGGGGTTGGCGATGATGCTTGCGCCCTGCGGAAAATTGCCCATCTGCAGCCGGTGCAGGTTGTCGGGCCGGCCGGGCTCGAACACTTCGCCCTTCTCGGCCGCGACATCGCGCATGCGCTCCTCGATCAGCGCCACGGCTTCGGGGTGCAGTGCCAGCGGCACGCCCAGCGCCTGGGCCGCGCACTGGCGCGTATGGTCGTCGGGCGTGGCGCCTATGCCGCCAAACGAGAACACCACGCTCGCGCTGTCGAACGCGCGCTCCAGCGCGGCCGTGAGCCGCGGCCGGTCGTCCCCTATGTATTCAGCGTATGACAGCGACAGGCCACGCGCCGCCAGCAGTTCAATCACCTTGGACAGATGCTTGTCTGCCCTTTTACCCGAAAGAATCTCATCGCCAATGATGATGGCGCCAAACTGCAAATCCATGAACACTCACTTGTGGGGGGAGGAAAGAGGCGGCACCTGCGCCGAAGATTCGGGCTGGGGCGCCAAGGGCACGATCACGTCGGCGGCGTCGACCGGCTGCGGGTTGGCGCGCAGCAGCTCGAGCGCCGCCAGGCAGAAATGCGCGAACCACAGCGACGAGAACGCGAACACCAGCGCATAGATCCAGATTGCCAGCGGAATCAGCACCCAGAACGCGGCCAGGAACAGCATGCCCGAAGCCCAGACAATGGCCGGCGCAGCGCCCAGATAGCCGCAGACCACGCCCATGACCATGAGGCTGTAGCGATGGCGCAGGAACAGCACGCGCCGCTCGCGCTTGCTCGCGTGCTCGGCCAGCGCATCGAAGGCCATGACCCGGTAGGTGAGCCAGCCCCAGATCAGCGGCGGGATGATCAGCACCAGCGGCGGCACGAACCACAGCGGAACGGAAACGACCAGGGCAATCAGCGCGATCAGCGTCGAGCCCAGCGACCAGGCGAGGCTCGCGAGCAGCGAGCCGCCCAGCTTGCGCTCTAGCATGGGAAAACGCCGCTCGGCGACCAGCCGCACCAGCGCGGGCGCCATGCACAACGCGACCAGCAGCAGCGACAGCACGACGATGATGGGCATCGCGACCAGCACCACCAGCACCGGCGCCACCGCGGCCGAGCCAAAGCCCACGCCGCGCGCCTGCAGCCAGCCCCAGGCGGTCTGCAGCCAGCCCGCGCCGTCGAGCAGTTCCTGCACCCATTGCACCGTCGGCCCCCAGAAGAAGTAACCGAGCACGGTCGACAACAGGGTCATGAACAGCAGCGGGACCAGGGACCAGAGGATTACCCGTTTGTGCAGACAGTAAGCTGCTGCACGCCAGAAGGAGTCGATAAGCAGTCGCATGCCTCTAGGATACCCATTGCGGGCCTCAAGCGCGACCCATCAAACGCAGAACCCCGCGCCACTGCTGGCTCCAGAAGCCTTCCCCATAGTCACGCAGGCGTCCGCGGGCATCGGGTTCGACCTGATCCCGGATGCCGGTAGGGTCATAGCGCAGCTCGAAATTGGCCGTGCCGAACAGCATGTCCCACACCGGCAGCAGCACGGCGAAGTTGTTTCCACCCCGGCGCACACGCTGGCCGTCGGGCGTTTCATGGCCGATTCCAATGGTGTGGTGGCGGCGGTGAAAGCGCGGGCTGACCCACAGCCGCTCGCCCACGCGGCCGAACCACAGGCGCAGATTCGCGTGGTGCAGGCTTTCGCTGAGCTGGGTGATGGCGACGATGGCGACGAACTGGCCGGGTGCCAGACCGATGATCTGCGCCACCAGCACGATGATGCTGTCGCGCAACAGGTCGTCGAGCAGATGGTTGCGGTTGTCGCTCCACATCGTCATCTGGCGCTGCGAATGGTGCAGCGCATGCAGCTTCCACCACCAGCCGAAATGGTGCTGGCCGCGGTGTATCCAGTAGTCGAGCAGGTCGAACACCACGAGGTACAGCAGCAGGCTGACCCAGGCCTGGTCGGTCACGCCGGGCCAGAGGTTGTCGAGGTGATAGGTGGGCATGCCCCACACGCGCAGCGTGCCGAACAGATGGTCCCACAACGGATCGATAGAGAAGAACAGCGCGATGCGAAACAGGCCCAGCCGGTGCACCAGCGTATAAAGAATATCGACGCGTATCGCGCGCCGGTCGGTCACGGCCTCGACGGGCCACAGGCGCTGCAGCGGCGCGATCAGCAGCACCATCACCACCAGCTGGATCAGCCCGACCAGCAGCCAGCCCGTGGCCGTGTAGCCGTCCTCGAGCAGATTGCCCAGCCCCAGACCAAACAGCAGCGGCTGCACCACGCCCTCGAACAGCCACTGTTGCGCTGCGTTGAACCAATCCACCAAGACCTGCATAACCTCTCCACTCAACGCGTCTGCGTTATCCAATCACGGTAATCAGGATGTGTGTCCAGCGTGCGAAAGCAAAAGCCCTGCTCCTTCAGCCCGACGATCAGCGGCTCGAGCACCGCGGGCGCCCAGGCATCCTTGCGTGACCATATGCCCAGATGCGCCAACAAGATATCACCGCTGCGTATGCGCTGCAGCGCCTGGGCCAGCAAGGCCTTGTTGCTGAAGCGCTCGCTGGGCAGCTCGTCGCCCAGAAACCCCGCGGGCGACCAGCCCACATGCGCCCAGCCGCAGGACCTGGCCGCGGCCAGCAGCGCGGGCGAAGTCTTGCCGCCCGGCGCGCGAAACAACGGCAGCGGCTTCTTGCCCGTGATCTGCTGCAGCCGCTCGGCCGACTGCTTGATTTCGGCGCAGTAGCCCGCGGCGCTGAGCGTATAGGTTTCGCCTTCGCGCGGTCCGGCCGAAGGCTTGACGCGAAAGGCCGGTGCCTGGGGGCTGCCCGCATCACCGCGCCAGTAGGCATGCGACCAGGTGTGGGAAGCGAAAGCATGGCCTTCGGCGGCGCGCGCGCGCCACCAGGGTGCCCAGTGCTCGCCCAGGCTGCCGTCGCCCTCCTTCGTCGCCTCGTTGGCGCCGAAGAAAGTCACGCGCACCTGCTGGCGCTGCAGCACTTCGGCGACCAGCGGCGCGACGCCCATGTGGCCGGTGTCGAACGTCAGATAGACCGGTTTGCAGGCATCCTTGGCCCAGGCGCCGAACGACAGCAGGCTGGCGCCCAGCAGGCTGGCGGCGAGCAAGGCGTTACGGCGCAGCGCCATGACTTCAGCGCGGCGCGTGCGCCAGCGTCCACACGCCGTGCGGCGACTTGCCCACGTTGACCTGGCGCACGACCTTCTTCTCGACCGTGTCGATCACCGACAGCTTGCGCGCCCAGCGCGAGCTCAGATAGATGTAGCGGCCGTCGGCCGAGACTTCCATGCAGTCCGGACCGCCGGGCGCGGGATAGGTGTCGACCAGCTGCTGGGTCTGCATGTCGATCTTGCCTATGGTGTTGGCCACGCGGTTGCTGACATAGAGATGGCGCTTGTCGCCCGCGGCGCGGAACGCGTGCGCGCCCTTGCCGGTCTTGATCAGCGCCATGTTGCGCGGCGGGCCGGCGGAGATGTCGAACACTTCCACGCTGTCGCTGCCCGTGAGGCCGATGTAGAGCCGCTTGCCGTCGGGGCTGCCGTAGATGTCGGCGGGCATGGCACCGGTGCGCACGCGCGCGGTGATGACCTGCGTCGCCATGTCGATCGCGACCAGCTCGTCGCTGTCCTGCATGGTCGAATACAGCGTGGCGCTGCGCGCGTCTATCCACAGGTGGCTGGGGGTCTTGCCCGTGCTCACGCGTTTGGCAAGCACCGGCTGCTGGCCGTCCCAGCGGTAGAAGTCGATATGGTCGAGCCGGTTGGCGGCCGTCACCAGCCACTTCATGTCGGGACTGAAGCGCAGGTGGTAGGGATCGGAAATATCGCGCACCACGCGCTGCACCTGGGCCGTGCGCGGATCGAGGAAGGTCAGCGAATCGCCCAGCGCATTGGCGACGATCAGCGATTTCTCGTCGGGCGTCAGATAAAGATGGTGCGGCTCCTTGCCCGTGGGAATGCGCTGGGTCTCGACCCAGCGTTCGGGATCGATCACGCTGACCGAGGCATCGAGCGAATTGAGCACGAAGATCGGGGGCAGCTTGGCCGGGGGCGTATTCGCCGCGGGCAGCGGCGCGGCAGCGGCCGGAACCGGCGTTGCGGGTGGCGCAGCGAAGGCCCCCGTGGCGGCCACACCGGCCCATCCGATCAAAACCAGGGCAGCGCGTCGCTGCTCGAAAGAATTGCGCTTCACAAACCACCACTTTCTAGAGTGCGTGCAGTGTATCTGCGCGCCACACTGGTGCGTGCGTGTGCACCAAAGCTTGTCACCAGATGTCATCTAAAACCAACAGTGACACAGGGCGGCGCGGCAAAAAAAAGACCGCCTAAGCGGTCTTGGATATCGGCGGAAAAAGTCATTCACGTTTTCCAAACCTAGCATGCCCCAGCTCAGGGGCACCGAGCAAGGGCCGCCCCGCAGCGATGGTGCCGCCCCCCTCCACCGAAGGTTGAGAGGGGGAAGCGGCGTAAGCCGCTCAGGGGGTGCTTAGAGTTTCCACTTTTCCAGCAGCTTTTGCGGGCCCATGTTGTCGTAGCTTTCAAACGGCTGGTGGATCCAGGGATTGGTCGGCAGGAATTCCACCGAGTAGTCGGCCTTGAAGGTCGACAGGCCCTTGGTCCAGATCACCGCGCTGCGCAGCTCGGTGATGGGAGCGTAGTTGCTCTTGAGCATTCCGACCACGGCATTGAGCGTGTGGCCCGAGTCCGCGAGGTCGTCGACCAGCAGCACGCGGCCCGCGATCTCGCCCTTGGGCGTGGTGATGAAGCGTGCGATGTCCAGGTGGCCCTGCACCGTGCCGGCTTCGGCGCGGTAGGAGCTGGTGGACATGATGGCCAGGGGCTTGTCGAAAATGCGGCTCAGGATGTCACCGGGGCGCAGGCCACCGCGTGCCAGGCACAGGATGGTGTCGAATTCCCAGCCGGACTGGTGGATCTTGAGCGCGAGCTTCTCGATCAGGCCGTGGTACTCGTCGTAGCTTACGTACAGGTGATTACCGTCTTCGGTCAACATGGTGCTTTCCTGTTTTCAGTCGTGGATACAGACGGCGGCGATCAGGCTGCGCTGTAGGGGTTGTGCATGAGGATCGTGTGATCGCGGTCGGGGCTGGTCGACACCATGGCGATCGGCACGCCGGTCACTTCGGCGATGCGGTCCAGATAGCGACGCGCCGAGGCCGGCAGCTTGTCGTAGTCGGTCACGCCCACGGTCGAATCGGTCCAGCCGGGAATGGTTTCGTAGATCGGCTTGCAGCGCGCGATGTCGTCCGCGCCCATGGGCAGCAGGTCTATGGTTTCGCCGTCGAGTTCGTAACCGACGCAGAGCTTGAGTTCCTCGAGGCCGTCGAGCACGTCGAGCTTGGTGATGCACAGACCCGACAGGCCGTTGACCTGGGCCGAGCGCTTGAGCAGGGCCGCGTCAAACCAGCCGCAACGGCGGCTGCGGCCCGTGGTCACGCCCTTTTCGGCACCGATGGTGCTCATGTGATAACCGGGCGTGCCTTCCTTTTCCCAATCGAGTTCGGTGGGGAACGGGCCGCCGCCGACGCGCGTGCAATACGCCTTGGTGATGCCCAGCACGTAGTGCAGCAGGCTCGGGCCCACGCCCGAACCGGCGGCGGCGTTGCCGGCCACGCAGTTGCTCGAGGTCACATAGGGGTAGGTGCCGTGGTCCACGTCGAGCAGCGTGCCTTGCGCGCCTTCGAACAGCAGGTTGCCGCCGGCCTGGTGGGCTTCGTTGAGCTCGCGCGAGACGTCGGCCATCATGGGCTTGAGCAGCTCGGCGTGGCGCATGGCCTCGTCGTAGACCGCGTCGAACTGCACTTCGCCGTCGGCGATGTAGGGCTTGAGCGCATCACCGAAAGTGAAGTTCTTCGAGCCGAGCACATGCACCAGGATGTGGTTGTGCAGGGCCAGCAGTTCGCGCAGCTTGGTGGCGAAGCGCTCGGGGTACTTCAGATCCTGCACGCGCAGCGCGCGGCGCGCGATCTTGTCTTCGTAGGCCGGGCCTATGCCGCGGCCGGTGGTGCCGATCTTCTCGGTACCGCCCTGCTCGCGCGCGGCTTCGCGGGCGACGTCGAGGGCTGCATGGAAAGGCAGGATCAGCGGGCAGGCTTCGCTCACGCGCAGGCGGTTGCGCACCTGCACGCCGGCTTTTTCCAGGCCTTCGATTTCCTCGAACAGCTTGGCGGCCGACAGCACCACGCCGTTGCCGATGTAGCACTTGACGCCGGCGCGCATGATGCCGCTGGGAATCAGGTGCAGCGCGGTCTTGACGCCGTTGATGACCAAGGTGTGACCGGCATTGTGACCGCCCTGGAAGCGCACGACGCCCTGGGCGCTTTCCGTGAGCCAGTCCACGAGCTTGCCCTTGCCTTCGTCACCCCACTGGGTGCCGACCACGACCACGTTGCGACCTTTGGTTGCTTTCATATTCAAATCCGATGAAATGTCAAATGCCTGAAATGGCTTGTACGACCCATTGCCCGGCGACTTGCACCAGTTCTCGGTCGCAGTGAAATTCGTCTACTTCGCTTCCGTGGCCCGGCAGCACGCAGACCACCGTCTCGCCCTGCTGGCGCAAGGCGGCAATCGCCGCGCTCACGTCCTGCGCATCGCCCCAGGGCGCGCGGATCGCGGCCTTGAGGGCGCGCGTGGGCACCACGCTCACCAGTTGCTTGATGTCCAGGCTGAAGCCGGCCGCGGGCCGGTTGCGACCGAACACCGCACCGACCTCGTCGTAACGGCCGCCGCGCACCAGCGCATCGCTGGCACCGGGCACGTACATCGCGAAGCGCGTGCCGCTGTAGTAGCCATAGCCGCGCAGGTCGGCGAGATCGAAGGTCACGTTCACGCCGTCGAGCCGCGCTGCCAGCCACTTGAGGTGGGTCAGCACTTCGGCCACGCCGGGCACGCCCGCGAGCACCTTCTCGGCTTCGTCCAGCACCTGCACGTCGCCGTACAGCTGCAGCAAGGCCATCAGGCCGTTGCGCGAAGCCGCGGGAAAATCACGCGTCAGCTGGGCCAGCTCGCTCGCATCCTTGGTGGCGAGCGCGGCGTGCACGGCATGCAGCACCTGGGCGTCGACGTCCACACCGGCGAGCAGGCTGCGCACCACGCGCACATCGGCCATGTCGACGCTGACGTCGCTCACCTGGGCGCTGCGCAGGCAGGCCAGCGCGAGCAGCAGGGCTTCGAGGTCGGCCTCCAGGCCGGCATGGCCATAGATTTCCGCGCCGAACTGCAGCGGCTCACGCGTGGCGCGTGGACGATCAGGACGGGTATGGAGCACCGGGCCGCAATAGCAAAGGCGTGTGACGCCTCGGCGATTGAGCAGATGGGCGTCGATGCGGGCCACCTGCTGGGTGGTATCGGCGCGCAGACCCAGCGAACGTCCGGAAAGCTGGTCAACCAGCTTGAACGTCTGCAGGTCCAGGGCTTCGCCGGTACCCGTCAGCAGGGACTCCAGATGCTCCAGAAGGGGAGGCATGACCAGCTCATACCCGTAGCTACGCGCCGTATCGAGCAATCCTCGACGCAATTCTTCGATGTGCCGTGCCTCGGAAGGCAATACATCGGCGATGTGATCCGGCAGGACCCAAGCAGACATGGAAAAAAGGGGAGGCTGTTAAAAACGCGATTCTACGGGATAGCTGCGACATCCCACCCTTCCTTGCACCAAGGCCTAGCCTCGTCACACAGTATTGCTTGCTTAATGACAGGTATTGGGTGCGGAAAGTCCGCAGCCCGGCCCCGGCCATCCAACGTGCCCGCCAATGCAAAGAGGGGCCTGAGCCCCTCTTTTTTTTCCGGTCATGCGCCCGTACAGGCCAGGCGCAGTCGGGATGCCTACTTGGCCGCGGCGCCGCTGCGCATGGCCTTGAAGAATTCCGACGACGCGGGGTCGAGCACCATCACGTCGCTCTTCTTGCTGAAGCTGGCCTTGTAGGCTTCGAGGCTGCGGTAGAACTGCGCGAACTGCGGATCGCGGCCAAAGGCCTCGGCATAGATGCGCGCGGCTTCGGCATCGCCTTCGCCCTTGATCTTCTGCGCGTCGCGGTAGGCGTTGGCGATCGTGACTTCGCGCTGGCGATCGGCGTCGGCGCGGATCTTTTCGCCTTCGGCGCCGCCGGTCGAACGCAGCTCGTTGGCCACGCGCTTGCGCTCGGCTTCCATGCGGCGGTAGACCGACTCGGTGATCGATTCCGCATAGTCGACGCGCGTGATGCGCACATCGACCACGTCCATGCCCCAGGGCTTGGCGCCGCGCACGGATTCGAGCACTTCGCGCTTCACATCGGCCATCAGCGCTTCACGCTTGTCGGCCAGCAGGTCCTTGACGGTGCGCTTGTTGATTTCCTCCTGGAAAGCATTGCGCACCACGCGGTTGAGCTGCATCGTGCCCGCGGTCTCGTCCAGGCCCACGTTGCGGATGTACTCCGAAGGCTCGGAGATGCGCCAGCGCACATACCAGTCGATCACCACGCGCTGCTTTTCAGCGGTCAGCATAGGCTCGGTATCGGTGCTGTCGAGCGTCAGCAGACGCTTGTCGAGGTAGCGCACGTTCTGGAACGGCGGGGGCATCTTGATGTGCAGGCCCGGCTCGGTGATCACTTCCTTGATCTGGCCGAGCGCGTAGACCACGCCGAACTGGCGCTGATCGACGACAAACAGCATGGAGCTGAGCAAGGCCAGCACCACCAGCAGGGTGGAGACAATAAATCCGACTCTGTTCACAAGAATCTCCTAGCGAGCATCGCGCTCGCGCGAACGACCATTGTCGCGCGCACGGGCATCATTCAGGGTGGAGGAAGGCACGGTCACCGTGCCTGCGGCCGGGGCGCTGGCGGCGCCCGCTGCGGAGCTGTCGGTCGCGCCACCCGCCTGGCCCGCGGACTGCATGATCTTGTCGAGCGGCAGGTACAGCAGGTTCGAGCCCTTGCTCGAATCGACCAGCACCTTGGTCACGTTGCCGTAGATCTGCTGCATGCTTTCGAGATACAGGCGGTCGCGCGTGACCTGGGGCGCCTTCTGGTATTCGGTCAGCAGCGAGCTGAAGCGCTGGCCGTCACCCTGGGCCTGGGCCACGATGCGTTCCTTGTAGCCCGCGGCTTCTTCCTGCATGCGCGAAGCGACACCGACCGCGCGCGGCACGACGTCGTTGGCATAGGCCTGGGCTTCGTTCTTCGCGCGCTCGCGCTCCTGCGCGGCCTTGAGCACGTCGTCGAACGAGGCCTGCACCTGCTCGGGCGGACGCACGCCGCCCTGCTGCAGGTTGATGCCCACGACTTCCACGCCGACCTTGTAGCGGTCGAGAATGGTCTGCATCAGCTGGCGCACGCGCGGCGCGATCTGGTCGCGCTCTTCGGACAGCGCCGCATCCATGCGCATCTTGCCGACGACTTCACGCACCGACGTTTCGGCGGCCTGGACCACGGCCTCGGCCGGGTTCTTGCTCTCGAACAGCCAGGCGCGCGCATCGCTCAGGCGGTACTGCACGGCAAACTTGATTTCGACGATGTTCTCGTCCTGCGTCAGCATGGCCGATTCGCGCAGACCCGTGCTCTTGATCACGTTGTCGCGGCCGACATCGGTGGAGCGGATCTGCGTCACGAACACCAGTTCATGGCGCTGGATGGGATAAGGCAGGCGCCAGTTGAAACCCGCACCGACCGTACTCTGGTACTTGCCGAACTGGGTGATCACGGCCTGCTGGCCTTCCTGCACGATGAAGAAGCCCGTGCCCAGCCAGATCAGCACGGCAACGCCGGCGATCACACCGATGCCGGCACCGGCATTCTTCATGTCCGGCTGGAAGCCGCCATTGCCGCCGGGCGGCTGGCCGTTGCCGCCATTCTTGCCGCGGAACAGTCCCGCCAGCTTGCGGTTGAGGTCACCCCACAGCTCGTCCAGGTCCGGGGGATTGCCCTGGCCCTGGCCTTGCGGCCGGCGATCGCGGCCGTTCGCCGGAGGAATCGGGCGGTCGCCGTCGGGCCGGGGACCTTGTCCCGAGCCGTCCGAGTCCTTGTCATCGCCCCGACCCCAGCGGGGATCGTTCAGGTTGAACATCCCCCGAAGGCGCTTGGGCAGCAGCGCCCAACGGGACGCGCGGTGTGAAAAATTCATGCGAAAAGTCTCAAGTATTTTGCAAAAAGACAGGGATCCCTTCGGCATTTTGCCCAAACAGGGCTTGGCGCCTCATAAATCAGCGGGGTTGTCGGGGATCTTATCCGCCCCCTTCGCTGCCAGAACGCTCTCGGTGAGCGACTGGCGCAATGCTGGCAGACCTTCACCCGCGCGCGCGCTGACGAACAGCCGTGGCACGGGTTGACCGTCCCACTCATATGTATCCTGCAGCAATACCGGCCGCAATTCAGCGGGAATGGCATCGAGCTTGTTGAAGATCAGCAACTGGGGAATTCCGTCAGCACCGATTTCGGCAAGCACTTTCTGCACTTCAGCGATCTGCTCGGGGAACGCGGGATTCGACGCATCGACCACATGCAGCAGCAGATCGGCGTCTATCGCCTCCTGCAGCGTCGCCTGGAACGCATCGACCAGGCCGTGTGGCAGATCGCGGATGAAGCCCACGGTATCCGACAGGGACACAGATTGGCGCGCATCGCTCAAATACAACTGGCGCGTGGTCGTGTCCAGCGTCGCGAACAGCTGGTCGGCCGCGTAGGCGCGGGCCTTGACCAGCGCATTGAACAGCGTCGACTTGCCGGCATTGGTGTAGCCGACCAGCGAGACGTTGAACACGTCCTGGCGCTCGCGCTGGCGGCGCTGCGTGGCGCGCTGCTTCTTGACCTTGACCAGGCGCTCGCGCGTGCTTTTGATCGATTTGTCGATCATCCGGCGATCGAGCTCGATCTGGGTTTCACCCGGGCCGCCGCGCGCACCGATACCGCCGCGCTGGCGCTCCAGATGGGACCAGCGGCGCACCAGGCGTGTGGCCAGATACTGCAGGCGCGCGAGCTCCACCTGGAGCTTGCCTTCATGGCTGCGCGCGCGCTGGCCGAAAATCTCGAGAATCAGCAGCGTGCGGTCGGTGACCGGCATGTCCAGATGGCGCTCGAGGTTGCGCTGCTGCGCCGGGCTCAGCGCCTGGTCGAACAGGATTTCCTGCGCACCATGCATCTGCGCGAGCATGCGGATCTCGTCGGCCTTGCCGCTGCCGACGAAAAGCGCCGCGTCGGGCACCTTGCGCTTGCAGGTCAGGCGCGCGACGGGCTCCAGGCCTGCGGTCTGGGCGAGCAATCCGAGCTCTTCGAGCTCGGAATCAAAATGGGGCAGCCCGAAATCCACACCGACCAGAAGGACCGGTGTGGCGGGGCCGTTGGGAGTATCAGGAGTGCCCATGCAGACGCTCCGTCAGTACGCGACTCCCGGTCGCGGGGGAAAAGACTGGGTGGTGCAATCTCAAGCGCCAGCGGCTTCGTTGTCCGCAGCGGTTTCGGCTGTGGAGAAGTTCACGGCACGGCCGGGAACAATGGTGGAAATGGCGTGCTTGTACACCATTTGGGTGACGGTATTGCGCAGAAGCACGACGTACTGGTCAAAAGACTCGATCTGACCCTGGAGCTTGATGCCGTTGACGAGATAAATCGAGACCGGCACATGCTCGCGACGCAGCGCGTTCAGGAACGGATCTTGGAGGAGTTGGCCTTTATTGCTCACGATATTCTCCGTGTTCAAGGAGTGTTGTTGTAAACCGACACCTTACCACAAGCCTTGCGGACCCCGGATTACCGGGGGGCACCGAGGTCTTTTGCGGCCGGGCCGCCCAATGCAAAAGTGGCCCTTGGGGGCCACTTTCGTCGGGGGTCTTGCGGCGATTATTTGTCTTTGTCGGCGTAAGGATTCGCCGAAGTCTTCATCTCGATGCGCAGCGGCGTGCCCACGAGATTGAACTCCTTGCGGAAACGCCCTTCGAGGAAGCGCTTGTACACGTCCGTCACATGCTCGAGCGAGTTGCCGTGGATCACGATGACCGGCGGGTTCATGCCGCCCTGGTGGGCGTAACGCATCTTGGGGCGGAACATGCCGGCGCGCTTGGGCGCCTGGAACTGAACCGCTTCGAGCAGCAGGCGCGTGAGCACCGGTGTCGACATCTTGCAGGTGGCTGCCTTGTGCGCCTGGGCGATCGATGCCCAGACCGGGCCCAGGCCCTGGCGCTTGCGCGCCGAGATGAAGTGCATGGACGCGAACTTGAGGAACGACAGGCGCGACTCGATCGAGCGCTGCAGCAGCTCGCGCTGGTACTCGTCGACCGCATCCCACTTGTTCACGGCCAGCACCACGGCGCGACCGCTTTCCAGGATGAACCCGGCGATGTGCGAGTCCTGCTCGGTCACGCCCTGCGTCGCATCGATCAGCAGCAGCACGACGTTGGCCGACTCGATGGCCTGCAGCGTCTTGACCACCGAGAACTTCTCGATGGCTTCGAACACCTTGCCCTTGCGGCGCAGGCCGGCAGTGTCGATCAGCTCGAACTTCTGGCCGTTGCGCTCGAACGGCACGGAAATCGCGTCGCGCGTCGTGCCCGGCATGTCGAATGCGACCAGGCGCTCTTCACCCAGCCAGGTGTTGATCAGCGTCGACTTGCCGGCATTGGGACGGCCGGCGACGGCCAGCTTGATCGGGCCGAGTTCGCCCTCTTCCAGCGATTCCTCTTCGGGCTCGGGCAGGTGCAGCGGTTCGAGCGCGAGCTCGACCAGGCCGCGAATACCCTGGCCGTGGGCCGCGGACACCGGGTGCACCGCGCCCAGACCGAGTTCGTAGAACTCGGTCAGCTGCACGCCTTCGAGCATGCCTTCGGCCTTGTTGGCGATCAGCAGGCAGGGCTTGCCCAGACGCCGCAGGTACTTGGCGATGTCATGGTCCTGTGCCGAGACACCGGCACGCGCATCGACCACGAAGATGACCACATCGGCTTCGGCCACGGCCTGTTGCGTCTGCTTGGCCATTTCCTTGAAAATGCCGCTGGTTGCATCGGGTTCGAAGCCGCCGGTGTCAATCACGATGTACTCGTGCTTGCCCTGCTTGCCCTGGCCGTAATGACGGTCCCGCGTCAACCCGGCATAGTCGGCGACGATCGCATCTCTCGACTTCGTGAGCCGATTGAACAGCGTCGATTTGCCCACATTCGGGCGCCCTACAAGGGCAATAACTGGCTTCATCCCAGAATACCTATCAATCCGGCCGGAAGCCGTACACGCCACCATTGCGCGTCACGACCACCAGCGTATCCGCAGCCACCACCGGTGCTGCAGCAATCCCGGAGTCATCGGTCGTCAGGCGGTTCAACGGAGAACCATCCTCTTTGGACAACAGATGCACCAGACCTTCGTCATCGCCCACCACCACTGAGCGCCCCAACAGCAAAGGTGCTGTCAGCTTGCGCAGTTGCAGGCGATCCGTTGACCACAGGCGGCTGCCATCGGCACGCCGCCATGCGATCACTGTTCCATTGCCTTCGGAGCCGACAATGCGTTCGGCGTCACCGCCCACGCCTTGCGCGCCCCGGGCCGGCTGGGCCCACTGCAGACGTGCACTGCCCACGTCCACGCAGGCCACCGAGGCCTGGAAGGTGCGGGCGCACAGCTGCCCGCCTTCGCGGCTCAGCGGCCCCACCAGGTCGACCAGGCGCTCGACATCGTTGGTGCCGCGCGGGCTGGCCAAAGCGGCTTCCCACAGCACGGCGCCGTTGTCGGGATTCAGGCCCACGAGCCGGCCCGCGAGACCGGCCATCAGCGTATCGCCGACGGCCGTGAGCACGCCCGCCTGGCGCAGCACCAGCGATTCGCCGGTACGTTGCTGCACCCACAGCTGGCGTCCATTCTCGGCATCGAAGGCCGTGAGCGCGCGGTCGGCCGACAGCACGAACACGCGGCCGCCAGCGACCAGCGGCGGCGTGTACGACGCCGCGGGCAGGCGCTTGCGCCAGACTTCACGGCCCTGCTCCAGCAGCACCACTTCGTTAGCGCGCGTGACCACGGCCTGCAGGCGTTCATTGCCGCCCACGCCGGCCGTCAGCGGCTGGCCGACCTTGGCCTGCCACAGCGAGGCACCCGAGCTGGCGTCCAGCGCCTGCAGGCTGCCATCTATGCTTGCCAGCACCACGGTCGTGCCATGCACATGCGGCACCAGGGGCAATTGCCCAAGGGGCGCGATTTTAGCCGTCCAGGCCTTCTGCACGGGCAGCAGGGCCACATTGGGCCCCAGATCCGCGGGCTTGACCTTGCTGGAGTTCCAGAACGCACAGCCGCCGAGGCTCACGATCAGGCCGAAAGTACAGAGGCTGCGCACCAGGCGCGTTGGCAGGCTGCGGGTCATAGTTTGGCTTCCGTTGGGCTGGCCTTGGCCTGGACTTGCACGCCCAGTGCATTGAGCTTGAATTCCACCAGGCGGCGATAGTCGATCTGGCTGTCGAATGCCTTGTAGGCTTTTTCGTATTCAGCCACGGCTTCGGTCTTCTTGTCCTGCAGCGCATAGACGTCGCCACGGCGGTCGGCGGCCACGGCCGTGAACTCCGCGGGGAACGCGGCCGACAGTTGCTGCAGCGCGGCATCGGGCTGCTTTTGCTCGAGCAGCACCGCGGCCAGGCGCAGGCGCGCAAGCGCCTGCAGACCGTTGTCGCTGCCCTTGTCGGCAACCCAGCTGAGCGCATCCTTGGCCTGGTCCCATTGGCCCGCATCGGCATAGGCCTTGGCGGCCAGCAGACCCGACTGCGCGGCCTGCTGGGTGCCGGAATAGCTGCTCTTCAGATCGGTCAGCGCCTGGCCTATGCGGTCGAGCTGCTTGCCTTCGACGGCCTGGGTCACTGCATCCGCGAGCGCCGCGGCCTGCGTGGCCTGGCGCGCCTGCCAGTATTGGTAGCCATTCCAGGCCGCGAAGCTGCCGAACACAACAATCAGGGCACCCGTGATCGGGGTGCCCCATTTGTTCCAGAAATGCTTGAGCTGGTCAAGTTGCTCTTGTTCTTCAAGATCGAAATGTTGGGCCATGGCTATGCTGGGTGTTTTTAGTCTGTCGATTGTAGAAGGGTCGCCCACTGCGCCACGGCGCTGAGGGATTGCGTGGTCTGGGCGCCGCTGCCGTCGCGCAGCGATTTGACCGTGACCTGGCCCTGCGCGAGTTCGTCCGAACCGAACACCAGCGCAAAGCGCGCGCCGCTCGCATCGGCTTTCTTGAACTGCGACTTCATGCTGCCCATGCCCTCGCCCGCAGCGCCCGAGGGGCTGTGCAGCTGCACGCTGACGCCGGCGCCGCGCAGCGCCTGTATCACCTGGCTGACCTGGGGCAGCGCGGCCGCATCGGGCACCACCGCATAGGCGTCGGGCACGGGCGCGGCCGTCGCCAGACCGGCTTCCTTGACCAGTTCGAGCACGCGCTCGACACCCAGCGCCCAACCCACGGCCGGTGCCGACTTGCCGCCGATCTGCTCGATCAGGTAGTCATAGCGGCCGCCGCCGCAGATCGTGCCCTGCGAGCCCAGCTGATCGGTGATGAACTCGAACACCGTGAGGTTGTAGTAGTCCATGCCGCGCACCAGGCGCGGGTTGATGCTCCAGACCACGCCGTTGGCGTCGAGGATGGCGGTGACGGCGTTGAGGTGGGCCAGCGAGGCTTCGCCCAGGAAGTCGAGCAGCCGCGGCGCGGCCTGGACCATGGCCTGCATGGCCGGGTTCTTGGTGTCGAGAATGCGCAGCGGGTTGCTGTGCAGGCGGCGCTTGGCTTCCTCGTCGAGCAGGTCCTGGTGCTGCTCCAGATAGGTGATCAGCGCGGCGCGGTGCGCGCGGCGCTCGTCGGGCTGGCCCAGGCTGTTGAGTTCCAGGCGCACCTGCTGCAGGCCCAGTTCCTTCCACAGCGCGTCGGCCAGAAGAATCAGTTCGGCATCGACTTCGGGGCCGTGAAAGCCCAGCGCCTCGGCACCGATCTGGTGGAACTGGCGGTAACGGCCGCGCTGCGGACGCTCGTGGCGGAACATCGGGCCCATGTAGTACAGGCGCTTGCCGCCGTCATACAGCAGATTGCTTTCGACCACCGCGCGCACCACGCCGGCCGTGGCTTCGGGGCGCAGCGTGAGCTGCTCGCCGTTGAGCCGGTCCTCGAAGGAATACATTTCCTTCTCGACGATATCGGTGACCTCGCCCAGACCGCGCACGAACAGCGGCGTGGGCTCGACGATGGGCGTGCGGATGTTGCGGTAGGCATAGCGCTGCATCAGGCTGCGCACTTTTTCCTCCAGCCATTCCCAGCGGGCGGAATCGGGGGGAAGAATATCGTTCATGCCTTTGACGGCAACAATCTTTCCCGGCTTGGGAGAGGTTTTGGTTTCAGTGGTCACGGCAAAAATGGGTGAGATCAAGATTCAGGCGCTGCGCGGGCAGCGCAGCGGGCAGCGACTTATTGCGCCTGGGCGCCGTAACGGCGGCGCACATAGTTGTCGACCAGCGCGTGGAATTCCTCGGCGATGTTGTCCCCGCGCAGCGTCAAGGCCTTTTCGCCATCGATGAACACCGGCGCGGCCGGTGCTTCGCCGTTGCCCGGCAGGCTGATGCCGATGTCGGCATGCTTGCTTTCGCCCGGGCCGTTGACGATGCAGCCCATGACGGCCACGCGCATCGCTTCCACGCCCGGATAGTTCAGGCGCCAGACCGGCATCTGCGCGCGCAGATGGTCGTCGATGCGCTTGGCCAGCTCCTGGAACGTGGTGCTGGTGGTGCGCCCGCACCCCGGGCAGGCCGTGACGCTGGGCACGAACATGCGCATTCCCAGCGACTGCAGGATTTCCGCGGCGACCACCACTTCCTGGGTGCGTGCCTCGCCGGGCTGGGGCGTGAGCGAGACGCGGATGGTGTCGCCAATGCCTTCTTGCAGCAGCACCGACAGCGCCGCGGCCGAGGCCACCGTACCCTTGGTGCCCATGCCGGCTTCGGTCAGGCCCAGGTGCAGCGCATAGTCGCAGCGGCGCGACAGCTCGCGGTAGACCGAAATCAGGTCCTGCACGCCGCTGACCTTGCACGACAGGATGATCTGGTTGCCGGCCAGGCCCATGCTTTCGGCCAGGCGCGCGGAGTCGATGGCCGACGTGATCAGCGCTTCGTACATCACCTGGCGCGGGTCCCAGGGCTGGGCGCGGCGGCCGTTCTCGTCCATCAGGCTGGCGAGCAATTCCTGATCGAGACTGCCCCAGTTGACGCCTATGCGCACCGCCTTGTCGTAGCGCGCCGCGGCTTCAATCATCTGGCCGAACTGCTTGTCGCGCTTGTCGCCCTTGCCCACGTTGCCGGGGTTGATGCGGTATTTGGACAGCGCCTTCGCGCATTCCGGATAATCGGTCAGCAGGCGGTGACCGTTGTAATGGAAGTCGCCGACCAGCGGCACGTTCTCGCCCATGCGGTCGAGCTGCTCGCGGATATAAGGCACGGCCGCGGCCGCCTCGGGCGTGTTCACGGTGATGCGCACCATTTCCGAGCCGGCCTGGGCCAGTTCACGGATCTGTATCGCGGTTTCCACGGCCTCGACCGTGTCGGTATTGGTCATCGACTGGATGCGCACCGGCGCATCGCCGCCCACCGTCACGACACGATCTCCCCAGACCACGCGCGCCTGGCGCGAGCGCCGCGCCGCGGGAGCGGACATGGGGATGGGCAGCTGTTCTTTGCTGTTCACTTATTTCACCTCGAAGCGTGCTACGTCTTTACCCTGGGCCGCGGCCGCAAGGTCGAAAGCCTGGCCGCCGACCTGCAGCGTGGTGACCGCGACGCGACCCACCACCACCTGCACCGGCAGCTGCGCCGCGACCTGGGCGGACTCCCCGGCTGCCAGATTCTTGCTCAACACCACGGCACCGCGTGCATCCTTGACCTGTACCCAGGAAGGGGCCGAGGCATTGAAGACCAGCGACTGCTGGCCGGGCGGCAGCGGCGCGGCAGCGACCGGCGTACCGGCGGCGGGCATACCGGCAGCGGGCGTACCGGCAACGGGCGTACCGGCGGCGGGCGCAGGCGTTTCGGCGGCGACAGGTGC
>NZ_JAVWWA010000014.1:0-21041 GCF_036666375.1 Comamonas sp. | reverse complement strand
TACCGGCAACGGGCGTACCGGCGGCGGGCGCAGGCGTTTCGGCGGCGACAGGTGCGGCAGCCGATGCTGCGGCAGCCGGTGCTGCGGCAGCCGGCGCTGCGGCCGCGGGCTCGGCGGGCAGCGCTGCCGCCGGCGTATCGATGACCGCAGGCGCCACCGGTGTCTGCACGGCCGCAGCGTCGACAGGCTGGCTCACCGTCGCCGGCGCGTCTTGACCGCTGTCGTCGCGGTCAAGAATGCCGCTGGGCAGGAAATAAACGGCTGCAGCGCCGATCAGCAGCACCGCCACCGCGGCCACCGCCTTGGTCGAGACACCGCTGTTGCCGGCCGTCATGCCGCCGCCGCTCTTGCCTGCGCGCTCCTTGATGGGCGCGTTCAAATGCGTGCGCTGGGGATTGAGGCCCTGGGGCGCGTTGCGCGGCAGCTGGTCGAGCACCGGCTGGGCATCCATGCCCAGGCTGCGGCAGATGCTGGAAGCCAGCGCGCGCATGAACACGGTATCGGGGAAAGCCGCGTAATTGTCGGCCTCGAGGGCCTCGAGCTTGTGCACCGGCACCTTGAGCGCGCCCGCAAGCGCGGCCACATGCAGGCCCGCGGCCTCGCGCGCGCTGCGCAGCTGCTGGCCGGCGCTGGCGCGCGCTGGCGCCTCACTCTGTTGCGTCTCCAAAACACCGGACATCTGCAACTCTCTCTCACTCATTGAATGCACCCCGTTGATAGGCCAACCACTCGCGCGATTCCGGAAAACGCCTGCCCAGCGGGCCGGCCAGCTGCTCCATCGCCAGCCGGTCTCCCAGCGCACGCTCCACCTTGATGCCCAGCCACAGCGACTCGGCGTTGGCCTGCTCGCTGTTGTTCAGGCGGCGGATATAGAACTGGGCACGCGTCACATCCCCCTGAACATACAGCACGTTGGCCAGGTTGTAAGCGACAACCGGATTGCCGGCGTCCATTTCATAGGCCTTGAACAATGCTTCCTCGGAGGCCTTGACCTGGCCCGCGCTCTGCAGGCACAGGCCCTTGGCCATCCAGGTCTTGGCCCTGGCCTGGTAGCGCGGCTGCTCGAGCGCCTCGTTGAACAGCCGGTCGGCCTGCGCATAGCGCTTTTGCTGGCACAGCAGCCAGCCGTAGTTGTGCAGCACGTTCGCATCGCGCGGCGCGAGCGCCAGCGCGCGGCGAAAACCGTCCTCGGCGAGCTCGGCATCGCCGAGCTGCATGTAGATCAGGCCGCGCAGCTGGTGGGCTTCGGCATAGTTGGGATCGGTCGCGAGCGACTGCTTGACTTCGTCGAGCGCGACTTCGGTTCTGCCGAGCTGGAAATAACTCGCCGCGAGCTCCATGCGTATGCGTGCACGGCGGCGTATATCGGATTCGTCGGAAGGCGTGACGAGGTCGGCATGCGTGCCGCCGTCGATGCCGCGCGGACCACCCGCACAGCCGGTGAGCAGCACCAGCCCCAGGCAGGCTGCGAAGCCCCAGCCCAGGTAGGAACCTTGCCGTCCGATTTTTCCAGGATTCATGCAGTAAGCCTTATGGCTCCTTCAGGGAGAAGGAGCAATCATGATTGTGCGACGTTTTGCCATGCGCTCCGCGGCGCGCGTGCGGTCCTTGACGTCGCCGGCGAGTTGGCCGCAGGCCGCGTCGATGTCGTCACCGCGCGTCTTGCGCACGGTGGTCACGATGCCCGCCTGGGTCAGGATGCGCGCGAACTCGGTCACCTGGGCCGAAGGCGAGCGCAGCAGTCCCGAGGCCGGGAACGGGTTGAACGGAATCAGGTTGAGTTTGCACCATGGGCGGCCGTTGCCATGGCTGCGCACCAGATTCACCAGTTGCTGGGCATGCTCGGGTTGGTCGTTGACGCCGTCGAGCATGCAGTATTCGAAAGTGATGAAGTCGCGCGGCGCATGCTCGAGGTAGCGCTGGCACGAGGCCAGCAACTCGCTGATCGGGTATTTGCGGTTCAGCGGCACGAGGTCGTCGCGCAGCGCATCGTTGGGCGCGTGCAGCGACACGGCCAGCGCCACGGGGCAGTCCAGGCCCAGGCGGTCCATCATGGGAACGACGCCGGATGTGGACACCGTCACGCGCCGGCGCGACATGCCGTAGCCGTGGTCGTCGAGCATCACGCGCAGCGCGGGCACGAGGGCCGTGTAGTTTTGCAGCGGCTCGCCCATGCCCATCATCACCACGTTGGAGATGACGCGCTCGCTCACGCCCAGGCGCTTGCGCAGCGCATGTTCGGCGAACCACAGCTGGGCGAGGATTTCACCCGTCGTCAGATTGCGACTGAAGCCCTGGTGGCCCGTGGAGCAGAAACGGCAGCCCACGGCGCAACCGGCCTGGGACGAAATGCACAGCGTGCCACGGTCGTCCTCGGGGATGAACACGGCTTCGACCGCATTGCCATCGCCCACATCGAACAGCCATTTGACGGTGCCGTCCTGGGACACATGCTCGGTGATGACCGGCAGCGCCGTGACATGGGCACGCGCCTTGAGCTTCTCGCGCAGGGACTTGGCGAGATCGCTCATTTGTTCAAAGTCGCTCGCACCGCGCTGGTGAATCCAGCGAAACAGCTGCGTCGCCCTGAAACGCTTCTCCCCGAGCTGTTCGCAATAGGCGCACAGTCCGTCGAGATCAAATTCAAGTAGGTTGGTAGTCATATCGGCATGCGGGTCCACGCCGGCCGCAAGGCGCCGGCAGCAAAAGACCCGGAGGTCTTTCGCTGCACAGCGTCCAGGCGATCAACGCGAGTAGATGTTCAGGCCGGGGAAGAAGAAAGCAACTTCCACTGCCGCGGTTTCGGCAGCATCCGAGCCGTGCACTGCATTGGCGTCGATGCTGTCAGCGAAGTCGGCGCGGATCGTGCCGGCTTCAGCCTTCTTGGGGTCGGTTGCACCCATCAGTTCGCGGTTCGTCAGAATCGCGTTTTCGCCTTCCAGGGCCGTGATCATCACGGGACCGGAGATCATGAAGTCGACCAGGTCCTTGAAGAAAGGACGTGCAGCGTGCACAGCGTAGAACTGTTCAGCTTCGTTGCGCGACAGTTGCACCAGACGGGCAGCGACGATCTTCAGGCCAGCGCCTTCGAAGCGGGCGTAGATTTGGCCGATGACGTTCTTTGCAACGGCGTCGGGCTTGATGATGGAGAGAGTGCGTTCGATAGCCATTTGGTTTTCCTTGAGGGTTTTAAAGATTTTTGTCGGTAACAACAAAACCTCTTATTCTAGCGATCTCGGACATACACCTGACTCTCCACCGGGGACTGTCAGCGGCGACCGCGGCGCTGCGCCGTGGCGCGCTTGGCTTCCTTGCGCGCGCGCGACAGGCTGTCCTCGCCAATGAAACCGGGTTCGGTCTTGAGCGGATCGGCCTGCACTTCGCTGGCCTGCGTGGGCTTGCGGCCCGGACGCGGCGCGGCGGTGCGCGCAGCAAAAATGCCGCCGCCCTTGCGTGCCGGTGCCGGCGCACGGCCAGCACCGCCCGTACCCCGGGGGTTGGCCGGACGGCCCGTGCCACGTGGCGGGCGCTGCTCGCCTTCGCCTTCGGGGTTCTCGGCAGGAACGCGGGCCGCCTGGCGCAGTGCCTGGATGTCCTTCTCGTCGAGTTCCATGAACGCTCCGCGCTTGAGACCGCGCGGCAGCAGCATCGCGCCGTAGCGGATGCGGATCAGCCGGCTCACGGCGTGGCCCACGGCCTCGAACATGCGCCGCACTTCGCGGTTGCGGCCTTCGGAAATCGTCACACGGTACCAGCAGTTCGCGCCTTCGCCGCCGCCGTCCTCGATAGAGCCGAACGAAGCTTCGCCATCCTCGAGCTTGACGCCGTCGAGCAGGCGCTGCTTTTCTTCCTTGTTGAGCGCGCCGAGCACGCGCACCGCGTACTCGCGCTCCAGGCCGAAGCGCGGGTGCATCAGGTTGTTGGCCAGATCACCCGAGTTGGTGAACAGCAGCAGGCCTTCGGTGTTCAGATCGAGCCGGCCGATGGACTGCCACTTGCCCTGGTGCAGGCGCGGCAGGCGGCGGAACACCGTGGGGCGGTTCTGCGGATCGTCATGGCTCACGACTTCGCCCGCGGGCTTGTGGTAGGCCAGCACGCGCGCTTCGGGCGCTTCGATGCGAAAGCGGATGGGCTTGCCGTTGACCGTGATCTGGTCGCCGTACTGCACGCGCTGGCCCACGTGGGCCAGTTCCTTGTTGACCGAAATCTTGCCTTCGAGAATCAGCTTTTCCATCTCGAGGCGCGAGCCCATGCCGGCCTGGGCCAGCACCTTGTGCAGCTTGGGCGACTCGGCCTGGGGCGTGAGCACGCGCTTGGGCAGCGCGGCGTCCTCGATCTGTTCCTGGGCGTCGAGCTCGCCCGAAACCACATCGGCAAAATCAAAGCCGTCCTGGGGCGCGGGCGCGGCCGCGGCAGGCGCTACGGGCGCCACCGCGGTGGCGCGGCGCGGGCCCTTGCCGAACGCGCCCTTGACCTGCTGGGGACGTGGGCGTGGCTGGGGGCGCTGGCGTGCTGCAGGGCGCGCTGGCTCGTCTGCATCAGGCACGGGAGGCACCGCGTTGGGGTTGCCGTCTTTATCCGCCGTCGAATCATTCATCATTTTTTTCCTGTGTCGCATCACTGCGAGACCCTGTTTGTTCAAACCTGGGGCAAAAGCGAAGCCTGCCCGTCTAGGCCCGTGGTGCCCTGCACCGCGGCCGTCTGCGGCGCGTCACCGCCGTCCGATTCCTCTGCCGCGACCGCTGCCGTTTCGGGCGCGGCGGCGGCTGCTGCGTTCTCATCCAGCGCCTTGAAAAGGTCTGGCTGCGGCACGCCTGCCTGCATCGCGGGCAGCTGGTCCAGCGAGCGCAATCCCAGATCGTCCAGAAACTGCCGCGTGGTTGCGAGCAGCGCGGGCCGCCCCACCGTCTCGCGATGGCCTATGACTTCGACCCAGCCGCGGTCCTCGAACTGCTTGATCAGCAGGCTGTTCACGGTGACACCGCGTATGTCCTCGATGTCGCCGCGCGTGACCGGCTGCTTGTAGGCAATGATCGCCAGCGTCTCGAGCGCCGCACGCGTATAGCGTGGCGGCTTCTCGGGGTGCAGACGATCCAGATACACACGCATCTCGGGACGGCTTTGAAAGCGCCATCCAGAGGCCACCTGCACCAGCTCCACGCCCCGCAGCGCCCAGTCGTCGCGCAACTCCAGCAGCAGACCTTTGACAGTGTCGGTTCCAAGTGCATCGTCAAAAAGCGCCCGCAGGTCTCGCACGGAGACCGGTAAAGGCGCGCATATCAGAGCAGTTTCCAGAACCCGTTTGGCATCGACCGTATTCATCGTGCAGCGACTCGGGGTAACGCGCCCCGGTGTGGCGGGGCTGGGGAGACAGGCGAAAACGCAGGTGCGTCAGCGTGATCCGGGCATGGCGCTCGCGCGGCGCACACCGGAACCTGGGGCGAATTGTAGCCCAGGCCGCGCAAAATGCTCAGGCGTCCTGCGCTAAGCCCCAGGAATCGCAGGCTGCCTGCATGTCGGCCGGCAGCGGCGCGCGGAACTCCAGCGACTTGCCGGTCATGGGGTGCACGAACGCCAGACGGAACGCATGCAGGGCCTGGCGCTGCATGCCCGCGGCCGGATGGCCGCCGTAGGTGGTGTCCGCGACCAGCGGGTGGCCTATGGACGCCATGTGCACGCGAATCTGGTGCGTGCGCCCGGTGTGCAGCGTGCAATGCACCAGCGCGCCTTCGGTGCAGCCCGACAGCAGCGCGAAATCGGTCTGCGCGGTCTTGCCCGCGTGCAGGCCCAGATCGACGACGGCCATTTTCAGCCGGTTGCGCGGGTCGCGGCCTATGGGGCGGTTCACCGTGCAGGTCCTGGCGCCCAGCCAGGGCTTGTGCGCCAGCGCCAGGTATTGGCGGCTGACGTTGCGCTCGGCGATCAGCGCCACCAGCGCATCCATGGTCAGGCGGTCGCGCGCGACCACCATCAGGCCGCTGGTGTCCTTGTCGAGCCGGTGCACGATGCCCGCGCGCGGCACGACAGCCGCGCCCGGGTCGCGCGCCAGCAGCGCATTGAGCAGCGTGCCGCTCCAGTTGCCGGGCGCGGGATGCACGACCATGCCCGGGGCCTTGTTGATGACCAGCAGATGCGCGTCTTCGTAGACGACATCGATGGGCAGGTCTTCGGGCTGGAAGGCCTGGCTTTGCAGCGTGGGCCGCATCTCGATCTGCAACTGGTCGCCGGCCTTGACCTTGAGCGCGGCCTTTTCGACCACGCGCTGGTTGAGCTGGACCGCGCCCAGCGCCAGCAGTTGCTGCAGATAGCTGCGGGAGAATTCGGGCACCAGCGCGCACAGCGCCTTGTCCAGGCGTGTGCCGTGCTGGGCCAGGCTGACCGGGGCCTGGCGCGTTTCGAGAACTTCTTCTTCCAGCGCGCCAGACTCCTCACTGAGAGACGAATCCGGCTCGAGAGAATGAGAGTTCATGATGTAGGGGTGGAGCGCGGCACAGCGCCGTCCCGACGGACGGCGGCTGCGCGCAGCGCATTAACGGGAAGGCAGGTAGCGCGACGGATCGACAGGCTTGCCCTGGCGACGCACTTCGAAATGCAGCTTCACGCGATCGGCATCGGTGCTGCCCATTTCGGCGATCTTCTGGCCCTTGCGCACGCTCTGGTCTTCCTTGACGAGCAAGGTCTGGTTGTGCGCGTAGGCCGTCAGGTAGGTGTTGTTGTGCTTGAGGATGATCAGGTTGCCGTAGCCGCGCAGGCCGGCGCCGGCATAGACCACGCGACCATCAGCTGCCGCGAGCACCGGGTCACCGGCCTTGCCGGCGATGTCGTAGCCCTTGTTGCGCGCTTCGTCGAAGCCCGCGATCAGGCTGCCCGATGCCGGCCAGATGAAGCCCAGATCATCGTCGCCACCGGTTTGCGCCGAAGCCGCGGGCTTGGCCGGCGTGGCCGGAGCCGGGCTCACGGTGGCCGGCGGCGTCACGGTGGCATCGCCACCGGAGACCACGACAGGCGCGACCGTGCGGCCGCTGCCGGAGTCGCCGGACGACGACTGCGCCATGCCCGACGACGACGAAGACGCCGGCGGCACCACGCGCAGCACCTGCCCCACCTCGATCAGGTTGGGATTTTCCAGATTGCTCCAGCGGGAAATGTCCTTCCAGCTTTGGCCGGTTTCCAATCCGATGCGGATCAGGGTGTCACCGGGACGGACCGTGTAATAACCGGGCTTGCCCGCATTTTCAGCGCCGGGCAAGGGCTTGGCGGCCGGTGCCGACGACATAGAGCCTCCCGACGAGGCAGCCGTGCCCCGATCTTCCACTGGAGCCCTGTTCACTTGTGAACCACAGCCTGCAAGCACAAAACCCGCAAGCAGCACAGATCCCCAAGCCCCAAGACTTCGCGATACCAACATAAGCAATCCCTTTTAGGCAATACCAGATTTTAGTGGGACAAAGTTCACTGCCTCGAGAACCGTCCTTTTGAGCCCATAGGGCGTCTTGTCAATGACCAACAAACTTTGCCCGCCGGCGCCGTTGCCCATGGGCGCGACCAGACGACCGCCCACGGCCAGTTGCTCGCACCAGGCATCGGGAATGGCGTCGCCACCCGCGGCGGCGAGAATTCCCGCATACGGCGCTCCCTGGGCATAACCTAGCATACCGTCACCAAAGAGCAGATGCACATGCGCCAGCCGCAGCGGGCGCAGATTCGTGCGGGCTTTCTCGTGCAGACCGCGCAGGCGCTCTATCGAATAGACCTCCTGCGCCACGCGCCCAAGCACCGCCGCCTGGTAGCCGCAGCCGGTGCCGATCTCGAGCACGCGGCCCAGGCCGTTGCGTGCGCATTCGGCCCCCAGCAGCAGCGCAGTCATGCGCGCGACCACGCTGGGCTTGGAGATCGTCTGGCCCAGACCTATGGGCAGACTCGTGTCTTCATAGGCCTGATTGACCAGCGCGCTGTCGACGAAATGGTGGCGCTCGACGCTGGACATGGCCTGCAACACCTGTTGCGAATTCACACCACCTTGTGCCAGCCGCTGCACCATGCGGCTGCGCACGGCAATCGAATCAAGGCCTACGCCCATGGGCATGGGCATGGCTGCAGGCGCGCGCGCGGACTGGCCGGCACCGGGCTTGGCGCTTGGCTTGGCTCCGGACTTGGCGGCGGAAGGACTGGCCGAAGACGCAATCCACGAGGGGAAACCGGGAGGACGCTGCGTCACGGCGTCGACGCCTTGTCGGTGGGGTCAAGCATGCGCGCCGCGGTCTGCGCCCAGTAGCGCAGATTGTCATGGTCGGTCAGATCGACCTTGAGCGGCGTCATCGCCACATGGCCCTGGGCCGTGGCATGGAAATCCGTGCCATCGGCGTCGTCCTTTGCCGCGCCCGCGCTGCCGATCCAGTACATGACTTCTCCTCGAGGGCTTTCCTGGGTGATGACCCGCTCGGCCGCATGCCGGCGCCCTAGCCGACACAGCTTGAGCGAGCGCATGGCCGCGAGCGGCATATTGGGGATGTTGACGTTGAGCAGCCAGGGCGTGTCGCCCACGAGCTGCTGGGCCTGCATCTGCTGCACGATTTCGCGCGCCTTGGCTGCAGCAGCTTCGATTTCGGTCCAGCCCTTGTCAACCTGGGAAAACGCGATCGCCGGCACGCCGAACAGGTAGCCTTCCATGGCTGCGCCCACGGTGCCCGAGTAGATCGTGTCGTCGCCCATATTGGCGCCGTTGTTGATTCCCGACACCACGAGGTCGGGACGGTAGCCCAGCAGGCCGGTCAGCGCGATGTGCACGCAATCGGCCGGCGTGCCGTTGACATAGCGAAAGCCGTTGGGGGCCTGGTGCACGTACAAAGGCGAGTGCAGCGTCAGGGCATTCGATTTGGCACTGTTGTTGTGCTCAGGAGCGACCACCTCCACATCGGCAATGGTCTTCAACGATTCATAAAGCGCCACGAGTCCGGGCGCTTGATAACCGTCATCGTTGGAAATGAGGATTTTCATGGGATGGAGCGGATTGTAGGCGCCCTCCGACCCGTCGCCGCAGGGACAAGCTCAGGCAGGCACTCGCTTCTATCATTCAGGCAACAAAACGACAGGAGACCTGAATGCATGCTTGGCTGTGTACCACGCCCACGGGCGTCGATTCCCTGCAATGGACGGAGCTGCCTACGCCCCAGCCCCAGGCCGGCGAAGTCCTCATAGAGATCAAGGCCGCAAGCCTGAACTTCCCCGACATCCTGATCGTGCAGAACAAATACCAGATCAAGCCGCCGCTGCCGTTCGTGCCGGGCTCGGAGTACGCGGGCGTGGTGCGCGCCGTGGGCGCGGGCGTCGAGCATCTGGCCGTTGGCCAGAACGTCGCCTGCCTCACGGGCACGGGCGGCTTCGGCAGCCATGTGATTGCGCCGGCCGCGGCCTGCCTGCCGCTGCCCGCTGATTTTCCGCTGGTCGATGCCGCGGCCTTCATCATGACCTACGCGACCTCCCACCACGCGCTGATCGACCGCGCGCAGCTGCGCGCCGGCGAGACCGTGCTGGTGCTGGGCGCGGCCGGCGGCGTGGGCACGGCAGCGATCCAGATCGCCAAGGCCGCGGGCGCACGCGTGATTGCCGCGGCCTCGAGCGACGAGAAGTGCGCGCTGTGCACCACCCTGGGCGCCGACGCGACCATCAACTACAGCAGCAGCGACCTGCGCGAAGCCCTCAAGGCTGCCACCGGCGGCAAGGGCCCGGACGTGATCTACGACCCGGTGGGCGGCGATCTGGCCGAGCCCGCGTTCCGCTCCATCGCCTGGCGCGGCCGCTACCTCGTGGTCGGTTTCGCGGCCGGCCCGATTCCCGCCCTGCCCTGGAACCTGGCGCTGCTCAAGGGAGCATCGCTGGTCGGCGTCTTCTGGGGCGAGTTCCAGCGGCGCGAACCCCAGGCCAACGCCGCGATGATGGCCGAGCTGCTCGACTGGTACCGCGCAGGCCGTATCAAGCCCGTGATCGACACCACCATGCCCATGGCCGAGCTGCAGGCCGCCTATGCGCGCATGGGCTCGCGCGCCGTGATGGGCAAGCTGGTGCTGACGCGATGAGCTGACGGGGAAACAGCTGCCGCCGCTGTGGGCTTTGGCTCTGAGCGGGCCGCAAAGTGAGTGCTACACTGCGCGCCTTTTCCCGGCTGGCGCCGCGCGCGCCTGCCCCAGGCCGCGCACCGCGTGCCGGGCCTTGACGCCCGGCGCCGCGGCTGGGCGCGCAGTCACCTCGCTCCCCCCAGAAAATCCCGCATGCAACTGAGCTTCAGCACCTACTACACCCTTATCTGCGCAGCCCTGGTGCTGCTGGCCGGCAAATTCCTGGTCCACAGAATCCGTTTCCTGCGCGACTTCAATATTCCCGAGCCTGTGGCCGGCGGCCTGCTCGCGGCAGCGGTGATTTTCACCATCCACGAATTCACCGGCTACTCCTTCACGTTCAGCAGCGAGCTGCAGACCGGCTTCATGCTGCTGTTCTTCGCATCGATAGGTCTGAGCGCCAACTTCGCCAAGCTGCGCGCAGGCGGGACCGGCCTGGTGTTCTTTCTGGTGATCATCGCCGTCTTCATCCTGGTGCAGAACACGGTAGGCATGGGTCTGGCGACGATCATGGGGCTGGACCCGCTGATCGGCCTGATCGCCGGCTCGATCACGCTGGTCGGCGGCCACGGCACGGCAGGCGCCTGGGGCGTGGTGCTTGAAACCGAGCATGGCGTGCAAGGCGCGGTCACGCTGGGCATTGCCTGCGCGACTTTCGGCCTGGTCATAGGCGGCCTGATCGGCGGCCCGCTGGCCAAGGGCCTGATCACGCGCCACCGCCTGTCCAACCCCGCGGCCTCGGCCGCCGACACCACGGCCGCGCAGTCCAGCGACGCGAATTTCGAGAATCCGCAGAAAGTCCGGTTGATCACCACCGAGGCGGCAATCGAGACGCTTGCATTGTTTGCCGCCTGTCTGGGCTTTGCGGAGTTCATGACCGCCTTTTCCCGCGGCACGTTCTTCCAGCTGCCGACCTTCGTCTGGGCACTGGGCGGCGGCGTGATCCTGCGCAACACGCTGAACTACCTGTTCAACTTCCAGGTGTTCGACCGTGCGATCGACCTGTTCGGCAATGTGGGCCTGTCGGTCTATCTGGCGATCGCGCTGCTGTCGCTCAAGCTCTGGGAACTCAGCGGCCTGGCCGCGCCGCTGATGGTGATCCTGCTCGCGCAGACGCTGACCATGGCGCTGTACGCGGCCTTCGTGACGTTCCGCATGATGGGCAAGGACTACGACGCCGCCGTGCTCGCCGCGGGCCACTGCGGCTTCGGCATGGGTGCCACGCCCACCGCAATCGCCAACATGCAGGCCATCACCAACCAGTACGGCCCCTCGCACAAGTCGTTCCTCATCGTGCCCATGGTAGGGGCGTTTTTCATCGACATCGTGAATGCTGCGATGATTCAGCTGTTCATCAAACTATTGCCATGAGGTGAATCCATGCTGCCGCACGCGCCCGAACCGACCCGTTTGAATTCCTGGCAGCGCGCGGCAGTGGCGACCAGCCTGCTTGCCGCCGCGCTGCTTGCCGCCTGCGGCCATCTGCCTGCGGACGATGCCGCCGCGTCCGCCGCCAGCGCCCCCGAAGCCGCATCGGGCTGGAGCGAGAAGCCCGGCTGGGCCACGCAGGACTTCGCCGTTGCCTCGGGCCATCCCCTGGCAACGCAGGCCGGCTACGACATGCTGCGCGCCGGCGGCTCGGCCCTCGATGCCGCGATTGCCGTGCAGATGGTGCTGACGCTGGTCGAGCCGCAGTCCAGCGGCATAGGCGGCGGCGCCTTTCTGCTGCATGCCCAGGGCGACAAGGTGCAGGCTTACGACGGCCGCGAAACCGCGCCTGCTGCCGTCGATGAAAAGCTTTTCCTGCAGGCCGACGGCAAGCCGCTGGCCTTCAACGCCGCCATGGCCAGCGGGCGCTCGGTGGGCGTGCCGGGCGCGGTGCGCATGCTCGAGCAGGCCCACCGCGTGCATGGCAAGCTGCCCTGGGCGCAGCTGTTTCAGCCCGCGATCGATCTGGCCGAGAATGGCTTCCCCGTGAGCCACCGCCTGCATACGCTGCTGGGCAACGACAAGCTGCTGGCGCGCGACCCCGTGGCGCGCGCCTATTTCTACGACGCCGCGGGCAAGCCCTGGCCCATAGACCATCTGCTCAAGAACCCCGAGCTGGCCCAGGTGCTGAGCGGCATTGCATCCGAGGGTTCGCGCGGCCTGCTCGAAGGCCCGACGGCGCGGGCCATCGTCGACGCCGTGCGCACCCATCCGGGCGGCGCCGGCCGGCTGAGCCTGGCCGATCTTTCGGGCTACCAGCCGCGCGAGCGCCAGCCGCTGTGCCATGACTACCAAGTGCGGATTCCCGCAAGCCAGCACAGCTACCGGCTGTGCGGCTTTCCGCCGCCGAGTTCGGGCGCGATCGCCATAGGCCAGATCCTGGGCATGCTCCAGCAGACGCCCGCCAACGGAATGCCGCTGGGCGACGACGGCCTGCCGGGCGCCGAGTGGCTGCACTATTACAGCGAAGCCGCGCGCCTGGCCTATGCCGACCGCGCGCTCTATCTCGCCGACCCCGATTTCGTGCCGCCGCCGGCCGGCAGCTGGCACAGCCTGCTCGCGCCCGGCTATCTGAGCCAGCGCGCCCAGCTCATAGGCCCGCGTCACATGCCCACGGCCGCGGCCGGAACGCCTTCGCCCCAGCCCGCGCGCGTGTCGTTCGCGCCCATGGCGCAGCAGCCCGAATACGGCACCAGCCACATCAGCATCGTTGACGCCCATGGCAATGCGCTGGCGCTCACGACCACCATCGAAGCCCAGTTCGGCGCGCGCCGCATGGTCAACACCAGCCTGGGCAGCGAACGCCCGCGCAGCGGCGGCTTTCTGCTCAACAACCAGTTGACCGATTTCAGCTTCAGCCCGCGCGGCGCCAATGGCGCCCCCGTCGCCAACCGCGTGGAAGCCGGCAAGCGCCCGCGCTCGTCGATGTCACCCACGCTGGTGTTCGACAACGCCACGGGCCAGTTGCTCGCCAGCGCCGGCAGCCCCGGCGGCGCGCAGATCATCCACTACACCGGCAAGGCGCTCTACGCCATGCTGCACTGGGGGCTGATGCCCCAGCAGGCCATAGACCTGCCCAACTTCGGCAACATCGGCGGCCCGACGCAACTCGAGCAGCAGCGTTTTCCCGCGGCCACGGTGCGGGCGCTGCAGGCACGCGGCGGTGCGGTCCAGCAGATCGAGATGACCAGCGGCCTGCAGGTGATCGTGCGCGGCAGCGCCCACGGCCAGCCCATGTGGTTCAGCGGCTCCGACGCGCGCCGTGAAGGCAGCGTGATGGGCAACTGAGGCATGGCGCTTCCCCTTGTGCGTTCCGGCTGGCACCGGCCCGGGCCGGTGTTGCTGCTCGCCGCATGCAGCGCGCTGAGCACACTCAGCGCCTGCAGTCTGCCGCCGCTCGATCACCGGACGGCAAGCGCGGCGCTCGTGCACGAAACTGCCGCCGACACCCCGCTGGGCCGGGCGCTCGCCCCGCAGATCGCCGCCCATGCCGGACTCAGCGGCATTTACGCGCTGTCCGATCCGCTCGAAGCCTTTGCCACGCGCGCGCTGCTGATGCGCGCCGCGCAGCGCACGCTAGACGTGCAGTACTACATCTGGCACGACGACACCACCGGAGCGCTGCTGACGCAGGAGCTGCTGGCCGCGGCCGGGCGCGGCGTGCGCGTGCGCCTGCTGCTTGACGACGTGGGCACTTCAGGGCTGGATGCGCAGTGGAGCGCGCTCGACCAGCACCCACTGATCGAGGTGCGGCTCTTCAACCCCATGGTCGTGCGCCGGCCCAAGGCCCTGGGCTACCTCACCGATTTCGCGCGCGCCAACCGGCGCATGCACAACAAGTCGCTGACCGCCGACAACCAGGCGACGGTGATAGGCGGGCGCAACATCGGCGACGAATATTTCGGCGCGACCGACGGCGTGCTGTTTGCCGACCTCGACGTGCTGGCCGTGGGCGCCATCGTTCCCGAAGTCTCGCAGGACTTCGACCGCTACTGGGCCAGCGACTCATCCTATCCCGTGGCGCCGCTGCTGCCGTCCCACCCCGACCAGCGCCAGCGCCTGGATGCCAGGCTCGGCCAAGCCGCCGCCGCGCCCGCGACGCAGAATTACCGCAGCGCCGTGGTGCGCACGCCGTTTCTGCAGCAGTTGCTGCAGGGCGTTCTGCCGCTCGAATGGGCGCGCGTGCGCATGGTCAGCGACGACCCGGCCAAGGGCCTGGGGCGGGCCACACCCCCAGGGCTGCTGGTGACGCAGCTCGCGCCCATCATCGGCACGCCGCAGCATTCGCTGGATCTGGTCTCGCCCTACTTCGTGCCCACGCAGGCCGGGGTCGCGGCGTTCGCGCAGCTGCGCCAGCGCGGCATACGCGTGCGCGTGCTGACCAACTCGCTGCAGGCGACCGATGTGGCCATAGTCCATGCGGGCTATGCGCGCTGGCGCCGGGCGCTGCTGGACCAAGGCGTGGAGCTCTATGAAATGCGCCCCGGCCCCGGCGAGGCGGCCGAGGAACAGGGCTCGGGACCGCTGGGCAGTTCGGGGGCCAGCCTGCACGCCAAGACGTTCGCGATCGACGCGCAACGCGTGTTCGTGGGCTCGTTCAACTTCGACCCGCGCTCGGCGCTGCTCAATACCGAGCTGGGTTTCGTGATCGACAGCCCGCGGCTTGCCGGCCAAGTGTCCGACGCTTTCGAGCAGCAGATTCCGCTGCGCAGCTGGCGCGTGCGCCTCGACGCGCAAGGCCGGCTCGAATGGCAGGGCGGTGCCGGCAACCCGGCGCCGATCCACCACACCGAGCCCGAAAGCCGCTGGTTCGAACGCGCCTGGCTGCGGCTGCTGGGCTGGCTGCCGATCGAATGGCTGCTGTGATCGATGACGCGCAGTATACGAAACGTAATGGAACGTATAATCGCGCCGCATGGGAATCGTCAAAATATCCGACGCACTGCATGACAGCGTGCGCACCGCCAGCACGGCCTTGAGCCGTTCCATCAACGCACAGGCCGAACATTGGCTGCGGGTCGGCATGATGGCCGAACTCCATCCGCAGCTGACCTACTCCGACATCTGCCAGCTGCTGATCCAGCACGCGAGCACGCCAGCGTCGTTTGCGCTGCCCGTGCCGCCGCGCCTGCAGGCCCAACAGACGCCTGGAGCCGCGCAATGAAACGCTCCATTTCCACGCCCATCCATACCCTGTCCGACATCGCCCAGTCGCGCCAGGCGGGCCATCTCGCCGCCGATGTGCTGCGCATGCTGGTGCCCCATGTGCGCGCCGGCGTCAGCACCAATGATCTCGACAAGCTGTGCCACGACTACATCGTCGACACTCTGGGCTGCATTCCGGCCAACATCGGCTACCACGGCTATACCAAGACCATCTGCGCTTCGGTCAACCATGTGGTGTGCCACGGCATACCGTCGGACCGCGACATCCTCAAGGACGGCGACATCGTCAATGTCGACGTGGCGCTGATCAAGGACGGCTGGTTCGGCGACACCAGCCGCATGTACATGGTCGGCGAGCCGCGCGCCCAGGCCAGGCGCCTGGTGCGCACCGCCTATGAAGCGATGCGCGCAGGCGTGCAGGCCGTGCGCCCCGGCGCGACGCTGGGCGATGTCGGCCATGCGATCGAAAGCGTGGCCAAACGCGAACGCTTCACCGTGGTGCAGGAATACTGCGGCCACGGCATTGGTCAGATCTACCACGACACGCCCGACGTGCTCAACTACGGCGTGGCCGGCCAGGGCCTCAGGCTGGAGCCAGGAATGATCTTCACCATCGAGCCCATGCTCAACGCCGGCAAGGCCGCGACGCGCGAGCTCAGCGACGGCTGGACCGTGATCACCAACGACAAGTCGCTGTCGGCCCAATGGGAGCACATGGTCTGCGTGACCGAGACCGGCTACGAAGTGCTCACGCCCTGGCCCGAAGGCACGGGCGATTACGCAGCGCTCTGACATCCATGTCGATCAGCTATCTGTATCTGGCGCTGGCCATCGTCTGCGAAGTCATCGCGACCTCTTTCCTCAAGAGCGCCGAAGGCTTCACGCGGCTGTGGCCTTCGCTGATCACGGCCACGGGCTATGCGCTGGCCTTCTTCTTCCTGTCGCTGACGCTGCGCACCGTGCCCACGGGCGTGGCCTATGCGATCTGGTCGGGCGCGGGCATCGTGCTGGTCTCGGCCATCGCCTGGTTCTGGCAGGGCCAGACGCTGGACGCCGCGGCGCTGATCGGCATGGGGCTGATCATTGCGGGCGTGCTGGTGATCCAGCTGTTTTCTTCGTCCACGGGGCATTGAGGTCAGGTCGTTCATCTTTTGCCGCGGCCCGCTCGTGGCGAGCCTCGCCAGGCGCGCCCGTTGAACCATGAACGGCCCATCCTCATGCCCGCGCAATCAAACTTAATGCCGCAGCGAAAAGCCATTCATCCTGAGCTTTGTCAGGGCATTGAATACCCCTTTTCACCACACCATTGCCCCCTTGAATCTCTCAAGAATTGAGCTGATTCATTCAATCCAGGTGTTTCAGCATTTTCTGAAACAAGAAAATCAGCTGATAAAACAATTACTTAAGAGAATAAATATTCAGGACACCGGCAGACTTCAGCTATCCAAGTCTCATGTCTTATATAAAACATCATTTATTAAAATAAAAGCCTGGCAGCAAGGCCGGGAGCTTCCTACAATTGCATTCGTTCCCGCATGACGCCCTGCCCCGCCGCTTTCGCCGGCCCCGGCGGTGGCGAGAAAATCGGCCCGGAATCAACAGACAACAGAGGACCACCCCGGCATGTACCGGGGCGGAGGAGACCGGCCCGCATCGCAAGGTGCGGGCCATTTTTATTTCCAGCGTTTCACAGATTCCCCACTCCGCCGTCAACCTGCAGCTCGGTGCCCACGACATAGCTTGACTCGTCGCTGGCCAGAAACACCGCGGCCTTGGCCAGTTCCAGCGGCGTTCCCAGCCGGCCAATCGGCACCAGCTTGCGTATTTGATCGCGCAGCGCCGCTTCCTCTTCGGGCGGCAGACCCAGCTTGCCCAGCGCCGCGGTTTCGGTGGGCCCGGGGCTCAGGCCGTTGACGCGTATGCCGCGCTCCCACAATTCGCCCGACAGCGTGCGCGCCAGCGACAGCAGCCCGGCCTTGCTCGCGGCGTAGGCGCTGCTTTGCGGCAGTCCGATATGCGCGCTGACCGAGCCGCAAAGAATCACCGACGCGGGATTGGCCAGCAGCGGCAGCAGGGCCTGCAGCAGAAAGAACGGGCCCTTGAGGTTGACTCCCATGAGCTGGTCGTAGGCGGCTTCGTCCCAATCCTGCAGCGGGCGATGCGTCACATCGCCCGCATTCGCATAGAGCACGTCGAGGCGCGGCCAGTGCCGCGCGAGTTGCTGCGCCAGCACGCGCTGGCCTGCAATGTCACCCGCATCGCTTTGCAGCAGCAGCGCCCGATCGCCAAGTTCGCGCCCCGCGGCCGACAGCGCCGCCTCGCTGCGGCCGGTGATCGCCACCGTCGCGCCTTCGGCGAGAAACTGGCGTGCGGTCTCCAGCCCTATGCCGCCCGTGCCGCCTGTAATGAGAGCGTATTTGCCTTGAAGTCTGGCCATGTCCTTGAATCCCCAGAAGAAACAAAGCCGCATTGTTCAATCAATAGTATCCTTTGCATAGTAGGCACCATTTGGATACTGGATACTAAACAGGCGGATGAATAGCCATGAACTCTCCCGACACGCAACGCTGCCCCATGGTGGACTTCGTGAACCTGATTTCCGGCAAATGGGCGATTCCCATCCTGTACCGGCTGATCGTCATTGGCGCGCCCGTGCGCTTCAGCGCACTGCAGCGCGCGATCGCGCCGATCACGCAAAAGGAACTGACCAAGCAGCTGCGCCTGTTCGAGCAGCGCGGCCTGGTGCGCCGCACGGTCTACGCCGAAGTGCCGCCGCGCGTGGAATACGAAATCACCGCGCTGGGCCGGAGCCTGCGGCCCACGCTGGATTCGCTCGCCGGCTGGATGCGCGGCCATGCCGATCAGCTGCTGCGCGCGCCGCACCTTGCCCCTGAGCAGCCAAATTAGCGCCGGATAGTTCAAAATACGCCCGGTGTCCATTCCCCAATCGTTTATCCAAGAGCTGCTGTCCCGCGTGGACGTGGTCGACATCGTCGGCCGCTATGTGCAGCTGCGCAAAGGCGGCGCGAACTTCATGGGGCTTTGCCCCTTCCATGGCGAGAAGTCGCCGTCGTTCAGCGTCAGCCCCTCCAAACAGTTCTATCACTGCTTCGGCTGTGGCAAGAACGGCAACGCCATCGGCTTCCTCATGGAGCATGCGGGCATGGGCTTCATAGAAGCCGTGCAGGACCTGGCCGGCCAGGTCGGTCTGGTCGTGCCCCAGGACGACATCAGTCCCCAGGAGCGCCAGCGCCAGGCCGCGCAAAAGGAAAAGCAGGCAACGCTCACCGACGTGCTCGAGAAGGCCGGCGATGCCTACCGCCGCCATCTCAAGGACTCGCCGCACGCCATCGCCTATCTCAAGGGCCGCGGTGTCTCGGGCGCCACGGCCGCGCGCTTCGGCCTGGGCTATGCGCCCGAAGGCTGGCGCAGCCTGGCGAGCGTGTTTGCCCAATATGACGACCCGCTGCTGCACGAAAGCGGCATGGTGATCGTCAACGAGGAAGACAACAAGCGCTACGACCGCTTTCGCGACCGGCTGATGTTTCCCATCCGCAACGTCAAGGGCGAATGCATAGGCTTTGGCGGACGGGTGTTCGGCGACGAGAAGCCCAAGTACCTGAACTCGCCCGAAACGCCGGTGTTCCACAAGGGGCGCGAGCTCTACGGCCTGTACGAGGCGCGCAACGCGCTGCGCGAAATGGGCTATGCGCTGGTCACCGAAGGCTATATGGACGTGGTCGCGCTGGCCCAGCTGGGCTTTGCGAATGCCGTCGCCACGCTGGGCACGGCCTGCACGCCCGACCATGTGCAAAAGCTGTTCCGCTTCACCGACGCCGTGGTGTTCAGCTTCGACGGCGACGGCGCGGGCCGGCGCGCAGCGCACAAGGCGCTCGAAGCCGCGCTGCCCTACGCGACCGACACGCGCAGCCTCAAGTTCCTGTTCCTGCCGTCCGAGCACGACCCCGACAGCTTCATCCGCGAATTCGGCACCGATGCGTTTGCGCGCCAGGTCGGCGACGCCAAGCCGCTGAGCCGCTTTCTGATCGACGCCGCCAGCGAAGGCTGCGACCTGGGACTGCCCGAAGGCCGGGCACACATGGCCAGCAATGCCAGGCCGCTGTGGACGCTGCTGCCCGACGGCGTGCTCAAGCGCCAGCTGATCGCTGAAATTGCCGAGCTGGCGCAGCTGCAGCTGCAGGATCTGAGCGAGCTCTGGAGCAAGGAGCCCGCGCGCCCCGGCATGCGCAGCGCCGCCGCGCCCGGCCATGACGCCGGTGGTTTCAGCGCGGGCGCCGCGCCCGACATGGACTGGGGCAACGACATGCCGCCCGGCGCGGGCGGCTACAGCGGCGGCCAAGGCGGGGGCTACAACGCCGGCAGCCAGAGCGGCGCCTGGAGCCCGCCGCAGGGCAAGGGCAAGAAATGGGAAAAAGGCAGCTGGGGGCGCGACCGCCAGCCCGCCAACCGTTTCGACGCCGCTTCGCGCGGTCCGCGCGGCGCACCCGCCACCAAGACCGACCAGGCCGCGCGGCTGCTGATGGCGCACATGGAATTCATGGAAGAGCTCACGCACGAGGATTTCGACGCGCTGGCGCGCTGCGGCGCGCCGCACGGTCACTTGTTTTCGTGGCTCGAAGCCCAATTTCAGGAATATGGCGCCCAGCCCTGGGCCGTGTTGCGCGAGCGCTTGCAGGAATGCATGGACGCGGGCGTGGCGCCCCTGGCCGAGCGCCTGATGACCGGCCCGCATGCCCAGCCTGAAGGCGAGCTGCCCGAATTGCGCCGTGAACTGCGCGGCGTGCTCAACCGCGTGCTGATCGACCACCTCAAGCAGCAGACCCATACGGTCGCGATGGCGATCTCCACCGATCCCCATGCCGCACAGCAACTGCGAGATATATACACTCGCTTACAATTTTTAGAAAATGAAACGCGCAACCCCTCTTGAAATCGCTGGACAAAGATATAATTAAAGGCTAGCGGCAAGAGCGACAGCAGCACCTCCGGACCGGGTCAACGTGAAAAACACGTCATTGCAGCAACTGCATGGACCCAATTTACCGCAAGGACTGCACCCCAAATGTTCGCCCAGACATCTTGCCCGGGAGATCTTTCTCCGGATGCTCAACCTGCCTATGGCGGGATCGCATCCATTGCGCCGGAATCTTAGGCGCTTGTGTTTTCTTTGTGTGTTTGATTTTGAATCCGAGGTGTCCATGCCTGTTCCAAAGTCCCCGAAGTTGCCCAAGTCTGCCATTGGCCCCGCTGCAAATTCCGAAAAATCTGTGCCTGCAACCGCAGCTGCCAAGGCCGTGCCCCAGGCATCGGCCAAGACCGTAACATCTGCGACCCCAACAGCGGCTGAGCCCCCAGCTGCTGCCAAGAAAGTCAAATCCGTGGCCACCAAGACCTCTGCTGAACTCATCGCCGCCGCCGACGCCCTGCTCGCGGCAGCCGCCCCCGCCAAGCGCGGCCGCAAGCCCAAGGCTGCGGCCGAAGACGGCGCCGAACCCGCCGTGAAGAAGGCCCCCGCGGCCAAGAAGGCGGTGGCTGCTGCCGACAAGACGCCGGCCAAGCGCGGCCGCAAGCCCAAGTCCAAGGAAGACGGCGACGACATGGACGACACCGACCTGTCGGACATCGAGTCCGATCTGGAAGGCGAAGTCGAAGCCGTCGAAACCACGACCACGACGACGACCGAAAAGGTCAAGCCGCTGCGCATGAAGATCAGCAAGGCCAAGGAACGCGCCTTGATGAAGGAATTCGGCC
>NZ_JAVWWA010000013.1:41326-72325 GCF_036666375.1 Comamonas sp. | reverse complement strand
GGTGCGCGAAGTGGCGCCCGGCTTTTTCGTCAACATGTGGGGCTACAACGGCCAGAGCCCGGGGCCGACCATCGAAGTGGTGGAGGGCGACAGGGTGCGCATCTTCGTCACCAACCGCCTGCCCGAGCACACCACCATCCATTGGCATGGCCAGCGCCTGCCCAACGGCATGGACGGCGTGGGCGGGCTGAACCAGCCGCATATTCCACCGGGCAAGACCTATGTCTACGAGTTCGAGGCACGCCGGCCCGGCACCTTCATGTACCACCCGCACTCGGACGAGATGGTGCAGATGGCGATGGGCATGATGGGCCTGTGGATCACCCACCCCAAGGCGCGCCACCCCTTGATTGCCGATGTGCAGCGCGACTATGCATTCCTGCTGTCGGCCTATGCCGTGGAGCCCGGGGCGATGACGCCGCGCGTCAACGAGATGACGGACTTCAACATCTGGACCTTCAACAGCCGGGCCTTTCCCGCGATCACGCCGCTGGTCGCGCGCCAGGGCGACAGGGTGCGTATACGCGTGGGCAATCTGACCATGACCAACCATCCCATCCATGTGCACGGCCACGAGTTCGAAGTCACCGGCACCGACGGCGGGCCCGTGCCGCGCTCGGCGCGCTGGCCCGAGGTGACCACCGACGTGGCCGTGGGCCAGATGCGCCAGGTGGAACTGATTGCCGACGAGCCCGGCGACTGGGCCTTTCACTGCCACAAGAGCCATCACACCATGGGCGCGATGGGACATGACGTGCCCACCATGATTGGTGTCGATCACCGCGGACTGGTGGGCAGGATACAGAAGATCGTGCCCGACTACATGCTGATGGGCGAGCGCGGCATGGGCGACATGGGCGCCATGCAGATGCCCCTGCCCGACAACACCTTTCCGATGATGAGCGGCAACGGCCCGTTCGGGCCGCTCGAGATGGGCGGAATGTTCACCACGCTCAAGGTGCGCCCCGGTCTGGGCGCCCACGACTATGCGGACCCGGGCTGGTTTGCCCAGCCCAGGGGCAGCGTGGCCTATGAATGGACCGGAGCGCCGCTCGATGCGGCCGCGCCGCGCCAGACCCTGCCAGGCAGTGCGCCGGGTGCACCCAGCGTGCGCAAGCCCGGCACGGGCCATGAACACCATTGATACCTTGCTTTGAACCAGGAGAAAACCATGACACTTCACCCCAATCGCCGCCATTCGCTGGCGCTGCTGGCATCGCTTGCCGCCACGGCCTGTCTGCCCGCGCTGGCCGCTGGCGCCAGAACCCCCATGGAAGTCTGGAAGGACCCGAACTGCGGCTGCTGCAAGGACTGGGTCGTGCTGATGGAGAAAGCCGGCTTTGCCGTCACCGTGCACGATACCGGCAACAACGCCGTGCGCGCCAAGCTGGGATTGCCGCAGCGCCTGGGCTCGTGCCACACGGCGCTGGTGGGCGGCTATCTGCTCGAAGGCCATGTGCCTGCGGCCGATGTGCGCCGCCTGCTCAAGGAAAAGCCCAAGGCACTGGGCCTGGCCGTTCCCGGCATGCCTGTGGGCAGCCCCGGCATGGACGGCCCGGAATACGGCGGCCGCAAGGACCCGTACGACGTGCTGCTTGTGACCCGGAATCTGATGGGCAGCGAAGTCAGCACCCAGGTGTTCACCAGCCACCGTTCTTGAACTGCGAGTGAAGGAAACCGAGCATGCTGATCCCATTTTTCCCATCCCTGCGCGGGGCTGCGCTGGCCGTGCTGGGCCTGACGCTCGTCTGCAGCCAGGCCATGGCTCAGAACCACGACCAGCCCGGTCATGCAGGCCATAACGCCCACGATGCGGCGCCTGCTGCCGCTGGGCACGCGGCGCTGACCGAAGGCGAAATCACGCGCCGCGACGCGCGCACCGGCAAGCTGACCATACGCCATGCCGAGATCGTCAACCTGGGCATGGCGCCGATGACCATGGTGTTTGCCGTGCAGGATCCGGCCCAGGCCGCTGCGCTGCAGTCCGGCGACAAGGTGCGCTTTCGCGTGGAGAGGGTCAACGGGGCGCTGGTGATCACGCATATCGAATCGGCCGCGCCGCCGCGTTGATCGAAGCGCGCAGCGGCAGGCGCCAGGCCATCGTCGCTGCTGCTGGTATTTTTACCCGGGTGTTATTGACTCGTTTATTTCACCCGGGTAAAATTCCTGCATGGACCAAGTTACGCCACCCACCTACACCGCTTTCCTGAACGGGCAGCGCCTTGCCAGCGGCCTGTTGCCCGAAGTCGCCGTGGCCGTGCTGCGCGCCCAGCTGACGCAGCACGATCATCCGCTGGTCTTCAGCGATGCCACGGGGCAGTCCGCGGACCTGGACCTGCGCGGCGGCGAGCAAGCCGTGGCGGCGCGCTATGCCGTGGCCGCGGCTGTCTCCGTCTCCAAGGGCCGAGGTCGTCCCAAGCTCGGCGTGGTGGCGCGCGAAGTCACGCTGCTGCCCGAACACTGGGACTGGCTCGCGGCCCAGCCCGGTGGCGCCTCGGTCGCCTTGCGCAAGCTGGTGCACGAAGCGCGGCGCAAAGGCGGCCAGCAAGACCTCACGCGCCGCGCGCGCGACCGTGCCTACCATGCCATGTCGACGCTGGCCGGCGACCTCGCGGGCTTCGAGGAAGCGTCGCGGGCGCTGTTCGCTGGCGACCCTGAGCGGCTGGCGGCGCAGATGGCCGCCTGGCCCGAAGACGTTCGGACCTACGTGCTGCAGCTCGCTGAACCCGCAGCCGGCTGAGCCCGGCATTTTCCGATTCTTTGCCCACAGCGCGTGGCCGGCTGTCGCAGCGCTGCGGGCACACGCACGCCCGTGGCGTTCAAGGCACGCGGCACCACCCTCACCAGGAGAAAAAGATGGAATCTTCCGTCAACCAGGCGGCGCGGCGCGCGGCCGCGCGCCAGGCGCGCGACGCCTTCCCGCCCATGGGCGTCTATGCCATACGCGACCGCGCCAGCGGCCACCGGCTGCTGGGCGCGAGCCGCAACGTGCACGCCGCGCTCAATCGCGCGCGTTTTGAAATGCGCATGGGCAAGTATGCGGACCGTGTGCTGCAAGCCGCCTGGAGCCGCGCCGGCGCGGATGCGCTCAGCTTCGAGGTGCTCGAACTGGTGAAGGAACGCGAGGACGCGGAATTCGACTACGCGGGCGAGCTCAAGGCGCTGGAGCAGACCTGCCGCGAACTCGAAGGCCTCAAGCCATGAGCGAACTTGCGCTGCAAGCCTGCGTGGACCGACACCTCGCGCACGCGGGCCGGGTGTTCGTGCTCGACAACGAACTCGGCACCCACCACGGGCTGTCATGGGCCGACTTCGTGCTGCTGACGGTGCTGGAGGCGGCCGGCGGCGCCGCGCCCGCGACGCAGCTCGCGCGCACCATGTGCACGCCGGCCTCGCAACTGCTGCTGCGCCTGCTGCCGCTGGAGAAGACCGGCCTGGTGGAGCGCGCCGCCGATGGCCAGGGCCGGCGCCGCGTCACGCTGCGCGCGCCAGGCCGCAAGCTGCTGCACGAGGCGCGGCAGACGGCAGCCAACGCCTGCAGGCCCTGACGGCAACCTCGCTCAGGCCGCGTGCGCGCGCAGCCAGGCGACGATGTCGGCCGTCACTTCGGCGCGGTTGGTTTCATTCAGGATCTCGTGGCGCGCCGCAGGATAGAGCTTGAGCGTCACGTCGGCGATGCCCGCATCGCGATAGCGCTTGGCCAGCAGCTGCACCAGCGCGCCGCCGCCGGCAAGCGGATCGGCGTCGCCCGAGGCGATCAGCAGGGGCAGGTCGGCGCGGATGCGCGCCAGCTGCGCCGGATCGGCGAGCCGGGATGCGGGTGCGAACAGCGCGCCAATCACTTCTTGCGGCACTTCCCAGCCGCACCAGGGATCGGCGACATAGGCATCCACTTCGGCGGCGTCGCGCGAAAGCCATTCGTAGCCCGTGCGCTGCGCAAAGCCGGCGTTGAAGGCTTCGAGCCCGGCCGGCGCACCCGCAGGCGCATTGGCCATGGCGGCGACCAGCATGTCGAGCGCGGTCGTGCCGGACAGCACCACGCCCGACCAGGTCGAAGCGTGATCGATGATCGCCGCCTGCGCGGCAAACGAGCCCATCGAGTGCGCGAACAGAAACAGCGGCAGGCCGGCATGCTGGGTCCGCAATTGCGCCCCGAACTGCGCCACGTCGGCAATCAGGCCGTCAAATCCCGCGGCGCCGAAATCGCCCAATCGCCCATCGGCGCTGCGCCCGTGCCCTCTGTGATCGACCGCATGGACCACGAAGCCCGCGGCATTGAGCGCCCGGGCAAACCGGTCGTAGCGTTCGCCATGTTCGGCGAGGCCGTGCGCGATCTGCACCACGCCCATGGGCTGGCCGGCAACCTCGGCCCAGGTATAGGTCGCGACCCGGGTGGCGTCGACGTTGGAGACAAAGGAGGAGGTCGAAGTGCTCATTGCCGGATTCTGGCATGTCGGCAGGGCAGGCCTGGTTGGGGTTGATGCGGGGGCTCGTCGCTGGCCGCGCCGGCTCAAGGCCGGGCGGCGGGGCTCAAGGCCTGGTCCAGAGCCCCCATGGCAACCTCGCAGGCCGCGAGCAGCCGTGCCCGCGCTACGCCGTCGCGCGCCTGCACCGAGATGCCGTGCAGCTGCGTGGCATAGAAGTCGCCCAGCGCCTGCACATCCGTGGCCGGGCGCAGCTGGCCTTCGTCCCGAGCGCGCTGCAGTCGGTCGATGATGGACTGCGTGCGCTGGCGGCGGTGGTCCGCCAGCCAGGCCGCCACCTCCGCGTTTTCCTGCGCGAAATTGATCGCCGCCATGACGACCATGCAGCCCTGGGGCTGGCCGGGTTCGGTATAGACCGTGGCCGCATCCGTCAGCATGCGCGCGATCGACTCGCGCACCTGGGCCTCGTCGGCCAGGGCCTTGTCGGCGAAGCAGCCGGCGCCCGACTCATAGCGCTGTACGGCCTCGCGGAACAGCGCCTGCTTGCTGCCGAAGGCCGCATAGATGCGCGCCGAGGCAATGCCCAGCGCCTGGACCAGGTCCGCCATGGACGTGCCTTCGTAGCCGCGCTGCCAGAACGCCAGCATGGCGCGCTCCAGCGCCTGGTCCCGGTCAAATTCCCTGGGTCTTCCGGCCATGTTTCTTGTCCTCTTCAAAAGTCAGTGCGGCATCTTAGCGGCGTGCCATCGGCGCCGTCGCGCGCCGGGTTGGCAAAAGCAGCAGCGCAGGCGTGATACTATTCTTTGTCGATCAACAAACAATACATCGAATCAAGGAAAAACACATGCAGACCATCAAGGGCCCCAGCCTTCATCTCGCGCAGTTCGCCGACGACAAGGCTCCGTTCAATTCGCTCGAGGACATTGCACGCTGGGCCGCTGGCGTGGGTTTCAAGGCCTTGCAGATTCCCGCCTGGGACCAGCGGCTGTTCGACGTGGCGACAGCCGCGCAAAGCCAGACCTATTGCGACGACATCACCGGCATGCTGGCCTCGCACGGCCTGGTGGCCAGCGAGCTGACCACGCACATGTTCGGCCAGCTGGTCGCCGTGCACCCCGCCTATGACGCGATGTGCGACAGCTTCGCTCCCGAGTCGCTGCGCGGCAATCCGGCGGCGCGAACCGCCTGGGCGATGCAGCAGCTCAAGCACTCGGCCAGCGCCTCGCGCCGCATGGGCCTGACGGAAATGGGCACGTTCTCGGGCTCGTTCGTCTGGCCCTACCTGTTCCCGTTCCCGCAACGCCCGGCCGGGCTGATCGAGACGGCCTTCGAGGAGCTCGCGCGCCGCTGGCGCCCCATCCTGGACGCCTGCGACGCGCAGGGCGTGAACCTCTGCTACGAGATCCATCCCAGCGAGGACCTGCACGACGGCACGAGCTTCGAGCGCTTCCATGAACTGGTCGGTCAGCACGAGCGCTGCAAGATCCTGTTCGACCCCAGCCACTTCGTGCTGCAGCAGCTGAACTACCTCGACTACATCGACATCTACCGCGATCACATCCGCATGTTCCATGTGAAGGATGCGGAGTTCCTGCCCAGCGGGCGCCAGGGCATCTACGGCGGCTACTCCTCATGGCTGGACCGGGCCGGACGCTTCCGTTCGCTGGGTGACGGGCAGGTGGACTTCAAGGCCATCTTCTCCAAGTTCGCCCAGTACGACTACCAGGGCTGGGCTTCTCTGGAGTGGGAATGCTGCCTCAAGGACCAGGAGGACGGCGCGCGCGAGGGCGTGGAATTCATCCATCGCCACATCATCCGCGTGACCGACAGGATCTTCGACGACTTCGCCGGCGCGCCCGTCAATCAGGGCCAGATCAACGCCATGCTGGGCATCGCCTGAGCCTCCTCGTATCCCGATTCGGACCACAAAAATGAACGCATTTCCTTCGATTACTGCACCCACCCAGGACGACTTTTCCCACGACTATGTGCGCATCGACGGCCGCCGCATCCACTGCGTCACGGCCGGGCAGGGCCAGCCCGTGCTGCTCATCCCGGGCTGGCCGCAGACCTGGTATGCCTGGCGCCATGTGATGCAGGCGCTGGCCGCGCAGGGCTTTCAGGCAATTGCCGTCGATCCGCCGGGGACGGGGTTTTCCGACCGGCCCGACACCGGCTACGACACCGGCACCATCGCCCAGACCCTGCACCGCAGCATGCTGGCGCTGGGCCATGCGCGCTACCAGGTGGTAGGCCACGACGTGGGCATGTGGGTCGCCTACGCGCTGGCCAGCGACCAGCCCCAGGCCGTGCAGTCTCTGGCGCTGACGGAAGCCGTGATCCCGGGGCTGGCGCCCGAGCCCAGCATCTTCGCGCCGCCCGAGCAGAACATCTTCCTGTGGCATTTCATGTTCAACCAGCTGGCGGACCTGCCCGAGACGCTGATCGCGGGCCGCGAACGCGCCTACCTGGAGTTCATGTTCAACCGCTGGTCGCTGCGGCGCGACCGCGTGGCCGTCGACGTCTACGTAGATGCCTATTCGGCGCCCGGCGGACTGCGCGGCGGCTTCGCCTACTACCGCGCGATTCCCGAGACCATGCGCCAGAACCGCGAGCGTGCGCAGCGCCCGCTCGCCATGCCGGTGCTGGCCATAGGCGCCGAGCACGCGACCGGCGATGCGCCCCTGGTGACGCTGCGCGGCCATGCCGATGATCTGTCGGGCGTGATCGTGCCGGACTGCGGCCACTTCATCATGGAGGAGGCCGCCGAGCCGTTCATTGCCGCACTGCTGCCTTTCCTGCAAAGGACGCGGTGACCATGGGTCTGGACGCTGACATCGCGCGCTTGCTCGCGGAGCAGGCGCGTTTGCCCCAGCCCGCGACACCGCCCACGCTGGCGCAGTTGCGCCAGGCCACCGACGCCGGGCTGCGCGCCCTGCACGGGCCGGTCGAGGCCGTCGCGCGCACGGCCGACTTCACGCTGCGCGCGCGCGACGGCGCTCCCCTGCGCCTGCGGGTGTACTGGCCGTCGGCAAGCGGCCGGCCCCAGCCGGCGCTGGTGTTCGCCCATGGCGGCGGCTGGTGCCTGGGCTCCATGGCGCTGTACGACAACCCCTGCCGCGCGCTGGCGGTGGCAACCGGGGCGGTGGTGATCTCGGTGGACTACCGGCTCGCGCCCGAGCACCGCTTCCCGGTGCCGCTGCACGACTTCTGCGATGCCCTGGCCTGGACTTTCGCGCAGGCCCAGGCACTGGGGCTGGACCCTGGGCGCATAGGCGTGGCCGGCGACAGCGCAGGCGGCAATCTCGCGGCCGCCGCCTGCCTGGCGGCACGCCACGCAGAGGGCTGGGGCGCGGCCGGGCCGCCGGCGATTGCGCACCAGCTGCTGCTGTATCCCGCGCTCGACGCCGCAATGGACTCGGCTTCGTTCGACCGGTTTGGCGAGGGCCACTACCTGACGCGCGCGGCAATGGCATTTTGCTACGCCGCCTATCTTGCGCATCCCGCGCAGGGGCGGCTGGAGCAGGTGTCGCCGCTGCATGCGGGCCGCCTCGCGGGCCTGCCGCCGGCGACGGTGATCAGCTGCGAGTACGACCCGCTGCGCGACGAGGCCGAAGCCTATGCCCGGCGTCTGCAGGGCGAGGGCGTAGCGGTGGAATGCGTGCGCGTGCCCGGAATGGTGCATGCATGCATCCATATGCTGGGAGCGGCTGCGGCAGCGCGCGGGCTGTTCGATGCGGCCGGCACGGCCGTGCGGCGGGCATTGGGCTAGCAAGCTGTCTTTGCAGGCCCGTCAATGGCGCGAAAATGGCGGTTTCAAAGAATCGAGGTATGCATGAACAATCCGGCCCATGATGATCTGTTGAACCGTTACCGCAAGGCGGCGGCCGAGGCGCAGCAAAAGGAGCAGCTGGTGCGCGTGGTCGCGGCCAAGGGCCCGCGCGCCATCCAGCTGGCCAGCGAAACCGCGGCCAAGGCCGTGCGCCGGCGCAAGGTGCTCGAGGCGCAGCTGGAGCAGTTGGGGATTGTGGAACGGTAAGAGAGCCTTTTGGGGCTGGGGCCAGGCTCAGCAGGAAGAGCGAATGGCCGTTCGGTCTGAGCCTCGGCAAGCCCATCGAAGGGCGCCGATGGTCGAGGATGCGCCAATCAAGCCCTGGCCTGATGCAGTTGCGCGCCGTCCATCCACTGCGCAAAGCTTTGCGCGCAGCGCACGACTTCGCCGACAACGACCACGCTGGGGCTGCCCAGTTTTTCCTGGGCAACGACCGCAATAAGTTCGTCCAGGCGTGCAATGGCATGGCGCTGCTGTGGCTGGGAAGCGTTCTGTATCACGGCCACGGGCGTGCCAGGCGGCAGGCCCTGCAGCAGGCCCTGGGCGATGTCGGCCACGCCTTTCATTCCCATGTAGATCACCAGCGTGAGCCGCGCGGCATGCGCCGTCGCGGCCAGCTGCGGCCAGTCTATGGGCTGGGCTCCCGGGCGCGTATGGCCGGTGATGAACAGCACGCCGTGCGCATGGTCGCGGTGGGTCAGCGGCGCGCCGATCTGCGTCATGCCGGCCAGGCCGGCGGTGATGCCGTTGACGATCTCGACATGCACGCCTGCGGCGCGCAGGTGCTCGGCTTCCTCGCCGCCGCGCCCGAAGATGAACGGGTCGCCGCCCTTGAGGCGCACCACGTTCTCGCCTTCCAGCACGCTGGTCAGAATGAGCTTTTCAATGAAGGCCTGGGGCGTGCTCTGGCAGCCGCCGCGCTTGCCGACGGCAATCACGCGCGCGCCGGCCGGGGCCAGGGCAACAATGGCGTCGCTGACCAGGTCGTCGACCAGCAGCACGCTGGCCGCCTCGATGGCCTTGAGCGCCTTGAGCGTCAGCAGGTCGGGGTCGCCCGGGCCCGCGCCCACCAGCGTGCAGCGGCCCATCGGGAGGGAGTGATTGCCTTGGGAAATAGTCATGGAGGGCCTCAGGCGTGGGTGGTTGCGTGGAAGCGGACCACGGCCGTGGTCTGCACATGGCGTTTGAGTTCGGGAATGCAGGAGCCGCATTGCGTGCCGCAGCCCAGGCGCTGCTGCAGCTGCAGCAGGCGTTCGCCGTCGCTGCCCGCGCATTGGCCCAGCGTCTGCACGATGCTGTCGAGCGTGACGTTCATGCAGCTGCAGACCTGGGGGCTGCGGGCCTTGGTGCCCGAGGGCGGCATCGCGCCCTGGGTCAGCATCAGGTGCGCGGGCTGGGGCGGGTCCAGCTCCTGGGCCAGCAGCTGCGTGAGCCAGGCGCCGGCGCTGGTGTCGCCCGTGAGCAGCATGGCTTCAAGGCGCAGCGTGCCCTGGTCGTCGCGCTGCAGTTGCAGGGCGCGGCTTTGCTGGCGGCGGCGGTCGCTGTAGCGAATCACCTGGTCGCCGGCAATTCCCAGCAGCTGTTCTATCCGCAGCAGCGCCTCGGCGGCCGGCGGCGCATGGGCCGAGGCGCGCAGCTGCACACCGCTGCGCGTCTGCGCGGCCGCGCTCAGCGGCACCTGGTTGCTGAACGGCACGCAGCTCGCAAACTCGAATTGCCCCATCAGCGCCGACAGCGCCTGGCGCACTTCAAGCACGCGCTCTGCGGGCAGCCAGGCCATGGCCAGCAGCGACCAGGGCAGCGTGGCCTTGCTGATCGACACCGCCGTGTGCTTGAGTTCGGGCTGCTTGGACATGGGGCAGAACGCCGGCTGGGTGAGCGCGTTGATGCCCAGCAGGCGCTGGCCGTCGGCGGCGCGGCCGCTGAGAAACTCGCTGCCCCAGTGCATGGGCATGAACAGGCGCGTGGGCGCAAGCTGGGTGTCGGCTTGCAGTGCGACCAGCAGCGTGCCGCGGCGGCTGGTGAGCCGCACCAGTTCGCCTTCGCCCAGGCCCTGCTGCGCCATGTCCTGCGGATGCATGTGCAGGCGCGGCTCGGCCGCGTGGCTGAACAGCCGGCCCAGCGTGCCGGTGCGGCTCATGCCATGCCATTGGTCGCGCAGCCGGCCGGTGGTCAGGGCGAACGGAAACTCGGCGTCGACCGGCTCGGCCAGCGGCTGGAAGGGCGCGGCATGAAAGCGCGCCTTGCCGTCGGCCGTGGGAAACACGCCGTCTTCATACAGCCGCGCCTGGCCCTGGGCCGCGCCCGCGGCCATGGGCCATTGCTCGGGACCTTGTTCCAGCCGCTCCCACGACAAGCCGGTGATGTCGAGATCGCGCCCCGCGGTGCTGGCGCGGTGTTCTTCCCACAGCGCCTGCGCGCCGGCTTCGGCCGGCTCGACGGGGTAGGGAAACAGCGTGGGCTGGCCGGGGCGCAGCCGCGCTTCGAGCCGGTGGGCGAGCTGCACGGCGATCTGCCAGTCGTGGCGCGCAGCGCCCGCGGCGGGCACGGCGGCGCGCACGCGCGAGATGCGGCGTTCGCTGTTGGTGACCGTGCCCAGCTTCTCGCCCCAGGTGCTGGCGGGCAGCAGCAGGTGGGCGTGGCGCGCGGTCTCGGTGGTGGTGAAGGCTTCCTGCACCACGACGAGTTCCGCGCGTTCCAGCGCGCGCTGCACCATGCGCTGGTCGGGCATGCTTTGCGCGGGGTTGGTGCATGCAATCCACAGTGCCTTGATTTCGCCGTCGGCCGCGGCTTCGAACATCTCCACCGCGGTCTTGCCGGGCTGGGCCGGCACATCGGCCAGGCCCCACAGCGCCGCGACTTCGGCGCGGTGGGCGGCATTGGCGAGATCGCGGTGGCCGCTGAGCAGATTGGCCATGCCGCCGACTTCGCGCCCGCCCATGGCGTTGGGCTGGCCGGTGAGCGACAGCGGGCCGGCGCCGGGCTTGCCGATCTGGCCCGTGGCCAGGTGCAGGTTGATCAGCGCCGCATTCTTGGCCGTGCCGCTGCTGCTCTGGTTCAGGCCCTGGCAGTACAGGCTCAGCGTCGCCGGCGACTGCGCAAACCATTGCGCGGCCTGCAGCAGGTCCTGCTCGGCAATGCCGCATTCGCGCGCGACGCGTTCGGGCGTGGCCTGCGCCACCAGGCTTTCCAGCGCGCCAAAGCCCGTGGTGTGGGCGGCGATATAGCCGCGGTCCACCCAGCCCCGGGCCAGCATCCGCTGCAGCATGCCCTGGAACAGCAGCACATCGGAGCCCGGTGCGATAGGCAGGAACAGGTCGGCGAGGCTGGCGGTATCGGTGCGGCGCGGGTCGGCAACGATCACCTTGAGCGCCGGGTTCGCGGCTTTCGCGGCTTCGAGGCGGCGAAACAAAATGGGGTGGGCCCAGGCGGCGTTGCTGCCGACCAGGAACACGCATTGCGCCTTTTCCAGGTCTTCGTAGCAGGCCGGCGGCGCGTCCGCGCCCAGCGTCGCCTTGTAGCCGGCGACGGCGCTGCTCATGCACAGGCGTGAATTGGTGTCGAGGTTGTTGCTGCCTATCAGGCCCTTGACCAGCTTGTTGAACGCGTAATAGTCCTCGGTCAGCAGCTGGCCGCTGAGGTAGAAGCCGACGGCGTCGGGGCCATGGGCGCTGATGATGCGCGCCAGCTGATCGCTGGCCGTGGCCAGCGCCGCATCCCAGGAAACGGGCAGGGCCGGGCCGCCGCGCTGCAGGCGCTGCAGCGGCTGCAGCAGCCGCGTCTGGCGCGTGACCGCGGCCGAAGCCGTGAGGTGCAGCGTGCTGCCCTTGGTGCACAGCTTGCCGAAGTTCGCCGGGTGCAGCGGATCACCCTGGACGCCGGTGATCTGTCCGTCCCGGGCTTCGATGATCACTCCGCAGCCCACGCCGCAGTAGGGGCAGGTGGAGCGGGTTTGCGTGACGGGGGAGGCGGTCATGGGGAGCTTTGAATGGTGGGGAGGTCAGGCGGGCTTGGTCTGCTCGTCGGCGCTGCCGTCGGCCGGAGGGATTTCGCCGAACATCAGCCGGTCGCGGATCTCGGCAATGCTGCAGCCTTCGCGCAGCAGCTTGAAGTACCAGCTGCCGTCGACGGTGTCGCCGTAGAGGCAGGCGCCGACCAGCTTGTCGTCGGCAATCACCAGCTTCTTGTAGACGCCGCTGGTCGGGTCGCTGAGCACGATTTCCTCGGTGCGGTCCGTGCCCTTGAAGTCGCCGGCCGAAAACAGGTTGATGCCCGTGACCTTGAGCTTGGTCGAGGTGACCGAGCCCTGGTAGCGGCTGATGCCCATTTCCGCGAGGTGGTTGGCCAGCACCTTGCCCTGCTCGAACAGCGGCGCGACCAGGCCGTAGGCAATGCCGCGGTGGGCCGCGCATTCGCCCACCGCGTAGATGCGCGGGTCGGTCGTGGTCTGCAGCGTGTCGTGCACCACGATGCCGCGGTTGACCTGCAGGTAGGCGGCTTCGGCCAGCGAAGTGTTGGGGCGTATGCCCACGGCCATCACCACCAGATCGGCCGGCACTTCGCTGCCGTCCTTGAAACGCACGGCGCGCACGCGGCCGCATGCGTTGCCCAGCAGCTCCTGCGTCTGCGCGCCCATCAGGAATTGCATGCCGCGCTCGTTGAGCGACTGGCGCAGCAGCTGCGACGCGGCTTCGTCGAGCTGGCGCTCGAGCAGCCAGTCGTTGACATGCACCACGGTGACCTGCATGCCGCGCTTGATCAGGCCGTTGGCGGCTTCCAGGCCCAGCAGGCCGCCGCCGATCACCACCGCATGCCGGTACTGCGTGGCGGCATCGATCATGGCCTGGGTATCCGCGATGTCGCGGTAGCCGAGCACGCCTTCGAGCTGGCTGCCGGGAACCGGCAGGATGAAGGCATGCGAGCCCGTGGCCATGATCAGCCGGTCGTAGGCTGCGCTGAGCTGCTCGCCCGCGGCGTTGACCGCGTGCACGGTGCGCGACTGGCGGTCTATCTTGGTGACGGTCCAGCCCGCGTGCAGCGTGATGCCGTTGTCGGTGTACCAGCTCCAGTCGTTGAGCACGATCTGTTCTAGCGTCTGTTCGCCCGCAAGCAGCGGCGACAGCATGATGCGGTTGTAGTTGGGGTGGGGCTCGCTGCCGAACACCGTGATGTCATACAGATCGGGCGCGAGCTTGAGCAACTCTTCCAGAGAGCGCACGCCCGCCATGCCGTTGCCTATCATCACCAATCTGGATTTTTTCATCAGGGTCTTTCCTTGGCCGTTCTGAAAGCGCAAAAGCGTCTGTCCCTGAGCCGCCCGGCTGCAGGGAAAGACGCCTTTGTCATGGGTTTGGGCCCATCGTCGGACCGAAACCGTTGTGACCTTCAGTGGTCACGCAAGGGTTCAAGCAATTTGCGGGCCAGGTCGCGATGGCTGTGCAGAGGGCCCGGGCCGCGAGGCCATGCACCGAGATGGTGAGATGCGCGCTGCATTGGGGTGCAGCGGCCAGGCCATCGCGGTGCGGTGGCGCGGCGCTGGCCGTCAGGCAATCGTCATCAGGCTCGCATTGCCGCCGGCCGCGGCGGTGTTGACGCTCAATGCGCGCTCGATCACCAGGCGCTCTAGCGGCACGGCCGTCGAGCCGCTGGCTGCGTGGCCCATGCTGACAATCGGCCCGGGCCGGGCCGCGAGCGCCTGGCCGGTCTGCAGTAGCGAAGCCGCGTCGCCATGGTGCAGCACGGCATCGAAAGCAGCGTTGGGCGCGGTCCATTCGGGCACCAGGTCTATGGCCTGGCGCACGGCCTGGGGCAGGCGCGCGTGCAGCGCCCGGGCGGCCATCGGCCAGACGGCGCGGCTGCCCACGGCCAGCACCGCGGCCAGCTGGGTCAGCCGGTCTTCGTCGGTCGGGGCAAGACACAGCACGGCGGCGCGCGGCGCCAGCGTATAGACATTGCGCTCGCCCGTGGGGCCCTGGAGTTCGCGGGCGTGCTGGCGCGGCGCCAGGGCCTGCAAGCGGCTGCAGGTCGCGGCCAGCTGGGGCGCGCCGGACTGCGCGGCCCATTGGCGCAGCTGGGCAAATGCCGCGGCCGCATGCCAGCGCGCGGGCGTGGCGGCGTCGGCGGCGGCACCGGTGGGCAGCGCGCGCTGCAGCACGTCATCGGGTCGCTGCGACAGCAGTCGGTAGAGGTACAGCGGCCCGCCGGCCTTGGGCCCGGTGCCCGACAGGCCTTCGCCGCCGAAAGGCTGAACGCCCACCACGGCGCCCACCATGTTGCGGTTCACATAGACGTTGCCGGCGTGCGCCGCGGCCACCACCTGGGCAATGGTCTCGTCTATGCGCGTGTGCAGGCCCAGCGTCAGGCCGTAGCCGGTGGCGTTGATCTGCGCGAGCAGCTGCGCCAAATCCTTGCGGCGGTAGCGCACGATGTGCAGCACCGGGCCGAAGATCTCGCGCTGCAGTTCGGCGATGCTGTCCAGCTCGATCAGCGTGGGCAGCACAAACGTGCCCTGGGCCAGCGCTGCGTCGCCGGCATTCCAGGCGCTGCGCAGCACCTTGCGGCCCTTGGCCCGCATCTGCTCGATGTGCTTTTCTATGCCGTCACGCGCCTGGGCATCGATCACCGGGCCGATGTCGACGGCCAGCTGCGCCGGGTCGCCGATGCGGCTTTGCGCGATGGCGCCGCCGAGCATTTCAATGATGCGGTCGGCGCAGTCTTCCTGCAGGCACAGCACGCGCAGCGCCGAGCAGCGCTGGCCCGCGCTGTCGAACGCCGAGGCAACGACATCGGCCACCACCTGTTCGGCCAGCGCCGACGAGTCGACAATCATCGCGTTCTGGCCGCCGGTCTCGGCCACCAGCACCACGGGCTGGCCGTTGCGCCCCAGGCGCTGGGCCAGCTGGCGCTGCAGAATGCGCGCGACATCGGTGGAGCCCGTGAACAGCACGCCTTGCACGCGCGCGTCGGCGACCAGTGCCGCGCCCACGCTCTCGCCCTCGCCGGGCAGCAGCTGCACCACGGCCTGGGGCACGCCGGCCTGCCACAGGCGGCGCAGCGCATGCGCGGCCACCAGCGGCGTCTGCTCGGCGGGCTTGGCCAGCACCGGATTGCCCGCGGCCAGCGCGGCGCTGACCTGGCCAACGAAGATGGCCAGCGGGAAATTCCAGGGGCTGATGCAGACCACCGGGCCCAGCGGGCGGTGGGTGGCGACGGCGAAATCGGCGCGCGCCTGGGCCGCGTAATACCGCAGGAAATCAACGGCTTCGCGCACTTCGGCAATGGCATTGGCCGCGGTCTTGCCGGCTTCGCGCGCCAGCAGACCCATGAGCTGCGGCATGTCGGCTTCCAGCAGATCGGCCGCGCTTTCCAGCGCATCGGCGCGCAGCGCGGGCGGCGTCTGGGCCCAGCTGTCGGCGGCGCCGGCCGCGGCGGCAAGCGCGGCTTGCACATCCTGCTGCGACGCCTGCTGCACCCGGCCCACGAGGTCCTGCAGATTGGCGGGATTGCGGATCTCCACGCTGGCGCCGCCTTGCGCCGTGATGCCGGGGGCCAGCAGGGGCGCTGCCGACCAGTCGCCGCGCGCCTGCATGGCCGGGGCAATGGCCTGCAGCGTGTGCTCGTTGGACAGATCGAGTCCGCGCGAATTCGCGCGCGCCGCGCCGTAGAGCGCGACCGGCAGCGCGATCGCCGGGTGGGGCAGGCCGTACTCGCCTTCCTCGCGCGCCATGCGCTCCAGCGTCTGCACCGGGTCTTCGACCAGTGTTTCGAGCGCCATGGTCGGGTCGGCAATGCGGTTCACAAACGAGGTGTTGGCGCCGTTTTCGAGCAGCCGGCGCACCAGGTAGGCGAGCAGCGTCTCGTGCGTGCCCACGGGGGCGTAGATGCGGCAGGGCCGGCCGAGGCTGGCCACCACCTGTTCGTACAGCGGCTCGCCCATGCCGTGCAGGCATTGGAATTCATACTGGCCTGGCCGGTAGGTGGCGGGCCCGGCCATCTGGTGAATGGCCGCGACGGTGTGCGCATTGTGCGTGGCGAACTGCGGGAAGACTTCGGCCGGCGCTTCCAGCAGCTTGCGCGCGCAGGCCAGGTAGGCGACATCGGTATGCGGCTTGCGCGTGTAGACCGGATAGCCGTCCTGGCCGTCGACCTGGGCGCGCTTGATCTCGCTGTCCCAGTACGCGCCCTTGACCAGGCGCACCATGAGCCGGTGGCCGCTGCGCCGGGCCAGATCGACCAGGAAGTCGATCACGGCCGGGCAGCGCTTCTGATAGGCCTGGATCACAAAGCCTATGCCGTTCCAGCCCGCGAGCGCGGGCTCGAAGCACAGGCGCTCGAGCAGATCGAGCGACAGTTCGAGCCGGTCGGCTTCCTCGGCATCGATGTTGAGCCCTATGTCGTACTTCCTGGCCTGCACGGCCAGCGCCAGCACGCGCGGGTAGAGTTCCTGCATCACGCGCGCGTATTGCGCGCGGCTGTAGCGCGGGTGCAGCGCCGACAGCTTGATCGAGATGCCCGGGCCGGCCTGCACGCCCGCGCCGGCCGCGGCCTTGCCAATGGCGTCTATGGCCTGCTGGTAGTCGGCAAGGTAGCGCCGGGCATCGCCTTCGGTCAGCGCGGCCTCGCCCAGCATGTCGTACGAGTAGCGAAAGCCCCGGGCCTCGAGGCCCCTGGCATGCTGCAAGGCCGCGCCAATCGTCTCGCCGGCAACGAACTGCTCGCCCATCACGCGCATCGCCATGTCGACACCCTGGCGTATCAGCGGCTCGCCGCCCTTGCCGATGATGCGTCCCAGCGTGCTGGCCAGGCCGGTCTCGCTGTGCGTGGCGACCAGCCGGCCCGTGAGCAGCAGGCCCCAGGTGGCGGCATTGACAAACAGCGAGGGGCTGCGGCCCAGGTGCTGGCGCCAGTCGCCGTCGGCAATCTTGTCGCGTATCAGCGCGTCGCGCGTGGCGGCATCGGGAATGCGCAGCAGTGCCTCGGCCAGGCACATCAATGCCACGCCCTCCTGCGACGACAGCGAATATTCCTGCAGCAGGCCTTGCACCATGCCCGCGCGGCCGCTGGCGCACTTGCGCTCGCGCAGTCCGCGCGCCAGCTGCAGCGCCAGCACGTTGGCGCGCTGCGCGTCGTCGTTGCGCGGGCGCGCGAGTTCCAGCAGGGCGGCCATCACGGCCTCGGGTTCGGGCCGGCGCGTCGCGGCCGTGATGGCGTCGCGCAGCGCGCCGCGGTGTTGCGTGGGGCCGTCGACAAAAGCGGCGGGAGAGGCCGGGGCAGCGGAAATGGACATGGCGAAACTCGGTGAGTGGATAGCGCAATGGTGAACCGGGGAGAATAGAATATTTGTTCGAAATATGTGATTTGGTCAGAATAAAAAACTATTTGTATGGCATCCGATAACGAATCAGTCCAGATCGACCGCATGGACCTGCGCATTCTTGCGCTGCTGCAGGCCGACGGCCGCCTGACCAACCTCAAGCTGGCCGAGGCCATCAGCCTGTCGCCGACGGCGACGCTGGCGCGCGTGCAGCGGCTCACGCGCGAGGGCTATATCCTGGGCTACGAGGCGCGGCTCAACCCCATCAAGCTGGACGCGGGCATGCTGGTGTTTGTCGAGGTGCTGCTGGACCGCACCACGCCCAATGTGTTCGAGGAGTTCAAGGTGGCGGTGCAGCTGCAGCCTGAAATCATGGAATGCCACATGGTGGCCGGCGGCTTCGACTATCTGCTGAAAACCCGCAGCGCCGACATGAACGCCTACCGGGTGTTTGCCGGCAATGTGCTGTGGCAGCTGCCGGGCGTGCGCGAGACGCGCACCTATGCGGTGATGGAAGAGGTGAAGAACTCTTCGCATCTGCATTTGCGGGGGCTGGGTTAGGGACTCTCCCCCTGCCTGGAGCGCAGGCCGTTCATCCTTTGACGCGGCCGGCGGGGCAGGCTCAGGACGAACGGCTTGCTACGCAGCCCCATGCCCCGCCACCCAGGGCAGGGCCAGCGCCGCCAGCAGTTCGATCTGCTGCTTTTCCAGCGCAGTCCATTGCGGCCGCGTTCCCAGCACGTTGAACGTGGCAAAGCAGGCGCCGGCGCGCAGCAGCGGCACGTTCATCACCGACCGCAGGCCCAGCGACAGTATGAGGGGGCTGTCGTCAAACACCTGCTGCAGTGCCGGCTGGCCTTCGCCAATGAAGATCTCGCCGCACAGCAGCAGCTGGCGCGTCCAGGGCGTGAGGCCCTTGCGCTTGCGGCCCGCGACCGGGTATTCGGCAGGGCGCGACGACCAGATGCGCTGCAGGTCTATGGCGTCCGGCGCATCGGCCGGTGGCGCCGGCCATCGCACATGGTTGACGGTGAGCAGGCCGTCGCCCAGCAGGTCCTGGCGCACGCGCTCGATGGTCTGCAGCGCGGCGGCGAAATCGGGCGCGCGCGGCAGCTCGCGGCACAGGGCCCGCGCGGCCGCCGCCGGCAGCGTCAGCGGGACGTTGTCACTCACCCTTGATTCCCAGCTCGCGGATGATCTTGCCGTAGCGCTCGGCGTCGGACTTGAGCACGGCGGCAAACTGCGCGGGCGTGGTCTTGACGACTTCCACGCCGAGGCTGTCCATGCGTGCCTTGACGGCGGGATCGGCCATCGCGGCATTGGCCGCGGTGTTGAGCCTGTCGACCAGGTCCCTGGGCATGCCGGCCGGGCCGAACAGGCCGTACCAGACGCCCAGTTCATAGCCGGGCAGGGTCTCGCCTACCGTGGGCACGCCGTCGGGCATCAGCGCCGAGCGCTTGGCCTCGGTCACGGCCAGCAGCTTGAGCTTGCCGGTCTTGACGTGGGGCAGGGTCTGCGTGCCGGCCGAGAACAGCACCTGGGTCTGGTCGGCCACGGTGTCGACCACGGCCGGCGCGCCGCCCTTGTAGGGCACATGCACCATGGTGATGCCCGCGGCCTTTTCAAACAGCACGGCGCTCAGGTGGTTGGTCGAGCCCTGGCCGGCCGAGGCGTAGTTGAGCTTGCCGGGATTGGCCTTGGCGTAGGCAATGAAGTCCTTGAGGTTGTTGGCCGGCACCGAGTTGCTCACCACCATGGTGTTGATCACATTGGCCAGCTGGGCGATGGGCGTGAAGTCTTCCACGCCCTTGAACGGCATGCTGGCCATCAGCGCCGGATTCATCGCATGCGTGCTCATAGAGCCCACGAGCAGCGTGTAGCCGTCGGGCTTGGCCTTGGCAACCATGTTCGAGCCTATGTTGCCCGAGGCGCCCGCGCGGTTGTCGACAATCACCGTCTGGCCCAGCGACTTCGACAGGCGTTCGCCCAGGGCGCGCGCGAGGATGTCGGTAGAACCACCGGGCGCCCAGGGAACGATCAGCGTGATGGGCTTGTCCGGGTAAGCCGCCGAAGCGGCGCCGGCAACGGCCAGCAAGGCGGTGGCGCACAGGGCGCGGATACGGTGAGAGATCATGGAAGCTCCAGTGGTTGAAAGGGGTAGTCAGCGGCCGACGGCGTAGCCCTGCATGCCGCGCGGATTCGCCGCGGCGCGCAGCAGCAGCCGGCCGCGCGCGTCGCGCTCGCGCGTGCAGGCCGACATGCGGCTTTCCGACCAGGGGTCGCCGACCTTGACCTGGTGGCCCGCGGCGCGCAGGGCTTCGATCTCCTCGGGCGCGAAGCGCGACTCGACGGTCAGCTGGTTGAGCCTGGTCTGGCGCGGCCAGAACGAGGCCGGGAAGTGATCGACATGCCAGGCGGGCGCATCGATTGCCTCCTGCAGGTTCATGCCGTGCACCGCGTGGCGCAGGAAGAAGGCCGGCGACCACTGGTCCTGCTGGTCGCCGCCGGGCGTGCCGAACACCATGTAGGGCTGGCCGTCGCGCAGCGCCAGCGAAGGCGACAGCGTGGTGCAGGGCACGACGCGCGGCGTGACGGTATTGGCCAGGCCCTCGTCCAGCCAGGTCATCTGCAGCCGGGTGTTGATGGCAAAGCCCAGCGCGGGAATCACCGGGCTGGACGACAGCCAGCCGCCCGAAGGCGTGGCCGCGACCATGTTGCCGTCGCGGTCGATGACGTCGATATGGCAGGTGTCGCCCACGAAGACTTCGCGCTGCGCCCATTCGGCCACCGGCGGCAGCGCGGCAAACGTCGGCTCGCCAATGCCAAAGCGGGTGTCGGCAGTGCGCAGCGTGCGTTCGGCCGCGCCCAGATCGGGCAGCTGCGGCGCAATGCCCAGCGGCGCGCCGGCGCGCAGCTCGGCCGAGGCCTGGGCCCCGGTCTGCTGCCAGCGCGCGCGCAGGTAGTCGTCGGACAGCAGCGCCATCTGTGCCTCGCGCTGCGCTGCGGGCGCGTCGCCGTACCAGGCCAGGCGGTCGGCCATGGCCAGCTTCGCGGCTTCGGCAATGCGGTGCACGAAGCCCGCGGTATGCGGCGCGTGCTGGCCCAGGTCGGCGTGGCGCAGCATGCCTATCTGCTGCAGGAAGGCCGGGCCCTGGCTCCAGAAGCCGCACTTGGCCAGCGTGTAGCGGCCGAAGTCCAGCGTCAGCGGTGCTTCCACTGCGGCCTGCCAGTTCGCCATGTCGTCGTAGCGCAGCAGGCCGCCATGGCGTTCGCCGCTGGTGTCCTGCACCTTTTCGGTGCGGTAATAGAGATCGATTTCCTCGGCGACAAAGCCGCGGTACCAGATGTCCAGGGCGGCGTCTATCTGTTCGGTACGGCCCGTGGCGCGGGTCTGCGTTTCCTGCAGCAAGCGCTCGAAGGTGTCTGCCAGCTTGGGCAGCTGGAACAGCGCGCCGGGCTGGGGCACGCGCCCGCCCGGCAGCCAGACCTGGGCAGAGCTGGGCCATTGTTCGCGAAACAGGTCCTGCACCGCATAGATGGCCTGCACCGCGCGCGCGATCAGCGGAAAGCCGTCGCGCGCATAGCCTATGGCCGGCGCCAGCACTTCGGCCAGCGACCAGGTGCCATGGTCGCGCAGCATGGTCATCCAGGCACCAAAGGCGCCGGGCACGGTGGCCGGCAGCATGCCAATGCCCGGCACCTGCTCGAAGCCCATGCGGCGAAAGGTCTGGGCATCGGCTTCGGCCGGCGCCACGCCCTGGCCCTTGATCGACTCCATGCGTCCCAGCCGCTCGCTCCACAGCAGTATGGGCACTTCGCCGCCCGGGCCGTTGAGATGCGGCTCGACCACCTGCAGCACGAAGCCTCCGGCCACGGCGGCGTCAAAGGCATTGCCGCCGCGCTCGAGCACACCCATCGCGGTCTGTGACACCAGCCAGTGGGTAGAGGAGACCACGCCGAAGGTTCCAGTGATCTCGGGACGGGTAGTGAAAGCGCTCATGATTGCTTTTGGTGCGAGTGGAAGATGGCCCAACTATAGAAGCACGGAATAGGCCAGGGTGAATGTCTTTGCATCAGCCCATGCATTGCAGGCTATAGTTCGTTCATGCCCCATTGCCTTCCCGACGTAGAGCGCGCCATAGACGCGCGCCTCAAGCTGCGCCACTACCGGCTGCTGGTCGCGCTGGACCGCTACCGTTCGATCACGCGCGTCGCCGAAATCCTCGGCAGCAGCCAGCCCACGGTCACGCGCGCGCTGGCCGACATCGAGGGCATCTTCGATGCCGTGCTGTTCGAGCGCACCGGGCGCGGCCTGGAGCCCACGGCCGCGGGCCGGGTGGTGATTGCGCGCGCGGCGTATGCGATTGCCGAGAACGACGAACTGCTGATCGAGCTTGACGGCGTGCGCGCCGGACGCCAGGGCCGGCTGCGCGTGGGCGTGCTGCCCTATGCGTCCACGCGCGTGCTCGACAGCACCTGGTCCTATCTGTTCTCGCTGCGTCCCAGGATTGCCACGGTGTCGATGGAGGATGTCACGGGCAACCTGTTTGCCGCGCTGCGCGCGCGCACGCTGGACTGCGCGATCTGCCGCTTTTCACAGAACGACCAGGGCGCGCCGGGCGACGAGGCGATCGAGCAGGTGCTGCTGTACCAGCAGCAGCCGCGCCTGGTCGTGGCCCAGCCCAGCGCGGCGCTGCTCACGCGCTACCCCGAAGTCGATATCGCCAAGCTGTCGGAAATGGACTGGATCTTCCCGCCGGCCGATACGCCGATACGCGGCATGATCGACGCGATCTTCTCGGCGGCCGGGCGGCGCGTGCCCGTGCCCACGCTCGAAGCCTATGCGGTGCGCACCATTGCGTCGGCGCTGCGCAATCTGCCGCGCGGCATCACGGTGCTGCCCGACGACATTGCCCAGGCGGTGTGCGTGGGCGGCGCGGCGCAGGTGCTAGAGCAGCCGCTGCCCTGGAGCCTGCCGCCCGTGGGCCTGGCCTGGCTGCGCAATTCACCCAAGGTCGATCTGATCGATGGGCTGAGGCAGGCGATTCTTTCGCGGCAGGGTCAGGACGTTTAAACGGCTGCGCTGAGCTTGAGCGCAGGCCGTTCATCCTTCGACAAGCTCAGGACGAACGGGAATACAAGCTCAGGACGAACGGGAATGCCGGAACGCGCTGCTGGCTTGAGGACAGGCCGTTCATCCTTCGACGGGCTCAGGACGAACGGGATTTTGAGGCTCGCAGTTTCCTCAGGCGGGCAAGAAGCTCGGCTTACAGCCCCATCGCATCGAGCGCCGGCGGGCGCAGCAGGTCCTTGTCGATTCCCATGACTTCGCTGGCGCGCTCCATGGCCGTCCATAGCTCCGAGGGCATCTTGAGTATTTGCTCGGGCGTGTCGGCCTGGGCGATCCAGGCACCGATCTCGTGGTGCTGTTCGGGCGTCAGCAGATCCAGGTGCAGCATTTCGTCAATGGTTTTCATGGGATCGGCGATTCTCGAATTGCAAGGATGCCGCGTCAGCTTGCGCTGTACGGCCTGAGCTCCAATATACCGCCGTCCCGTGATGCTCCGGCGCTTCAGGCGGCTTTTTCCACATGCGCCTGGCGCGTGTAGAGAAAATCCATCACCGCCTGGCGGCAGCGCAGGTACTCGGGGTCGCTGGCCAGCTCCACGCGCCTGCGCGGGCGGGCGATGTCGACGCTGAGAATTTCGCCTATGCGCGCGGCCGGGCCGTTGGTCATCATCACGATCTTGTCCGACAGCAGCACGGCCTCGTCGACATCGTGCGTCACCATCACCACGGTGCTGCGCGTGCGCGCGACGATCTCCAGCAGCTCGTCCTGCAGCTTGGCGCGCGTGAGCGCGTCCAGCGCGCCGAACGGCTCGTCCATCAGCAGCACCTGGGGTTCCATCGACAGCGCGCGCGCAATGCCCACGCGCTGCTTCATGCCGCCCGAGATCTCGCCCGGGCGCTTGTCGCGCGCATGGCCCAGGCCCACCAGGGCCAGCGCCGCGTCGCTGCGTTCCTTGAGCTGGGCCTTGCTTTCCTTTTGCGCGAACACCCGCTCCACGGCCAGGTGCACGTTCTCGTAGCAGGTCAGCCAGGGCAGCAGCGAGTGATTCTGGAACACCACGGCGCGCTCGGGCGACGGGCCCTGGATCTCGCGGTTGGCGCACAGCAGCACGCCGCTGCTGGGCGTGGTCAGGCCGGCAATCAGATTGAGCAGCGTCGATTTGCCGCAGCCCGAGTGGCCGATCAGCGCGACGAAGTCGCCCTTGGCAATGCGCAGATCGATGTTCTCCAGCGCCAGGAACAGGCCCTTGGCGGTCTTGAAGCTCTGCGAGATGCCTTGCAGTTCAATGAATTTGTCGCTCATGACTTCACCTCTTCATAAGTAAATGCCTTGGCGATCTGCACCAGCAGCAGCTCCAGCGCCAGACCCACGATGCCGATCACGCCAATGGCGATGATGATGTTCATCACGTTGAGGTTGTTCCACTCGTCCCAGACCCAGAAGCCTATGCCCACGCCGCCGGTCAGCATCTCGGCGGCGACGATCACCAGCCAGGCCGTGCCCACGGCCAGGCGCACGCCGGTCAGCATGTAGGGCAGCACCGAGGGCAGCAGGATCTTGGTGGCGATCTTCCATTCGGACAGGTTGAGAACGCGCGCCACGTTCATGTAGTCCTGGGGCACGCGCTGCACGCCTATGGCGGTGTTGATCACCATGGGCCAGATCGAGCAGATGAAGATGGTCCAGATGGCCGCGGGATTCGCGCCCTTGAACACCAGCAGGCCTATGGGCAGCCAGGCCAGCGGCGACACCGGCTTGAGCAGGCTGATGATGGGGTTGAACATCTTCGACAGGAACTTGAAGCGCCCGATCAGAAAGCCCGCAGGAATGCCGACCAGCGCCGCCAGGCCAAAGCCTATGGCCACGCGCTGCAGCGAAGCGAGCACGTTCCAGCCCACGCCCTGGTCGTTCGGACCGTTGCTGTAGAACGGGTCGCTGAACAGCTTGACGGCCTGGTCAAAGGTCGCGGCCGGCCCGGGAATGCTCGCGCCGGTGGCCATGGAAATGCCGGCCCAGGCCAGCGCCAGCAGCGCCAGTCCCAGCAGCGGCGGCACGGCCGCCTTCACCAGCGCCTGGGCCTTGAGCGCCAGCGGGCCTGGCGGCCGGGCGCCGGCCGGTCTTGCGGCCACGGCATGGGCCGCATGTCCGGCCGCGGGCAGTGCAATTTCCGCCACGGGTTCGGCGCTCTCGTGCGGGCGGGCGTGGGGCGCGCCCAGCGCCGCGGCGCTGGGCGACAAAGTATGTGTGTTCATCGTGCTTCTTCCGTTGAAACCGGGGGCCGGGCGCTGGCGTCAGGCCTTGATCTTGAAACTGTCGGCGTACTTCTGCGGCTGCGTGCCGTCCCAGACCACGCCATCGATCAGCTTGCTGCTGCGCATCTCGCTCTTGGGCAGCGGCGTCTTGGAGGCCGTGGCCGCCTCCTTGTAGAGGGCGGTGCGGTTGATGGCCTTGGCCACGCCCAGGTAGTCGGGATGGTCCTTGAGCAGGCCCCAGCGCTTGTGCTGGGTGAGGAACCACATGCCGTCGGACAGGTAGGGGAAGTTCACCGCGCCCTCGTTGTAGAACTTCATGTGGTTGGGATCGTCCCAGGTCTTGCCCATGCCGTCCTGGTAGCGGCCCAGGATGCGCTGGTTGATCGCGTCGACGCTGGTGTTCACATAGGACTTGGCGGCAATGGTCTCGGCCATCTGGTTCTTGTTGGCCAGGCTGGCATCGATCCAGCGGCCGGCTTCCAGAATGGCGGCGGTGACGGCGCGCGCGGTGTTGGGGTACTTGTCGGCGAACTCGGCCGTCGTGCCCAGCACCTTCTCGGGGTGGTCCTTCCAGATTTCCTGGGTGGTGGCGGCCGTGACGCCTATGCCATCCATGATCGCGCGGTGGTTCCAGGGCTCGCCCACGCAAAAGCCGTCCATGTTGCCGACACGCATGTTGGCCACCATCTGCGGCGGCGGCACGGTGATGACCTTGGCATCCTTCATGGGGTTGATGCCGTTGGCCGCGAGCCAGTAGTAGAGCCACATCGCATGCGTGCCCGTGGGGAAGGTCTGGGCAAAGGTGTATTCGCGCTTCTCGCTGGCCATCAGCTTGGCCAGGCCCGCGCCGTTCACGGCACCCTTGTCGGCCAGCTTCTTGGCCAGCGTGATCGCCTGGCCGTTGTTGTTCAGGTTCATCAGCACGGCCATGTCCTTCTTGGGGCCGCCCAGCCCCAAGTGCACGCCGTAGACCAGGCCGTAGAGCACATGGGCGCAGTCGAGTTCGCCGTTGACCAGCTTGTCGCGCACCCCGGCCCAGCTCGCTTCCTTGGTCGGAATGATCTTGATGCCGTATTTCTTGTCTATGCCCAGCACCGAAGCCATCACCACGCTGGCGCAATCCGTGAGCGGAATAAAGCCTATCTTGACTTCCTTTTTCTCCGGTGCATCGGAGCCCTGGGCATGGACCAGCGCGCGCAGGGCAGGGGAGATGCCGGCGGCACCCACGGCGGCGGCTTGGAGAACGGTGCGGCGCGGAAGTCCGGTTTTCATCAGGTCGGGCATATGCAGTCTCGGCAAAAAGTGGCGAAAAAAAAGGCGCCCGCATCCTGCGCGCAAGCCATGGGCTGTACGTGCAGTGATGGGGACGCCTTTGTCCGGTGACGGGCAATCAGTCGTTGATTGCCTGTCGGTGGGGTCTTCGTTGACCTTGTTTCTTTCTAAGCAGCTTCCGTGCCAGCTGAGTTTTTAGTGTTTTCCCAAGGAAGCGGCGCGAATCACGGGTGGCCGGGGCCTGGTGCGCGCGCCATTTCTGTGCGCCTGCGCTGAATCGGGGCATTCAGCCCAGAAGTTCGGCCGCGTCTATCATCCGCTGGGCGATCTGCACCATCTTGATGCCCTTGTCCATCGCGAGCTTGCGCAGCCGGTCGTAGGCTTGCTTTTCACTCAGCGCCTGGCGCTCCATCAGAATGCCCTTGGCGCGGTCAATGGTCTTGCGGTCCTTGAGCTCGTCGCGCGCATCCTGCAGCTCGGCGCGCAGCGACTGCTCATGCTTGAAGCGCGCCATCGCCACCTGCAGGATGGGGCGTATGCGCTGCGGCGCCAGGCCTTCGACGATATAGGCACACACCCCCGCGGCCACGGCGTCGCGCACATGGGTGGTGTCGGGGTCGTTGGTGAACAGCACGATGGGGCGGCGCTCGTCGCGCGTGGCCATGACCACATGTTCGAGCGCGTCGCGGGCTTCGCTTTCGGTGTCGACGATGATCAGATCGGGGCGCAGCTGGGCAATGCGCTCGCTGAGAAACACATCGGCGGGCAGCGTGGCAACGATGTCATATTGCGCTTCGAGCAGCCCCACGCGCAGCGAGCGCGAGCGTTCGAGCTGCAGGCGCACATGCTCTTCCTGCTCGTCCAGCAGGGCCAGATCCGGAACAATGACCACGATGCGCAGGGGATGGCTCATGCAATGACACAAGCAAGAAAAGTGCCATTTTGTGCCGAGGCAGGTCCCGCACGGGCACTCTAAGCTGTACGTTCATGGTTCGACGGGGCCGCGGGATCAACGGGGAAACCGTTCATGGTGAGCCTGTCGAACCATGAACGTCCTGTCCTCAAAATGGCGGCCCGGTGACAAAAGCAGTGCGAAAGGCGTGCTCCTACTTGCGCAAAAACGGCAGCGGCACATCCGCCGGTATCGGGCAGGCATAGGGCTGGCCCTGGCGGCGCTCGAGCAGCTCGGCCTTGGCGGCGGCAATCAGCGCCGGGTTGGCAATCAGTTCCACCGCCGTCGCGGTCAGCACCTTGGCCGCATGCACCATGCCCGCGTGCGCCAGGCCCGACTGGCCTTGCGAGACCATCTGCCACGAATGCAGCGGCGTGCCGAACGCATAGCAGGCGACCCAGGCCTGCACCGTGGGCGTGATCCAGCTGACATCGGCCACATCGGTGGAGCCAAACATGGTCTCCTGCGCCTTGGGGTCATAGGGCGCGAGGCCTTCGAACACCGCCGGCACCTTGCCGCGCAGCACCGCGGCCAGCGGGCGGCTCACCGAGTCGAGGTCGTTCGGGTCCAGCGTGGCCTGGAAGTCGCTGGCACGCTTTTGCTCGCGCTCGTCGAGCTGCAGCTGGCCCAGCGCCTGCATCTGCGCGTACATCACCTGGTTGAGCGTGGTGTTCTGCAGCAGGTTGGAGCAGGCCTTGTCGAAAACGATCTCCAGGCGGCAATCGGTCATCAGCGCCGCGCCGCGCGCGACGTTCTTCACGCGCTCGTAGAGTTCGGCGGCCTCGTGGTTGCGGCCGGCGCGAATCAGGTAGAGCACTTCGGCGCGCGCCTGCACCACATTGGGCGACATGCCCCCCGAATCGGTGACCGCGTAGTGCACGCGTGCGTCCGAAGGCATGTGTTCGCGCAGGTAGTTGACGCCCACGTTCATCAGCTCGACGGCGTCCAGCGCGCTGCGCCCCAGGTGCGGCGAATGCGCGGCATGCGAGGCCTTGCCGTGGAAGATGAACTTGGCCTGGATGTTGGCCAGCGTGTTCTGGCTGAACACGGCCGTGAAGCTCGCGGGGTGCCAGGTGAGCGCGGCATCGACATCATCGAACACGCCCGCGCGCGCCATGAAGGTCTTGCCCGAGCCACCTTCCTCGGCGGGGCAGCCGTAGTAGCGGATGCGCGCCTTCTGGCCGCTGGCCTGCAGATGAGCCTGGAGCGCGATGGCCGCGAAGTGCGCGGAAGTCCCCAGCAGATGGTGGCCGCAGCCGTGGCCCGCCAGGCCCGGGCTGTCGACCGAGGGCGTGCAGACCAGCGCGCCGCTTTGCTGGTTCAGGCCCGACAGCGCGTCGTATTCGCCGAGGAACGCAATGGCCGGGCCGGCGTCGCCCCATTCGGCCAGGAAGGCCGTGGGAATGCCGGCGACATTGCGCGTGATGCGAAAGCCCGCGCTGGCCAGCGCATCGATGTGCAGCTGGGCCGACGACATCTCGGCGTAGCGCAGCTCGGCCAGCGACCAGATCTGGTCGGCGAGCGCGGTCATGCGCGGGGTCTCGCGCGTGAAGAAGTCCTGCAGTTGGTGGATTGCGGTCATGTGCGTTGTCTCCTGGCGCTGCGGTGTCATTCGGGCTGGATTCCGGCCTTGTCGAGCTGGGCCTTGTTGCGCTGGATGTCGGCCGCGATCTGCGCGGGGAACTTGCTCTGGTCCATGTCGGTGGCCTGCGCGCCCAGCGCCTGCAGGCGCTTTTGCACGTCGGGCAGGTGGGCGGCCTTCACCGCCGCGTCCTGCAGCTTCTTCACCGTGGCCGCGGGCGTGTTCTTGGGCACGACGATGCCGAACCAGCTGATGCCCAGCGCGTTCAGGTCGTCGTAGCCCAGCTCCTTGAACGTCGGCACGTTGGGCAGATCGGGCGAGCGCGCCGTGGCCGACAGCGCGACCGGAATCAGCTTGCCGCCCTTGATCTGCGGCAGCGCCGAAGGCAGCTGATCGGTCATGACCTGCACCTGGCCGGCAAGCGCGTCATTGAGCGCCGGGCCGTTGCCGCGGTAGGGCACGATCTGGATGTCGGTCTTCATGGTGTCGTTGAACGCCGCCAGCATCAGATGGCCCAGCGTGCCCACGCCCGGCACGCCGGCGCTGAAGGCACCGGGCTGGGCGCGGATCTTGGCCAGGAAGTCGGGAAAATTGTTCACGCCCATCTTGGGGTGGGCCATCCACACCGAAGGCATGGTCACTAGGTTGGCGACGGGCAGCAGCTTGGCTCCCAGACCCTGGGCGCGGGTGTAGAGCAGGGGGTTGATGGTCATGGTGCTGACGGTGGCCATGCCCACGGTGTAGCCATCGGCCGGCGCCTGGGCCACGGCTTCGGTGCCAATGAGCCCGCCCGCGCCGCCGCGGTTGTCGACGACCACGGGCTGGCCCAGCGTGCTGCGCATGCCTTCGGCCAGCACGCGCGCCACGATATCGGTGGAGCCGCCGGCCGCGAACGGCACGATCAGCTTGATGGGCTTGCTTGGATAGTTGTCGGCCGCCTGTGCGCCCAGCGGCAGCGCAGCGCACAGCGTGCTCAAAGTGACGGCGCCCAGGCATTGCAGCGACAGGCGTTGGGTGGGGCGGGACAGGGCGCTCATGGGACTTTCCTTTGGACGGGCGAAACGCGGCAACATGCACAACCGGTAGTCAGGTCATGCAGGCAAGACATGAACTATAGAAAAAAAGCCGTGCGCCGGGCTCACCGAAACAGGGGGTAGCCATAAGCATTGCCGATAGCTCCTGGCCCAGGTTTGCGTTCAGAATGGAGGCCAGAACCGCTTTTATCGTGCTCCTGTGAATCTCCCCGAGAACGGCCCTGAAGGCCAAGTGCTGTTTTCCCGGCTCGCCAAGCAGGGCCGGCTGCGCCAGTTGCAGCTGCTGCTGGCGCTGGCCCAGTGCGGCTCCATCGTGCGCGCGGCTGCCCACCTGCACATGAGCCAGTCGGCGGCCACGCAGGCGCTGGCCGAACTCGAACGCGTGCTCGACATGCGGCTGTTCGAGCGCCATGCGCGCGGCATGCGGCCCACGCTGGCCGGTCAGGCGCTGACCGACGCCGCGCGCGGCGTGATGACCGAGCTGGAAGAAGCCGCGCAGACGCTGGCCGCCATCCGCATGGGTGCCTCGGCGGCGCTGCGCCTGGGCACCATTCCCGCGGCCGCGCAGGCCATACTGGCGCAGCTGCTCACGCGTTTCTACGGGCTGCATCCGCTGGTGCATATCGATGTCCAGGAGGGCTCGGCGCTGCGGCTGCTGCCGCAGCTGATCAGCGGTGGACTCGACGCGCTGTTTTGCCGCGCGCCCGGCTTGCTGCCCGATGCGTTCGAGTTCGAGCCGCTGCTGGGCGACGAAGCCGTTGTGGTCGCCTCGCATGCACATCCGCTCGTGGGCCGGCCGCAACTGCAGCTTTCCGATCTGGACAGCGCGCGCTGGGTGCTGCCGTCTGCGAACATCGCCGTGCGCGATATCTTCGAGCGCGACATCCTGAGCCGCCTGCCGCAGGCGCAATGGTTTCCCGTGGCCACCATGTCGCTGTCGGTGCTCGAAGGCCTGTTGGGCCAGCCGCAGGCGGTGTCGCTGATGCCGCGCAGCATTGTCGACCACCTGGGGCCGGACGGCCGCGGCGCGCGCTTCGCGGTGCTCGACCTGCAGCCGGGCAGCTTCCAGTCGGCGCTGCCGCCGCTGGGCGTGGTGTTCGCGCGCGAAGCCGCGCCGCAACTGCTGGGCGAAATGCTCCGGCTGTGGCGCAGGCCGGGGATCTTGTAGCGCATCTCGCGCAGCATGGCGAGGTCTTGCTTGTCGCCCTGCAGCGGTGGTTTGTTGCCGCATCCGCATATTCCCGAAGGATTTTCCAGCCCGCCATGG
>NZ_JAVWWA010000013.1:0-41226 GCF_036666375.1 Comamonas sp. | reverse complement strand
GTTCACGAAGGCGAAAGCAACGTCGCAGCGCTCATGCTGCAACCGCTCGCTGGTCGCCGTTGGCATCAAGATTGCTTGAGCTGCTTTGCAGCGGTTGCGACGGTTGGCGTGGAGGCCCATCCAACTGTTCGTTCTCTCGGAAAAAATTTGCAAAAAATGCCATGCGCCGTGGCATGGCATTGCTGACAGTTCCAAAATGTATCTTTCTGCGCAAGGGGCTCAAGAATGAAGATTTCAACGCGGTTGATCTTGCTGGTGGGCGTGATGTCCATGCTGCTTCTGGGCATCGGTCTGCTTGGCCTGCGCGGGATGGGGAGCAGCAATGAGGGTCTGAAAACGGTGTACGAAGATCGCACCGTGGCCTTGGGTCAGTTGGGACAGATCCAAAGCTTGATGATGACCAATGCCTATTTGGTCAGCGCTGCAACGCTGGATCCCAGCCCTGAGGTGGTGAATCAGCTCACCACGTCGGTCGACGCCAATATTGGCAGGATCACCAAGCTTTGGGATGAGTACATGGCCAGCTACCTCACGGTGCAAGAGGCCGGGATTGCCAAGAAGTTTGCCCAAGCCCGCGGCACGTACGTCCGGGAAGGGCTCAAGCCCGCAGTGGCGGCCTTGCGCGCGGCCGATATCCAGGAGAGCCAGCGCCTGTCTACCAAGGTGTTGCCGGCGATATATGCTCCTGCCAAAGACGAACTGGATGCGTTGATCCAGCTGCAGCTCGACGTGGCCAAGTCGGAATACGCTGGGGCGGTGGAGCGCTACGATGCTGTGCGCATGTATTCCACGGCATCCATCGTGCTGGGCCTGCTGTTTGCCGTCAGCTTTGGCTATTTCCTCATTGCCGGGCTGGTGCGTTCGCTGAAACAGGCCGAAGACCTTTCGCGTGCGATTGAATCTGGTGACCTGAGCGTGCCGGTGGCGATCACTGGCAAGGACGAGGTGGCGGCATTGCTGCACACGCTGGTGGCCATGCGCGACAGTCTTGCACGAGTGGTATCGCGCGTGCGCCAGGGTGCGGATGGCGTTGCCACGGCCAGTTCGGAAATCGCCCAGGGCAACCAGGATCTCTCGGCTCGCACCGAAAGCCAGGCGAGTGCGCTGGAGGAAACCGCGGCATCCATGGAAGAACTTGACTCCACGGTCAGGCAAAACGCCGAGTCTGCCCGCCAGGCCAACCAGCTGGCCGTGAATGCCAGCCAGGTTGCGACCCAGGGTGGTGAGGTGGTGGGGCAAGTGGTGGAAACCATGAAGGGCATCAACGAGTCGGGCCGCCGAATCGGCGACATCATCGGCGTCATCGATGCCATTGCCTTCCAGACCAATATTCTGGCCCTCAATGCTGCCGTGGAGGCCGCGCGTGCTGGCGAGCAGGGGCGCGGATTCGCGGTGGTGGCCAGCGAAGTACGTTCCCTGGCCGGGCGATCGGCCGAAGCGGCCAAAGAGATCAAGACACTGATAGGCGCGAGCGTGCAGCGGGTGGAACAAGGGACCACGCTGGTAGACAAGGCGGGAGAGACGATGGCAGAGGTGGTGAGCTCCATACGCCGCGTCACCGACATCATGAGCGAGATCAGCGCCGCCAGCCTGGAGCAGAGTGCCGGCGTCTCGCAAGTCGGTGAAGCTGTCATGCAGATGGATAAGGTCACCCAGCAGAATGCGGCGCTGGTGGAGCAGATGGCCGCTGCGGCCGGCAGCCTCAAATCCCAGTCCCGCGACCTGGTGCAGGTGGTGTCCGTGTTCAAGCTGAGCGACGGCGGCAGCCACTACGTTCAGCACCAGATGCTGGACGCCTCCACGGCCTCGGCAATAACTGACGTCGCAGCGACCAAAGCCCCTGCTGCACGACTTCCCGCGGCAAAAACGGCGGCATGGGTGAAAAAATCTCCTGCGGCTGCCGCTCCGGTCCCCATGGTCAAAGCCGCGCCGACAGCCTCCACTGCCAATGAGGCGGATTGGGAAACTTTTTAGCCATTGGCATTCCCACCTGCCATCTTGCAGCCAGCAGCGCGTCCCGGCGGCTCCCGAAAGGATCTTGCCGGCTGGCGCAGTTGCTGCGTGAAGCGCGGGCGGCCATCACCTTGCCATCCCGGGCCTGGTTGGCCAGGCGCATGCGCCGGGCGCGCGCACGCCCCACTGGCCATGGCTTCATCGGGACACCGACACGCATTCCGCGATGCGGATCAACCGCGAGGAGATCTTCGGTCGCGGGGCCAGCGTGACCTGCATCAATGATGCCGATGCAGGGCTTGGCGGAGCGAACGTCACGCCTCGGGCGCAGATCCCCATGTGCCGTTCGGCGGTCGCAAAGGATACAGCTGCGGTCCGCGTGAACCAGGGCGCTGCGCGGCCGGGTTCTTCACCAGCGTCACGACTGCCCAGGTCAACCCTTGAGACGTGCCAGGCGCTCGCGTACGGGCCTTGCGTGCCGGCTCGGCCGAGGCGAACGGGATGGGGCGGGATATGGGCTACATTGCGGCAAGTCGCAAAGCGATACGGTTGTGCCATGAAAGGAGTTTTCCCATGCCCATCGACGATTGCCCCACTCCCGCCGCAGCGCTGGGAGCGCTGTGGCGTGCGCAAGGCCTGAACAAGGAGGCGCTGGCGCGCATCGCTTTCACGGGAGCGGCGGCGGGCTTTACGAGCAGCTTGCGCGTCGTCGAGGCCGCGCAGGTCAGCGCCGGCGCGGCCGCGCTGGCGGCGACCGAAATCGAGCGCTGGCGCGCGCCGGGCCGACTGGCGCAGAGCGTGACTGTCGATGCCCAGCACGCAGCGTTCGAGACCAGCGGGTATTTCACGCTCGACGGCGTACAGCCCGATGCCTGGGCGCCAATCTCCGGCCTCTATGCCTGCGGCCAGGCCGCAGGCGCGCCGGGCTGGGTGCGCATCCATGCGAATTTCGATCACCACCGCGACGGCGCGCTGGCGCTGCTGGGCCTGCCGACCGGATCCGGCACGCCGCGCGCGGCCGTGGAGCAGGCCTTGGCGCAGTGGAATGCCGAGGACTTCGAAGCCCGGGCCGCGGCCAGGGGCCTGCCTATAGCCGCCGCGCGCAGCGCCGCGCAGTGGCAGGCGCTGGGCCACGAAGCCGTGCTGGCAGAGCAGCCGCTGGTGGCCATCACGCGCCTGGGCGATGCGCCGCCCTTGCCCTGGCCGGCGCTGGCCGAGGGCGACAAGCCGCTGGCCGGGCTGCGCGTGCTCGATCTCACGCGCATCATTGCCGGCCCGGTCGCGGGGCGCACGCTGGCCGCGCATGGCGCCGACGTGATGCTGGTCAACGGCCCGCACCTGCCCAACATCGAAGCGATTGCCGACACCAGCCGCGGCAAGCGCTCGGCCACGCTCGATCTGCGCGGCGACAGCGGCCGGCAGGCGCTGCGTGAACTGGTGGCGCAGTCGCAGGTGTTTCTGCAGGCCTACCGGCCGGGGGCGCTGGCGGCCAAGGGTTTTTCCGCCGAGGAGCTGGCACGCCTGCGCCCCGGCCTGGTCGTGGCCGAGCTGTCGGCCTATGGCTGGCAGGGCCCCTGGGGCGGGCGCCCGGGTTTTGATTCGTTGGTGCAGACCGCGACCGGCGTGCAGGCCGACGAAGCGCTGGCGCGCGGCCAGGCCGCGCCGCGCGCGCTGCCCATGCAGATCCTCGACTACAGCGCCGGCTTTTTGCTGGCCTGCGGCATACAGGCCGCGCTGCTGCGCCAGGCGCGCGAAGGCGGCAGCTGGCAGGTGCGCGTGACGCTCGCGGGCGTGGCGCGCTGGCTGCGCGGCCTGGGCGCAGTCGAAGTGCCGGATGGCGACTGGGATCAGCCCAAGCCCGATATCGCGCCCTACCTCGAAACCACCGCCAGCGGCTTTGGCGCGCTGCGCGCCGTGCGCCACTGCGCCGTGCTGTCGCGCAGTGCCCCGGGCTGGCAGCGCCTTTCCGTGCCGCCCGGCAGCGACGCGCCGCGCTGGGATTAGCGCGCGCGGCGCCCGGCGCGCGCCCTGAAATGGGGCATGTTAATTGCTTGCACGGTGGCCGTTCCTCTGTCACCTTGCGCGCGCCATGACCCCCTCCGCCTTGCCCCATCCCGTGCCGCTGAACCTGCGGCAGATCGAAGTCTTTCACGCCATCATGATGGCCGGAACGCTCAGCGGCGCGGCGCGCATGCTGTGCGTCTCGCCGCCGGCCGTGAGCCGCATGCTGGCCACGGCCGAGAGCCGGCTGCGCATGCTGATGTTCGAGCGCGTGCGCGGGCGGCTGCAGCCCACGCCCGAGGCGCGGCGGCTGTTTTCCGAAGTGCAGAGCATCATTGAAGGCGTGCGCCGCTTCAATGCGCTGGCCAGCGACCTGGCCGTGGGCACGCATGGCGAGCTGTCGCTGGTGTCCAGCCCGAGCTATGCCGAATGGCTGATGCCGGTGGCGATACGCCGCTTTCGCGCGCGCTTTCCCGAGGTGCGCATCAAGTACCGGCCCTTGCCCTTCGATGCCTTGCTGCCCCATGTGCTGCTGGGCCAGGCCGACCTGGCGATCTCGTCCATGCCCGCGCCGTCCAGCGCCAACGTGGTGGCGCGCGCCATAGGCCATGGCTTCATTGAATGCGCCGTGCCCGAGCGCCACCCGCTGGCCGCAGCCGAGTCCGTGGGCGCGGCCGATCTCGTCGGCCAGACCTTCATCAGCTACGGCGGCGATACGCCGTTTGGCAATCTGGCCGCGGATTTCTTTGCCGCCTCGGGCCTGGCCCTGCGCGCCGATGTGGAGATCCGCTCCACGCCCGAAGCCATGGGCCTGGTGCGCGCGGGCGTGGGCGTGGCGCTGATCGAGGCCTTTGGCGCGCGCCGCCCCAGCCAGGACGGCGTGGTGCTCAAGCCGCTGCGGCCCATGCTGTCGCACCGCATCTACCAGATCCATGCCAACACCAGCCCGCTGTCGGCCGTGGCCAAGGAATTCCTGGCCACCGTCAAGCGCCTGCTCAAGGAAGAGGGGCGCGACACCGCGCTGGCGCCGGCCGAGCATTGGGACGGCGAGGGCGCGGTGCGCGTGCTGGTGCATCGCGCATGAAGCAGACCTGTGGGCGGCCATCCACAGCCGCTCGCGTCCGCGCTTCATCTTTTGGCTTCAGGCCATAACGATTGGTTAACGGCGTGGACTTTGTGCAAGGCGCGTGATTGTCATTTTTTCCTTGTGAATCAACTGCTTGCGTGAGGTTTGAGGCGGATTGCGCAATGGCAAGAAAGGGGTTGCGGCGCGTTTGGCGCTGCGGCGTTCGGCGCAGATCATTGCCACAGATCCACTTGAAGACCGCCATGAAACGTCTTATCACCGTTGCCGCCGCCCAGCTGGGCCCCATCCAGAGAGCCGAGGGCCGGGATGCGGTTGTCGCCCGCATGGTCCGCCTGCTGGAGCAGGCCCACCAGCGCGGCGCCCATGTCGTGGTGTTTCCCGAACTCGCGCTGACCACCTTCTTTCCGCGCTGGTATGTGGAGGACCTCGATGAAGCCGACGGCTGGTACGAGCAGGCGCTGCCCTCGCCCGCGACCCAGCCGCTGTTCGATGCGATACGCCGCTACGGCCTGACCTGCTATCTGGGCTATGCCGAGATCGCCTACGAGCCCGACGAGAGCGGCGTGCTGCGCAAGCGCCGCTTCAACACTTCGGTGGTGATCGCGCCTTCGGGCGAGATCGTGCTCAAGTACCGCAAGATCCATCTGCCGGGCCACAAGGAGTTCTCCACGCTGCGGAAGGTCCAGCACCTGGAAAAGCGCTACTTCGAGGTCGGCAACCTGGGCTTTCCCGTGGTGCGCGCTCCCGTGGGCCCGGTCGAGGGCGTGAACCTGGGCATGCTGATCTGCAATGACCGCCGCTGGCCCGAGGCCTGGCGCGAGCTGGGGCTGCAGCAGGTGGAGCTGACCATGCTGGGCTACAACACGCCGGCCGTGAACCAGGAAAACCGCGGCTTCGAAGCCCACCATCTGCGCAACTTCCATTCGCAGCTGTCGATACAGGCGGGCTGCTACCAGAACGCGACCTTTGGCGTGGGCGTGGCCAAGGCCGGCAACGAGGACGGCTTCGAGCTCATGGGCCACTCGATCATCGTCAACCCCCAGGGCGAGATCATGGCCATGGCGACCAGCTGGGACGACGAACTGGTGGTGGCCGACTGCAACCTGGCGATGTGCGAGCTGGGCCGCACCACCATCTTCAACTTCGCCCAGCACCGCCGCCTCGAGGCCTATGCGCGCCTCACGGCGCAGACCGGCAGCAGCGCGCCGCCGACCTGGGCGCCCGCGCGGGAGGGGCAGTGATCATGGCCGCTTGCCTGCCTTCCTATATAGAGCATGAAATGCTGGGCACGCTGGCCGTTCCGCGTTTCGCCGACGTGCAGGCCGCGGCCGGCGCCATCGCGCCCCATGTGCTGCGCACGCCGCTGCTGCGCTCGGCGGCGCTGGACGCCATCGCGGGCGGCCCCGTGTGGCTCAAGTGCGAGAACCTGCAGACCACGGGCTCGTTCAAGCTGCGCGGCGCGTTCAACGCGCTGCTGGCGCTGAGCGCCGAACAGCGCGCGCGCGGCGTGGTCGCCTATTCGACCGGCAACCACGGCCAGGCCATTGCCTGGGCCGCGCGCCAGCTGGGCCTGCGCGCCACCATCGTCATGCCCGTCGATGCGCCGAAAAACAAGGTGGCGCGCGCGCTGGCCCAGGGCGCGCAGGTGGTGCATTACGACCGCGAGAAGGAAAGCCGCGAAGACATAGGCATGCGCCTGCTGCTGGACACCGGCGGCACGCTGGTGCCGCCCGGCGATCACCCGCAGGTGCTGGCCGCCCAGGGCACGGTGGCGCTCGAAGCGCTGCAGGATCTGCCCGCGGGCGTGGCCCAGACGCTGGGCCTGTTTGCCGCGCCCTGCGGCGGCGGCGGCCTGATGGCCGGCTGCTGCCTCGCGCTCGATGCGCTGAGCCCGCACGCGCGCCGCGTGGCCGTCGAGCCCGCGGCGTTTGACGACACCGTGCGCTCGCTGGCCAGTGGCCGGCGCGAAATCAATGCCGCGGGCGCGCGCACGCTGTGCGACGCGCTCCAGGCCGCGACGCCGGCCGAGCTGCCGTTTGCCATCAACCAGCCGTTGCTGAGCGAAGCCGTGGCCGTGACCGATGACGAAGTGGCGCGCGCCATGCGCTTTGCGCTCGAGGAGCTGCACCTGCTGGTCGAGCCCGGCGGCAGCGTGGCCCTGGCCGCGCTGCTTGCCGGCCGCCTGCGGCTCGATGGCCGCAGCGCCGTGGTCGTGCTGTCGGGCGGCAATGTCGACATGGCATTGCTGCAGTCCGTGATCGCCCGCACCGATGCCTGAATCCGCATTCCAGAACAACGAGGCCTACGCCGCCGCCCCGCGGTGCAGCGTTGCCCAGGAGACCGAAAGCCCTCTGTTCACCGCGTTTCAGAAAGTCCCCACCATGTCGCTTTTCTCTGTCTCCGTTTCGACTTCCCGCCGCCTGCTGCTCAAGGGCCTCGCGGCGCCGCTGGCGGCGCTGGCGCTTTGCAGCCAGGCCCACGCGGCCTTTCCCGACAAGCCGATCACGCTGATCGTGCCCTTCAACGCCGGCACCACGCCCGACATCGTCTCGCGCCTGCTGGCCGAATCGGTGGGCCGCGACATAGGCCAGCCGGTGGTGGTGATGAACCGCGTGGGCGCCTCGGGAATCATAGGCACCCAGGCCGTGGCCAGCGCCCCGGCCGACGGCTACACCATTGGTTTCGCGAATGTCGCGACGCTGGCCATCAACCAGTCGCTCTACCAGAAGCTGCCCTATGACGCCGACCGGCAGCTCGCGCCCATCACCTTGATCGGCGGGGTGCAGAACGTGCTGGCGGTGCGCGCCAGCCTGGGCGTGAAGGACGTGGCGGGCCTGATCGCGCTGGCCAAGCAGCAGCCGGGCAAGCTCACCGTGGGCTCGGGCGGCAACGGCACGACCGGGCACCTGAGCGCCGAGATGTTCAAGAGCATGGCCGGCGTGTCCATCGTGCATGTGCCCTACAAGGGCGGGCTGGAGGCGGACCTGGCGCTGCTGCGCGGCGAAGTCGATCTGGTGTTCGAGAACATCACCTCGATTGCGCCGCACCTCAAGGGCGACAAGCTGACGGCGCTGGCCGTGACCGGCGCGGCGCGCGACAGCCGCCTGCCCAAGCTGCCGACGCTGGCCGAAACCGGCCTCGCGGGCTACCAGGCCGTGGCCTGGAACGGCTATGTCGCGCCCGCGGGCGTTGACGCCAAGGTGCTGGATTTCCTCAATGCGGCCTTCAACAAGGCGCTGGCCTCGCCGCTCGTCAAGCAGCAGCTCAACGCCCAGGCCTATGAGGTGAACGTGGGCCCGCGCCAGCAGCTGTTCGATCTGGCGAAGAAGGAGCGCCCGGTCTGGGCCGAGGTGATCAAGGCGTCGGGCGCCAAGCTGGACTGAGCCGCGCCAGCTACTGCGCGCCCGCTCCGAGCCGGGCCATTGCCGGGCGCTGCAGGGCAATGGTCACGGTCTTTTCCTCGGTGTAGAAATGGCGCATGCCGTCTATGCCTTCGCGGCCCACGCCCGAACTCTTGTAGCCGCCAAACGGAAAGCGCAGGTCCAGGATCATGGGGGTGTTGACCAGCACCACGCCGGCCTCGATCGCGCGCGCGGCCCGGTGGGCCTGCTGCAGGTCGTTGGTCCAGAGGTAGGAAACCAGGCCAAACTCGGAGTCGTTGGCAATGGCAATCGCTTCGTCGAAATCGTCGAACACCTGGAAGGCCGCGAACGGCCCGAAGATTTCCTGCTGGCACACGCGCGCGGCATTCGAGGGCATCAGCACGGCCGTGGGCTCGAGATAGTAGCCCTTGGCGCCCAGGCCCGGCGGCCGCTGGCCGCCGCACAGCAGCTCGCCGCCGTCGGCGCGCGCCATTTCAATGAAGGAGCACACGCGCGCGTAGTGGGCGGCGTTGGACAGCGGCCCGAGCTCGGTTGCCATGTCGAGCGGGTCGCCCACCCGGATGGCGCGCGCGCGCTCGACGAAGCGGCGCATGAACGCGTCGGCAATCGAGCGCTGCAGCAGGATGCGCGAGCCCGCAAAGCACTGCTGGCCGTTGTTGGTGTAGATCGACGTCAGCGCGCCGTCCAGCGCGTCGTCGAGATTGGCGGTTTCAGTGATGATGTTGGCCGACTTGCCGCCCAGCTCCAGGTCGACGCGCTTGAGCCCGGGCGCGGCGGCCGCGGCAATCGCTCGCCCGGTCTGCGTGCCGCCCGTGAACGACACCACGCGCACGCCGGGGTCGCGCACCAGCGCGTCGCCCGTGACATGGCCGCGGCCGTTGACCATGTTGACCACGCCGGGCGGCACGCCGGCTTCGCTCAGGATGTCCATGAAGCGCGCCACCGCCAGCGGCGTGGTTTCCGCGGGCTTGATCACGCAACTGTTGCCGAAGGCCAGCGCGGCCGCGATCTTGGTCGAGGCCAGGGCCAGCGGCGCGTTCCACGGCGCGATCAGCGCGGCCACGCCCGCGGGCTCGCGCAGCACGAAGCGCAGATAGTCCTGGTCGGTCATGCCGGCCTTCTCTACGTTCTGCGACAGCCAGTCGGCAAAGAAGTCGAAGTTGCGCGTGATGCGCGGCAGCTGGCGCGCGCGCAGGTAGTTGAGCGGCAGGCCGCTGTTGAGGCATTCGAGCTGGGCCAGTTCCTCGATATGCTCCAGCGTCAGCGCGACGATGCGCTGGAACACGCGGCGCTTCTCGGCCGCGCTCTTGCGCGCCCAGATGCCGCTTTTCCAGCTGGCCTGGGCCGCGGCCACGGCGGCCGCGGTCTCGCGCGCATCGGCCTCGCCTAGCTGGGCCACGACCTCTTCGGTCGCGGGGTTGATCACGGGCAGCAGCAAGGCGCCCGCAGGCTGCCATTGGCCGTCGATGTAGCTGGTGATGGTGGTGCGCATGGGAGTGAAGGAGGAAGTGGTCATGCCATGAAGCTCCCGCCGTTGACATGCAGGGTCTGGCCGGTGATGTAGCTGGCCGCGGGGCTCAGCAGGAACAGCAGCGCATGCGCGATCTCGGCCGGCTGGCCCAGGCGCTGCAGCGGCACGCCCTGCACGAAGCGTCCCATGTCCAGTCCGGTCTGCTTGACGTCGCGGCCCGTGCCGCCGCGCAGGAACGCGGTGTCGATCACGCCGGGAGCGACGCCGTTGACGCGGATCTCGGGCGCCCATTCGGTCGACAGCGCGCGAATCAGGTTGATCACTCCGGCTTTCGAGGCCGCGTAGGGCCCGTAGCCCACATGCGGCACGCGCACGCCAAACGTCGAGGACACCAGCACCGCCGCGGGCGCCCGGCCCTGCGCCGCCGCGGCGCGCAGCAGCGGGGCGCAGGCGCGCGCCGCGAGAAACATGCCGCGCAGGTCGGTGTTGAGAATGTCGTCCCATTCGCGCGTCGACATGTCTTCGACGCGCACCCGCTCGCCGGTGTAGCCGGCCAGGTTGACCAGCGCATCGACCGCCCCCCAGGCCGCGCTGATCTGCGCGAACGCCGCCTGCACGGCGGTCTCCTGCGAGACGTCGCAGGCAATGGCCAGCACGCCCTCGGGCGGGGGAAACAGCAGGATGGAACGCTCGAGATCGAGCACCGCCACGCGCAGGCCCAGGGCCAGCGCGGACTGCACCAGCGCGCGGCCCATGCCGCCGCAGCCGCCTATGACCAGCAGGCGCTGGCCGGCGGTCGGTGTAAAGGATGGAAGCAAGGAAATCTCCGAATCAGTCATGGGGGTCCGTCTTTCGCCGGCGGCGTTCATTCGAGCGGGCCGACTTCGGCCAGCACCTTGTTCCAGTTGCGGATATCGGCGAGCTGGCGCTCGCGCAGCTGCGCGGGCGTGGCGCCCAGCCAGGGCTGGTTGGACTGGCTGCGGTACAGCTGCTGGGTCTCGGCGTCGGCCATGATGGTCTTGCCGGCCTCCTGCAGCCTGGCGAGCACGGGCGCGGGCAGGCGCGCCGGGCCGTACAGCGCAACGCCATAGGCCCAGTCCATCTGCCGGTAGCCGTGTTCGGTCAGCGTCTTGACCTCGGGCAGGAACTCGCTGCGCTGCGTGCCCAGCACGGCAAGAATGCGCAGCCGTCCCGACCTGGCCATTTCCCGGCCCTGGCCAATGCCCACCAGGCCCATGTCGACCTGGCCGCCCAGCAGGTCGGCAACCATGGGGCTTTCCCCGCGGTAGGGCACATGCACCATGTCGACCGCCTTGAACTGCTTGCCCAGCAGGTGCTGGACCACATGCGTGGAAGTCGCCGTGCCGTACGAGCCGTAGGCCAGCCGGCGCTTTTGCGCCAGCGCCTCGAGTTCCTGCATGCTGCTCACGCCCAGCGCGGGCGAGACGACAAAGGCCATGGGGGCGATGGTCAGTCCGGCAATCGGCACGAAGTCGGTGGCGGGGTCGTAGACCGGTTTGACGTTGGGCACGCTGCTGGTGAGCTGGGTGGTCACCGTGAGCAGCAGGGTGTGGCCGTCGGGCGCGGCGCGGTGCACGCTGGCCGCGCCTATGGTGCCCGAGGCGCCGGGCTTGTTGTCGACGACGACGGGAGTGTTCCAGAGCGCCGACAGCTTCCTGGCAAACACGCGCGCGATGTTGTCGCCATTGCCGCCGGCGGGGTAGGGCACGACCAGCGTGATGGGCCGCGAAGGGTAGGCCGGCTCCGAGGCCCGGGCCCAGGGCGCGAGGGCCAGCAAAGCCAGCGCGCCGAGATGGCGGCGGCGCAGCGGTGAATACATGAAGCGTCTCCTTGTTGTGGGGAGGTGCCGCCCGCTGCGGCCCTCGGCGTGGATTGTGGGCACGCAGGCGCACGCTTCCAACGCGCAATGCGCTTCAGTTCCGCAGGCCGGAATTGCGTTTCAGGGCTCGTAGAGGCCCGGAGGATTGAGCCGCGGGCGCGGCGCCTGGCGCAGCGCGGCGCGCACTTCGGCCACCAGCGCGACCAGGCGCGGGCCTATGTCCTTGCGGATGCGCGCCAGCGGCATGCGGCTGGCCGGCCCGGCGCAGTGGAAGGAATAGAGAACGTTGCGTTCATCGAGCAGCAAGGGCGCGGCCGCGCCGTTGACATCACGGCCCCACGAGCCCTGGGTGATGACAAAGCCGTGCGCGGCGAAGTCGGCGTGGGCGCGCTCGACGTTCTCGCGCATGGCCGGCCATTCGTCGGGAAAGCGCTTGCGCAGGCCTTCGAGAATCTGCGCGCGCTCCTTGACCGGCGCCGCGACGAGGTAGGCCAGGCCTATGGCCGTGGAGGCGATGGGCAGTACCGTGCCCACGTCGGCGTTGACGACCAGCCGGTTGCTCTGCGGCGGCAGCAGCACTTCAAGCAGCGCCAGGCCCAGGCGGTCGCGCGTGCCCAGCGACACCGTGAGCCCGGTCTCCTGGCTCAGCGCCTGCATGTAAGGCCTGGCCACGCTCAGCAGGCCCAGCTTGCGCTGCACGCTCAGGCCCATTCCCAGCAGCCGCGTGCCCATGAAGTACCTGCGCGTCAGCGGGTCGACGCGCAGATAGCCCAGCTGCACCAGCGTCGAGGTGAGGCGCGAGACCGTGGCCTTGGGCAGTCCCGTCAAGGCGACGAGCTGCTGGTTGCCCAGCAGGTCGCCTTCGGAGAACACCGAGAGGATTTCCAGGCCCTTGGCCAGCGAGTGCACCAGGGCGGGCGGGCGCGCGACGGCGTCGGCGTTCTTTGCGGGGCGGGCGGGAGTCGATGGCATCGCAGGGTCCAGGAAAAGGATTTCGGCAAGCTGCGGCGTTGGCGCAGGCCGCGCCGCCGAGCAGGCCCAGGCCGGATGGTACGCCTGCATCCCGCCATCAGGGGCATTGCGCGGCGCTGGCGCAGCGCGCGCCGGCATCTCGATTCCGCGTCGTGGAACTGCGCCGTTTGTGCGTGGCCAGACCGGGCCCGTCGGCACAAGAATCCGCCACCGCCGACAGAACCGGCGGCGCGCAGGCCCTGGCCGCGCAGCGCACAACACCATTCGAGGAGACATTTGCATGCGTATTACAACCAGAGACATGGGCATAGGCCTGGCATGGGCCTGCATCGGGGCCGCGGCCTCGGCCCAGTCGTCGGCGACGATCAGCGGCGTGGTCGACGCCGGCCTGCGCCATGTGCGCAATGCTCAGGGCACACTGACCTCGCTGTCCAGCGGCAGCAATTCGACTTCGCGGCTGATCTTTCGCGGCAGCGAGGACCTGGGCGGCGGCCTGAAGGCGGGTTTCTGGCTCGAGTCGACGCTGTTCACCGACAGCGGCACGGTGGGCAGCGGCGGCATGTTCTTCGACCGCGCCTCCTATCTGAGCCTGGGCGGCCACTGGGGCGAACTGCGGCTGGGCCGCGACTACACGCCGGGCTTTCGCGCCATTGTCGCGGCCGATCCCTTTGCCTATGTGGGCGTGGGCGGCATAGCGACGGCGTTCAACGCCGCGGCCACGACCACTTTCCAGCGCGCGTTCGGCACGGGTGCGACCACCTTCGCGCGCTCGAACAATGCCATCCAGTACTTCACCCCCAGGACCCTGGGCGGCGTCTATGCCATCCTGGCCTATGCGCCGCGTGAAAAGACCGGCAGCGCGGCCGGCTACGGCCACCAGGCCGCGCGCCTGGGCTATGCGGGCGGCGCGCTCGATATCTCCGCGACCGCGGCGCGCACGCGCATCGATGCGACGGGCGCTGACTTCGCGGTCGACTCCATGGCGGGCAGCTACCGGATGGGCGCGCTGCACCTGAGCGCCAGCGCGACGCAGACCTCCTACCTGTCTTCGCGCCACAACGTGATGGCCCTGGCCGCGAGGCTGCAGTCGGGGGTGCACGAGTTCAAGGCTTCTCTGGCGCGCGTGGACCAGAAGGGCAGCAATGCCGCGGGCGCGGCCATCGATGCCGACGATGCCCGCATCCTGGCCATAGGCTATGTGCACCACCTGTCCAAGCGCACGGCGCTTTACGCCAGCGCGGCCCATGTGGCCAACCGGGGCGCTGCAACCTATGGCGTGCCGGGCGGCATGGCCGGCGCCGCCGACGGGCGCTCGTCAAGCGGCTACGACATCGGCCTGCGGCACAACTTCTGAGCCCGTGCGGGCCCGGCCCAACGCAGTTCCGCAGCGCGGAATGCGCGCCGGAAAGCCGTGCCGCAGCGCCGGTTCCTTCCCACAATCGCGACCATCTGTCCTGCAGCGACGAACGGCTGCAGGGCCCACTTTCACCACCGAGCAACTGCCCATGTTCACTCCCTACCGTTTCCCCGATTACCAGGTGGCCGGCGACGCCGACACCACCGTGTTCCTGCTGCACGGCGCCTATGGTTCCAAAGACTATTTCCGCGCGCAAATCCAGACGCTGGTGGGCGCCGGCCTGCGCGTCGTCGCCTGGGATGCGCCCGGCTACGGCATCAGCCCGCTGCCGCCCGAAGGCCTGAGCATAGAGCGCCTGGCCGAAACCGCGGCCTGCCTGATAGACCGCGAAGGCAGCAAGACCAACGTCGTGCTGGGCCACAGCATGGGCGGCATCATCACGCCCGCGGTCTACGCGGCGCGCCCGGACAAGGTGCATGGCATCGTGATCTCCGCCACGGCCGGCTCGTTCTCGCAAAAGAGCGCCCGGGACCAGGAAACCTTTCTTGCCGAACGCGTGGAGCCGTTGCGCGCGGGCAATACCTTTCGCGACACCGCGGGCGCGGTGATCGACTCGATGTTTGCGCCCACCTCGCGCGGGCCCATGGTGGATCTGGTGCGGGAGGTGGCGCTGGCGACGCCGGCCGACACCTTCTGCGCGGCCATCACCGCGATCACGCGCTACGCGGGCGAGCCCAATCTGCAGAACGTCAAGGTGCCGGCGCTGCTGCTGGCCGGCGAGTTCGACCAGGTGGGCCGGCCGCAGAGCATGCAGCAGGTGCAGCAGCAGTTCATGCCGCATGCCGAGTTCGCCTGCCTGCCCGGCGCCGCGCATTACGCGTTTGCCGAGCAGCATGCGCTGTTCAACGAACATCTGCTGCGCTTCATCCGCCAGCGCGTGCTGGCGCAGGCCTGAGGCCGCAGCGTTTGGCATTCCCATGCGAAAGACATCCATGCACAAGAGATCCCTTCTTCGCCATCTGGTGGCCGGCGCGCTGGCAGCGCTGTGCGCCGCGCCCGCGCTGGCCGGCGCCTGGCCCGAGCGGCCCATCAAGCTGATCGTGCCGTACCCGGCCGGCGGCCTGACCGACATCGTCTCGCGCCTGGTCGGCGACGAGCTCGGGCGCGAGCTCGGCACCTCGGTGGTGATCGAGAACCGCGCCGGCGCGGGCGGGCAGATCGGCCTGCAGGCGCTGCTGCAGGCGCCCAGGGACGGCTACACCATAGGCCTGGTGGTGCCGGCCACCATGGTCACGCTGCCGCTGACCAACCCGGCATACAAGATACGCCCGCTCGAGCAGTTCGAGCCCATCACCATCGCGGTCGACACCTTTCTCACGCTGGTGGTGGACCGCAAGCTGGGTTTCAGGACGGTGGCCGAGTTTGCCGAATACGCGCGCAAGCACCCGGGCAAGATGAACTACGGCACGCCGGGCGCGGGCACGAGCTTTCATTTCAACAACGTGCTGCTGGCGCAGAAGCTGGGCATAGAGGCCCAGCATGTGCCCTACACGGGCGAGGTGCAGATGCTCAACGACATCGCGGGCGGCCAGCTGCAGTACGCGCTGGTCTCCAACGTGGGCAAGACCTTTGTCGAGAACGGCCAGGTGAGCGCGCTGGCCGTGACCTCGGCGCAGCGCGTGCGCTCGCTGCCCGATGTGCCTACGTTCCGCGAGAAGGGCATCGACTTCACCTCCGACGGCTGGGTCGGCTATGTCGCCGCCAAGGGCACGCCCGCGCCCGTGCTCGCGCGGCTGCAGGGCGCCTTCGTGAAGGCGCTGCAGGTGCCCGCCGTGCAGCAAAAGCTGGCCGAAATGGGCTACCAGGTCGTGGGCAACACGCCGCAGCAGTTCCGCCAGATTGTGCAGGACAGCAGCCAGCGCTATGGCGCCTTGCTGCGCTCGGGCGCCGTCAAGCTCCAGTGAGCCCGCGCGTCCTCCTGTTTTTCTCCGTCTTCACCGGATGACACCATGCAGAAAATCCTCCGCACCTATACCTCCACCCTCGCTCCCGACAACGACCATCCGTTCCTGCACGGCCCTTTCGCTCCCGCCATGGAGGAGTGGATTGCCGACACCGACAGCATGCAGGTGATAGGCGAGATTCCCAAGGACTTGCACGGCATTTACGTGCGCAACACGCACAACCAGGTGCACGAGTCGCTGGGCATGTACCACCCTTTTGACGGCGACGGCATGCTGCATTCCATGCACTTCGAGGACGGCAAGGCCACCTACCGCAACCGCTTCGTGCAGACCACGGGCTTTCTGGCCGAGCAGGCGGCCGGCCGCTCGCTGTGGCCCGGCATTCTCGCGCCGCAGCTGCAGGCGCGCCGCGGCTGGGGCTCGATGGGCGCAATGAAAGACAACGCCGGCACCGACGTCAAAATCCACGCGGGCAAGCTGCTGGCAACGATGTCGCAGGGCAGCGAGCCCTGGCGCCTGGACCCGGTCACGCTGGAGACGCTGGGCCCCGACGCCGACTGGGCGCGGCTGGTGCCCGACGGCGTGGCCTCGCACTACAAGGTCGACCCGGCCACGGGCGAGATGATGTTCTTCAACTACCCCGAGCGCTGGCCGCACATGCATTACGGCGTCGTCGACCGCAACAACCGCCTGGTCCACTACGTGCCCATCGAGCTGCCCGGCGCGCGCTGGCCGCATGACCTGGGCGTGACGAAGCGCTTTTCCATACTGCACGACCTGCCGTTCCATTTCGACGCCGAACTGCTGGCCAAGGGCCAGCGCAAGATGACGTTCTACCGCGACAAGCCCGCGCGCTTCGGCATCCTGCCGCGCTACGGCGACTCGGCCTCGGTGCGCTGGTTCGAGGGCACGCCCTGCCATATCCTGCACATCGCCAACTGCTACGAGGACGGCGACGAGGTGGTGATGGACGGCTGCATCATGCCCAATCCGCACAAGCCCAATGTCGGGCAATCGAACGAAGGCGGGCGCCAGGCCGCGTACGACAAGATCCGCGCCCATCTCGACAAGCACAACAACCCGACGCTGATGTATCGCTGGCGCTTCAACCTGCGCACCGGCCAGACGCACGAGGAGCAGATCGACGACGAGATCACCGAGTTCCCCATGGTCAGCAACGACTACGTGGGCCGGCCGTACCGCTACAGTTTCAACGTGCTCTACCAGCCCGGCGAATGGCTGTTTCGCGGCCTCAAGCGCTACGACATGTTGTCGCGCCGCACGCAGTCGCTTGAATACGGCAAGGGCTGCTACGGCAGCGAGCCGCAGCTCGCGCGCAGCGTCGGCGCCGTGGCCGAGGACGACGGCTACATCATCACCTTCGTCAACAACATGGTCGACGCGCGCTCCGAATGCTGGATCATCCCGGCCAGCGACATCGCGCGCGGCGCGGTGGCGCGCATCGTGCTGCCGCACCGCATCTCCGCGGGCACGCATACCGCCTGGGTCGAGGGCGACCGCATTGCGGGCGAACACCGCGACCCGCGCTACGTGGCGGCATGAAGGCGCGGCACGACACCCTGGTGCTGGTGCCGGGGCTGAACAATACCCGGGCGGTGTTTGACGGCGTCGTCGCCGCGCTGCCCGCGGGGGTCACGGCACGCGCGCTGGACAACCCCGCGCTCGACAGCGTGGAGGCGATTGCGCGCGCCCATCTCGCGGCGCTGCCGGAACGCTTCTGGCTCGCGGGCTTCTCGTTTGGCGGTTACGTGGCGCTGGCAATGCTGGAGCTTGCGCCCGAGCGCGTGCTGGGAATTGCGCTGCTGTGCACCGCGCCCTATGCCGACCGGCCCGAGGCCGCGCAAAAGCGCCTGGCCGCGCTCGACGCCGTGGCCCAGGGCCGCTACTTCGAGATGATTGCGCAGCAGGCGGCCAATGCCTTCCATCCGGACAGCCTGGGCAATGCGGCGCTCATGGCCGCGCGCCAGGCCATGGTGCTGGACTACGGGCCGCAGCGCTACGCGGCCCATGTGCGCGCCACGGCCGCGCGGCCCGACCGCAGCGCGCTGCTGGACGGCAGCCGTGCGACGCTGGTGCTGGCCGCCTCGCATGACCGGCTGTTTGCTCCCGCCATGCTGGCCGACTGCGCCGCGGCAATTCCCGGCGCCGTGCTGGCCGTGGTGCAGGACGCGGGCCATCTCGCGCCCATGGAGCAGCCGCAGGCCGTGGCCTCGCATCTGCTGCGCTGGATGGGCGCTGCGGAGCAGGGGGGCGCGGACACGCCGATGACGCGAAGTTGAAATTTTTGTAAATTTTTCTCTGATTTTCGTTTTTGCCCCATTTTGACGATGCTATGATTGCGGGCATTGAAGGGGAGTCGCCAAGTTGGTTAAGGCACTGGATTTTGATTCCAGCATGCGAAGGTTCGAGTCCTTCTTCCCCTGCCAAAATTCAAACCCCGGTTGCGCAAGCAGCCGGGGTTTTTTCTTTGGTGCAGCGCATGGAAGCCATGCGGCCAAGGGATTACCCTGATTGACCTCGCGCTGCTCAGGGATGAACGTGAATGGCGAAAATTGTCGATTGATCAGCCTGGCGTTGCTGTGCCCGTTGCACAGAGCGGACGATCCAGGCTGAGTGATTGGGAGTTGAGCCTTGAAAACAAAAACAATCCCGCCCCTTGGCGGTTGGCGTGTCTGGCTGTATGCCCTGGCACTGGTGCTGCTCGCAGCCGGACTGTTCCTGACCATTGGCGGCGCCGTGCTGGTGCAGCGTGGCGGCAGCCTTTACTTCTTGCTCGCAGGCCTGGTCATCACCGCCGCCGCGGTGCAGGTCGGCCGTGGTCGCAGCTCAGGCGCCTGGCTTTATCTTGCGGCGCTGGCCGGCACCGTGGTCTGGGCGCTGGCCGATGTGGGCCTCGACTTCTGGGGACTGATCTCGCGCCTGCTGGCGCTGGTGTTCCTGGGCGCCGTGGTGGCCTTCACCTTGCCGCTGCTGCGCCGCGCCCAAGGGCTGGCGCCCGCGCGTGCGCAAGGCGTGGCGATAGGCGGCGTGCTGCTGGTGCTGGGTGTGATCGGCTTTGGCGGCATGTTCGTCAAGCATCCCGAAGTCGTGGCCGCGGCGCCCGCTGCCAAGCAGGTGCCGGTGCAGCCCGGAGCAGAGCAGAAGGACTGGGCCCACTACGGCAATGACGCCGGCACGCAGCGCTTCGCCGCGCTCGACCAGATCAATGCCTCCAACGTCGGCCAGCTGGCCGTGGCCTGGACCTTCCAGCACGGCGACATTCCCCAGTCGACGGGCGCGGGCTCCGAAGACCAGCTCACTCCCATGCAGGTCGGCGACAAGCTGTTTGTCTGCACGCCGCACAACAACGTGATCGCGTTGGACGTCGACACCGGCAAGCAGCTGTGGCGCCGCGATTTCAACGCTTCCGTGGGCGGCGTCTGGGAACGCTGCCGCGGCCTGGCGTATTTCGACATCAACGCCGCGATTGCCGCGCCCACGGTGGCCGGCTCCAGCCCGGTGACGCCCGTGTCGCTGCCGGCTTCGGGCGGCTGCGAGCGCCGCGTGGTGATGAACACCATTGACGCGCGTCTGGTCGCGATCAACGCCGACAACGGCGAAATGTGCGCCGAGTTCGGCGACAAGGGCGAGGTCGACCTCAAGGCCGCAATGGGCAACATCGCCAACAAGGCGTTCTACACCATGACCTCCGCGCCCACGGTGGCCGGCACCGCCATCGTGGTCGGCGGCCGTGTCGCCGACAACGTCCAGGTCGACATGCCCGGCGGCGTGATGCGCGCCTTCGATGTGATCAGCGGCAAGATGCTGTGGCACTTCGATCCCGGCAGCGACAACCCCAACGCTCCTTTGAACGCCGAGCAGAACTTCCAGCGTTCCACGCCCAACGTCTGGGCCGGCATTTCCTACGACCCGACGATGAATGCCGTGTTCCTGCCCGTGGGCTCGGCTTCGGTCGACCTGTATGGCGCGACGCGCAGCGCGCTGGACCGCAAGTACGGCGCCTCGGTGCTGGCGCTGGACGCCGCGACCGGCAAGGAAAAGTGGGTCTACCAGACCGTGCACAACGACCTGTGGGACTTCGACGTTCCCATGGCGCCGTCGCTGATCGACTTCCCCAAGGCCGACGGCAGCAAGGTGCCGGCCGTGGTGGTCGCCACCAAGGCCGGTCAGATCTATGTGCTGGACCGCCTCACCGGCCAGCCGCTGACCGCCGTGGAAGAGCGTGAAGTCAAGCCCGGCCGCATCGCGGGCGAGCACTACTCGAAGACCCAGCCGTTCTCCGTGGGCATGCCGCAGATCGGCGCGCAGACGCTGACCGAGTCCGACATGTGGGGCGTGACGCCGTTTGACCAGCTGCTGTGCCGCATCGACTTCAAGGGCATGCGCTACGACGGCCTGTACACCGTGCCCGACACCGACAAGTCGCTGTCCTTCCCCGGTTCGCTGGGCGGCATGAACTGGGGCGGCCTGTCGAGCGACCCGAACAACAACCTGCTGTTCGTCAACGACATGCGTCTGGGCCTGTGGGTCACCATGGTCGAGCAGAAAAAGAACGACAAGCTGTCCGACGGCGGCGAAGCACCCAACGTCGGCATGGGCCAGGTGCCGCTGGGCGGCACGCCGTACTCGGTGATGAAGAACCGCTTCCTGTCGGCGCTGCAGATTCCTTGCCAGAAGCCGCCGTTCGGCACCATGACCGCCATCGACCTGAAGACGCAGAAGGTGGCGTGGCAGGTGCCGCTGGGCACGGTGCAGGACACCGGTCCTTTCGGCATCAAGATGCTGCTGCCCATGGAAGTCGGCATGCCCACGCTGGGTGGCTCGGTCGCCACGCAGGGCAACCTGGTGTTCTTTGCGGGCACCCAGGATTACTACCTGCGCGCGCTCGACACCGCCACCGGCAAGGAAGTCTGGAAGCAGCGCCTGCCCGTGGGCAGCCAGGGCACGCCCATGACCTACAAGTCGCCCAAGACCGGCAAGCAGTACGTGGTGATCTCGGCCGGCGGCGCACGCCAGTCGCCCGACCGCGGCGACTATGTGATTGCCTACGCCTTGCCCGACAAGAAGTGAACGCCGCCGGCTTGCCGGCACGCGCATGGAAAAAGGCCACCCCAGGGTGGCCTTTTTCGTGGGCGAATGCCGCGCTCCGGACTACTCTTCCAGCAGCGAGCGCAGCATCCAGGCCGTCTGCTCATGCACCGACAGGCGCTGGGTCAGCAGGTCGGCCGTGGGCTCGTCGGCGGCCTTGTCGGCAATCGGAAACAGGGCGCGCGCGGTGCGCGCCACGGCTTCGTGGCCGTTGACCAGAATGCGCACCATATCGAGCGCCGCCGGCGGCTTGATGGGCGCGTCGTCCAGCGAAGTGAGCTGGCCGTATTGCGCGTACGAGCCCGGCGCCACATGGCCCAGCGCGCGTATGCGTTCGGCAATCATGTCGGCGGCATTCCACAGCTCGGTGTACTGCTGCATGAACATCTGGTGCAGGCTGTTGAACATCGGGCCGGTCACGTTCCAGTGGAAATTGTGCGTGGTCAGGTACAGCGTGTAGTTGTCGGCCAGCAGGCGCGACAGGCCTTCGGCAATGGCCTGGCGGTCCTTGGCCGAGATGCCGATATTGATGGTATGGGCCTGGGCTGCGGGGATGACTACGGATTTCTTGGGCACTGCGGACTCCTTGGGGTTGAAACAAGCTGTGGTTGAAATCGCTGCTGCACGTTGTAGGGGCACTAGGCAGACTCTAGCGCGTAACGGCCAGGCTCGCCACCCGTCCATGGCGCGTTGTTCAAGGCGGCGGGCGCGCGCAGTTCGCGCGGGCCGGCACGGCGGGCGGCAGAAAGCGTATGCGCGTGCGCCGCACCAGTTCCTCGTAGCTGATGGGCGGCAGCGCCGTGGTGCCGGCGTCATTGGCCAGCCAGTGGGCCCAGCTCTTGCCGCTGCAGGGGTCGTAGACCAGCTTGAACAGATGGCTGGGCACCTGCACCTTGCCCGGGCCTATGGTGGGCGCGGGCGCGGCAAACACCGGTCCGGTGAAGACATAGACATCGGCCTGGGCGCGCAGCACATATTGGCGCGTGTGCTGCTCGATTTCCGACCAGGCACCGGCGTTGAAGGTCTGGTCCTGGGGCACCATGTTGGCCAGGCTGAAGCTTTGCGCCATGGCGTCGGGCGAGCCCATGTCGCCGGCCGGCGCCATGTGGCCGCGCGAATAGCCCGAATCGCGGTAGTCGGCCAGCTCCGCGCGCTCGCCGCGCGGCAGGCGCGCATCGGCAAAGAAGCGGTTGGCGCGCTTTTGTCCGCGCGCGGCGTTGATCAGCGCGCGATCCAGGTGTTCCACCACGAAGACCGGCGTCTTGGTCTCGCCGCTGTGCAGCACGGCAAAAGCGCTGTAGCACAGCTCGCGCAGCGCGGGCGCGCCCGGCACCACGGGAGGCTTGCGCGCAGGGAAGAACTGCGGGCATTCGGAGAACGCCGTATCGATGGGCGAGAGCTGCGGCACGGGCTGCAGCGCGCAGCCGGCGAGCAGTGCCAGCAGGCCGCTGGTGGCGTGCAGTTTCCAGCGCCCACGCGCCATGCCATGGCGTGTCTTCATTGCACCTCCTGCGTGAAGGGCGCGTGCATGACAAGGCGCATGTGTCTGGCATTGCCAAGGCCCCTGAATTTCCATCATAGGGGGACTATGTCTGCGCAAAGGGAAGAAACCATGGCCGGTTATCTGATGAAAAGCGCCGCATTTTTCGGCGCCTTGTGCCTGCTCGCGGCCTGCGCGCCCCAGCCCATACGGCCCGCGGGCCTGGTCAATCCCGCGACCAGCTACTGCCATGCGCGCGGCGGCAGGACGCTGCTGGGCTACACGGCCGAAGGCCGCGAAGGCCTGTGCTTTCTGCCCGATGGATCGCTGGTCGATGAGTGGCAGCTGTATCGCGCCGACCACCCCTGCAGATAGCGCGTTTACGGGGGGGCCGCGGCGGGCCCGGGAGCCGTGCGCCCGCCGAGGTCATGGCATGGCAGGCACAATGCCGTTCTGCGCCGGCCACCCCTGCTGGTTTGCTGTTTTGATTGAGTGCAATGAATACCAAGACTTTATATGCTGCCGCAGCCCCTTTCGAGGCGGCGCGGCAGCTGACCGGGCACGCGCCAGCGCACCCGGCATCCCGCCTGCATGGCCATGGCTTCACGGCCCGCGTCCAATGCGCCATAGAAGCCGGCTGGGCTGATTATCCCGGCGGCGAAGTGGAAAAGCTCCAGCAAAGGCTGGCCGCGGCCCTGGTGCCGCTGGACTATCGCCACCTGAACGAGCAACTGGCCGATCCCAGCGACATCAACATCGCGCGCTGGCTCGCCCGGCAGCTGGCCGACCCGGCGCTGGGCCAGATGGAAATCGGCGTCGACAGCACCGAGCGCCAGGGCGCGCTGCTTGACGCCGCAGGCCAGGCCCATGTCTGGCGCCGCTATGTGTTCCAGTCGGCGCACCGGCTGCCCAACGTGCCCGAAGGCCACAAGTGCGGGCGCATGCACGGCCATGGCTTCGAGGTCATTGTCCAGGCGCGCGCCGACGAAGGCGTCGATTACGACCGGCTCGACGCGGTCTGGGCGCCGCTGCAGCACGCCTTGCACTATGCCTGCCTCAACGAGCTTGCCGGGCTCGAGAACCCGACCAGCGAGATGATGTCCAGCTGGATCTGGCAGCGGCTGCAGGCGCAGCTGCCCTCGCTGTCGCTGGTCACGGTCTACGAGACCGCATCCTGCGGCGCGCGCTTCGACGGCCGGCAGTACCGCATCTGGAAGGACCTCACGCTCGACAGCGCGCGCCAGCTGCGGCGTGCGCCCGAAGGCAGCGTGCAGCGCCGCCTGCACGGCCACACCTATACGCTGCGCCTGCACCTGAGCGCGCCGCTGGACCAGATCATGGGCTGGACCGTGGACTTCGGCGACGTCAAGCAGCTGTTCAACCCCTTGTTCAAGGCGCTGGACCACAGGCCGCTGCACGAGATCGCCGGCCTCGAAGACTGCGATACCGCAACCCTGGCGCAGTGGATTCTGGCCCAGGCGCGCGCCGATCTGCCCCAGCTCGATGGCGTGGACCTGTTTGAAACCCGCGGCTGCGGCGCGCTGGTCGCGGCCCAAGGAGTGACGCCATGACCTATTCCGTCAAGGAAATCTTCTACACGCTGCAAGGCGAGGGCGGCCAGGCCGGGCGCGCGGCGGTGTTCTGCCGCTTTGCGGGCTGCAACCTCTGGACGGGCCGGGAAAAGGACCGCGCCAAGGCCATCTGCCAGTTCTGCGACACCGATTTCGTCGGCACCGACGGCGAGGGCGGCGGCAAGTTCGCCACGGCCCAGGCGCTGGCCGAGAAAGTGAAGTCGCTGTGGCCCGACTCGCCTTCGGGCAAGCCGCTGGTCGTCTGCACCGGCGGCGAGCCGCTGATGCAGCTGGACCAGGCGCTGGTCGATGCGCTGCATGCCTGCGGCTTCGAGATCGCGGTGGAGACCAACGGCACCCAGCCCGCGCCCCAGGGCCTGGACTGGATCTGCGTGAGCCCCAAGGCCGGCGCGCCGCTGGTGCTGAGCGCGGGCTCGGAGCTCAAGCTGGTCTTTCCCCAGCCCGGCGCCATGCCCGAGCAGTTTGCCGATCTGGCGTTCACCCACCATTTCCTGCAGCCCATGGACGGGCCCGACCAGCAGCGCAACACGCGCCTGGCCATCGACTACTGCATGGCCCACCCACAATGGCGGCTGTCGATACAGACCCACAAGGTGGTGGGCATCGCCTGAGCGGCAAGGCTGCAGCGAGCCCCTGCGGCGTTATTGCTCCTGGCGCTTGAACACGATCCAGGCACTCCAGAAAAGGCTGGAGAAAAACCGCAGCGGTTGGTCAAAGCCCGCGCCCTGCAGCAGCGACTCGACTTCGGCTTCCGAAGCCGGCGGCACCGCACCCTGGCGTATCTTGCCGAGCTTGGCCTCGACTTCCGCCTCGCTGGCACCCGCCAGGCGCCAGCGCTGCGCCCATGCGGCAAGAAACAGCGGCTGGGATTCATAGGCGCAGCGGTTGCAGGCCAGAATGAACGGCGCTCCGGGCGCGAGCCGGTCGGCGACGGCGCGCAGAATGTCCTTCTTGGCCTGCTGCTGCGGCAGGTGGTGCAGCACGCCGATCAGCGTCGCGGCATCGAAGGCGGCGCTCGCGGGCAGCGCGTCCAGCGTTCCCGCGAACGGCGTCACGCGCTCGCCCAGGCCGGCCCGGGCAATGCGCTCCATGGCGGTATCCAGCATGGTTTGCGCGGGATCGACGGCAACGAATTGCCAGGCAGGCTGCAGCTGCGCGGCGCTGATGATTTCCTGGCCCGTGCCGCCGGCGCCGCCCACCAGAATGCGCGCCTCGCCCGCGCCCAGGTGGGCCGACAGCAGGCAGGCCGCGAGCTCATGGCAGGCGTCGTAGCCGGCCAGCGCGATGCGGCTTTGGGTGGCGTACTCCTGGGCACGCGACTGATCGAACTTGGTGATGGATTCAGCGGCAGACATGCGGCTATCTTAGGCAGCTCCGATGCGCGCAAAAAGCCGTGGTCGGCGATTGGCGGCATCGCCGTTGCAGAAGCTCACTGCCGCTGATCGATGGGCACGAACGCCAGATCGTCGGGCCCGGTGTAGTGGGCGCTGGGGCGGATGATCTTGTTGTCCTGGCGCTGCTCGATCACATGCGCGGCCCAGCCGCTGGTGCGCGCGATCACGAACAGCGGCGTGAACATGGCCGTGGGCACGCCCATCATGTGATAGCTCACGGCGCTGAACCAGTCGAGGTTGGGGAACATGCGCTTGCTGTCCCACATCACGGCCTCGATGCGCTCGGCAATCGCATACATCCTGGTGCTGCCCGCCTGCAGCGACAGCTCTTCGGCAACGCGCTTGATGATGGTGTTGCGCGGGTCGCTGACGGTGTAGACCGGGTGGCCGAAGCCTATGACCACTTCCTTGGCATCGACGCGCCGGCGGATGTCGGCCTCGGCCTCGTCGGGGTTCGCATAGCGCTTCTGGATCTCGAAAGCGACTTCGTTGGCGCCGCCGTGCTTGGGGCCGCGCAGCGCGCCTATCGCGCCCGTGATCGCCGAGTGCATGTCGCTGCCCGTGCCCGCGACCACGCGCGCGGTGAAGGTCGAGGCGTTGAACTCGTGCTCGGCATAGAGATTGAGCGAAGTGTGCATCGCGCGCTCCCAGGCGGCGCTGGGCTTTTCGCCATGCAGCAGGTGCAGGAAATGCGCGCCTATCGAGTCGTCGTCGGTCTCGACATCGATGCGCTTGCCCTGGGTGCTCCAGTGGTACCAGTACAGCAGCATGGAGCCCAGGCAGGCCAGCAGCCGGTCGGCGATGTCGCGCGCGCCCGGCGTGTTGTGGTCATCCTTTTCGGGCAGCACGCAGCCCAGCGTCGACACGCCGGTGCGCATCACGTCCATGGGATGGGCATTCGCGGGCAGCTGCTCCAGCGCGTCCTTGACGCTGGCCGGCAGGCCGCGCATGGACTTGAGCCTGGCCTTGTAGGCCTTGAGTTCGGCGCGCGTGGGCAGCTTGCCGTGCACCAGCAGGTGGGCAATTTCCTCGAAAGTGCAGACTTCGGCGATATCGAGAATGTCATAGCCGCGGTAGTGCAGGTCGTTGCCGGTCTTGCCTACGGTGCACAGCGCGGTATTGCCCGCGGTGACGCCGGACAGCGCGACCGATTTCTTGGGCTTGGGGAGGTGGGGGGTGGCGAGGGCGAGTGTCATGTCAGGTCTCCTGGAATGCGGCTTGGGATTGGGTGGCGGGGGAAACGGTGGCGCTGCGCTGCAGGAAGTCCTGGGCAAAGCGCTGCAGCACGCCGCCGGCTTCGTAGATGGACAGTTCCTCGGCGGTGTCGAGCCGGCATTGCATGCGCACGTCGTGCTGGCGGCCGTCGCGCCGCGTGATGCGCAGCACCAGCGATGCGCTGGGCGCGGGCATGCCCAGCACGTCGTAGGTTTCCGTGCCGTCGAGCGCCAGCGTGTGGCGGTCGCAGCCCGCAAGGAATTGCAGCGGCAGCACGCCCATGCCGATGAGGTTGGTGCGGTGTATGCGTTCGAAGCTTTGGGCGGCGATGACTTCGACCCCTGCGAGCCGCACGCCCTTGGCCGCCCAGTCGCGCGACGAGCCCTGGCCGTAGTCGGCACCCGCAATGATGATCAGCGGCTGGCGGCGTGCCATATAGGTTTCTATGGCTTCCCACATGCGCAGCACCCGGCCTTCGGGCTCCAGCCGCGCCAGCGACCCCTGGCGCGTGCGGCCCTGGTCATCGACCACCATTTCATTGCGCAGCTGCGCATTGGCCAGCGTGGCCCGCTGGGCCGTGAGGTGGTCGCCGCGGTGCGTGGCGTAGGAGTTGAAATCCTCCTCGGGCAGGCCCATTGCGGCCAGGTACTCGCCCGCGGCCGAATCGCGAGTGATCGCGTTCGACGGCGACAGGTGATCGGTGGTGATGTTGTCGGGCAGCAGCGCCAGCGGCCGCATGCCGCGCAGCGAGCGTTCGCCGGCCAGCGCGCCTTCCCAGTAGGGCGGACGGCGGATATAGGTGCTCTGCGCGCGCCAGTTGTAGAGCGGCGCGACGCGGGCGGCGCCGATGGAGCGCAGGAACATGGGCGCATAGACCTGTTCGAATTGCGCGGGCTGGACCGCAGCCTGGACCACGGCGTCGATCTCGGCATCGTCGGGCCAGAGGTCGTGCAGGCGGATCTCGCGGCCGGCGTGCACGCCCAGCACATCGCGCTCTATGTCAAAGCGTATGCTGCCCGCGAGCGCATAGGCGACGACCAGCGGCGGCGAGGCGAGAAAGGCCTGGCGGGCCTGCGGGTGGATGCGGCCGTCGAAATTGCGGTTGCCCGACAGCACGGCCGTGGTGTGCAGCTGGCGCGCCTCGATTTCCTGCGCAATCTGCGGCGCGAGCGCGCCCGACATGCCGTTGCAGGTGGTGCAGGCAAAGCCGACGATGCCGAAGCCCAGCTGCTCGAGTTCGCGGTCCAGGCCCGCGGCCCGGAGATACAGCGCGACGGTGCGCGAGCCCGGTGCCAGCGACGACTTGACCCAGGGCTTGCGCGTCAGCCCGAGCCGGTTGGCATTGCGCGCCAGCAGTCCCGCGGCAATCACATTGCGCGGATTGCTGGTGTTGGTGCAGCTGGTGATCGCGGCAATGATCACCGCGCCGTCGGGCATCAGGCCGTCGGGCTGTGGCGACGCCGGCTCCTGTGCGATGCCGCGCGCCGCAAGCTCCGAGGTCGGCACGCGCGCATGCGGATTCGACGGCCCCGCAATGCAGCGCACCACGCCGGCCAGATCGAACTCCAGCACGCGGTCATACACCACCTGTTCCAGCGTCTCGGCCCACAGCCCCGCGTGGCGCGCATAGGTTTCGACCAGCGCGACCTGCGCTGCCGCGCGCCCCGTGAGGCGCAGATAGGCCAGGGTCTGCGCGTCGATGGCGAACATCGCGGCGGTCGCGCCGTACTCGGGCGCCATGTTGGAAATCGTCGCGCGGTCGCCCAGCGTGAGCCCGGCGACGCCGTCGCCGTGGAATTCGAGATAGCTGCCCACGACCTTGTGCGCGCGCAGGAACTCGGTCAGCGCGAGCACGATGTCGGTGGCGGTGATGCCCGGCTGGCGCGCGCCCGTGAGCCGCACGCCCACGATGTCGGGCACGCGCATCCACACGGCCCGGCCCAGCATCACGCTCTCGGCTTCCAGCCCGCCCACGCCCACGGCCAGCACGCCCAGCGCGTCGACATGGGGCGTGTGGCTGTCGGTGCCGACCAGCGTGTCGGGGAAGGCGACGCCGCCTTGCACCTGCACCACGGGGCTCATCCGCTCCAGATTGATCTGGTGCATGATGCCGTTGCCCGGCGGCACCACATCGACGTTCTCGAAGGCTTTCTGGCACCAGTCTATGAAGTGGAAGCGGTCGGCATTGCGCCGGTCTTCGATCGCGCGGTTGGTCGCAAACGCTTGCGGGTCGTCGCCGCCGCATTCGACGGCCAGCGAATGGTCGACGATCAGCTGCACCGGCACCACGGGGTTCACCTGCGCCGGGTCGCCGCCCTGCGCGGCGATCGCATCGCGCAGCCCGGCGAGATCGACCAGCGCGGTCTGGCCCAGGATGTCGTGGCACACGACGCGCGCCGGAAACCAGGGAAAGTCGCTGTCGCGCCGGCGTTCGATCATCTGTCGCAGGCCTTGGTCGCGCAGCGCGGGCGCGCAGCGGCGCAGCAGATTCTCGGCATGCACGCGCAGCGTATAGGGCAGGGCGGCCCAGGCGCCGGGGCGCAGCGCCTCGACGGCGGCGCGCGCGTCGAAGTATTCAAGCGCCGTGCCGGGCAGGGCGCGCAGAAAGTCGTTTTTCATGTTCGTCGTGGGCGTGATAGGCTTGCGAAGATTTGCAATTTACGCAAGACCTTGCACTGCGAACAGTCCTGAATTGGCGAATGTTTGCGAATCACAAACCGCTAATTTGCGAAGTTTGCGAATTTCTGGAGACCGACTTTCATGGCCAAGACTTTCATGGGCGTGCGCCTGCGCTCGCTGCGCGCCGAGCGCGGCATGACACAGCTGGCGCTGGCCCACGCGCTGGGGCTGTCGCCGAGCTACGTCAACCAGCTCGAGCAGGACCAGCGCCCGTTCACGGTGTCGGTGCTGCTCAAGATCCACCGCCTGCTGGGCGTGGACATCCAGCAGTTTTCCGAAGACGAGCAGGCGCGCGTGCTGGCCCAGCTGGGCGATGCGTTGGCCGCGCTGCCGGGCGCGCCGGCCGTGCCCCAGCCCGAGCTGCGCGAAGTCGCGGCCAAGCTGCCGCAACTGGCCCAGGCCATCCTGGCGCTGCACCGCCGCCACACCGAAGATGTGCAGCGCCTCGAAGCGCTGTCGGCCCGGCTGGGCGACAGCCGCGCCGAAGGCGAGGACTGGGCCGCGGCGCCGCTGCGCCAGATGCCGTTCGAGGAGGTGCGCGACTTCTTCTTTGCCCACCGCAATTACTTCGACGCGCTGGACCGCGCGGCCGAAGCCTGGGCGGGCGAAGCCGGCGCCCAGGGCGCGGCGCTGGTCGACTGGCTGGTGGCGCGGCTGCGCGCGCAGCACGCCGTGCAGGTACAGCGCAGCGCGCGCGCGGCCCAGGGCCCGCTGCGCAGCTACGATGCGGCCAGCCGCACCTTGTTTCTGTCGGCCGAGCTCGCGCCGGGACAGCAGGCATTCCAGATGGCAACGCAGCTGGCGCTGCTCGAAATGGCGCCGCTGATGGACGAATGCCTGGCGACCGGCAACTGGCAGGACCAGGCCACGCGCCGGCTGGCGCGCATAGGCCTGGCGCACTACGCCGCCGGCGCGCTGGTGCTGCCCTACGGCGAATTCCTGCAGGCCGCGCAGACGCTGCGCCACGACATCGACCGGCTTGCGCGCCAGTTCGGCGTGGGCTTCGAGACCGTATGCCACCGGCTTTCCACGCTGCAGCGCCCGGGCGCGCCGGGCGTGCCGTTCTTCTTCATCCGCGTCGACCGCGCGGGCAACATCTCCAAGCGGCAGTCGGCCACGCATTTCCACTTTTCCAAGACCGGCGGCACCTGCCCGCTGTGGAATGTCTACGAAGCCTTTGCCCAGCCGGGGCGCATCCTGCCCCAGCTCGCCAGCATGCCCGACGGACGCACCTACCTGTGGGTCGCGCGCAGCATCTCCCATGCGGGCGCGGGCTGGGGCACGCCGGGCAAGATGTTTTCCATAGGCCTGGGCTGCGATGTGCAGCACGCGGCGCGGCTGGTCTACTCGGAAGGCATGGATCTCAAGGGCGCGCATGTGGCCACGCCCATAGGCATGGGCTGCAAGGTCTGCGAACGCAGCGCCTGCCCGCAGCGCGCGTTTCCGTTCGTCGGCAAGCCGCTGCTGGTCAATGAGAACGCGCAGGGCTTTGTGCCTTATGCGGCGGTGCAGGGCCAGCCGGACTGAGCGCGGGCAAGCGCCGCTTGTGGACCGCCAGCCACAGCGCGGGTGAGCGGCGATTTTTCACGACTACAATGAGAATACTTCTCATCTGCGCTGGATTCCGTTCATGCCCATGCCGTTTGCCGCCGACCCGGTACACACGCTCTACGTCGACCACCACCGCTGGCTTCAGGCCTGGCTGCGACGCAAGCTGGGCGATGCACACCAGGCGGCGGATCTGGCGCATGACACGTTCGAGCGCGTCATCGTCGCCCGCCAGGCGCATGCGCTGCAGGAGCCCAGGGCCTATCTCACCACGCTGGCGCAGCGCGTGCTCTACAACTTCTGGCGCCGGCGCGAACTGGAGCAGGCCTGGCTGGACGCGCTGGCCTCGATGCCCGAAGAATGCGCCCCCTCACCTGAAGACTATCTGCTGGTGCGCGAGGCCATCGAGGCCATCGACGCCTGGCTGGACGGAATGCTGCCCAAGGTGCGCCAGGCTTTCCTGCTGCGCCGCATCGATGGACTCAAGTACGCCGAGATCGCCGCGGCCATGGCGGTGTCCGAAGCCAGCGTGGAGCGCTACATGAAACAGGCGCTGGTGCATTTGTGCAGCGCGCCGTTTGCGCCCGGAGACTGAGCGCGTGGACACCGTGATGGAGCAGGCCATCGACTGGATGGTGTGCCTGGATTCGGACCGCGCCACGGCCAGCGACCGCCAGCGGTTTGCGCAGTGGCTTGCGGCCTCGGGTGCGCATGCCAGCGCCTGGGAGCATCTGCAGGCGCGTCTGCAGGGCGCAGACGTGCAGCCCGCGATTGCGCAGTTGCGCGACGGCGGCCTGGCGGCACGCGCGGGCGTGCAGGCGCTGGCCGTGCCGCCTCCCACGGTTGCGCGCCGGCGCGCGCTGCATGGCGGCCTCGCGGCGGTGCTGCTCAGCGTAGGCGCGGGCTGGCTGCTGCACCGACAGACACCGCTGGGCACGCTGAGCGCCGACCTGCGCACCGGCACGGGCGAGCGCGGTCGCCACGCACTGCCCGATGGCAGCACGCTGACGCTCGATGCGCGTTCGGCGGTGGACATTCTCTTCAGCGACACGCAGCGACTGGTGCGTCTGCGCGCCGGCGCGGTCATTGTCGCCGTGGCGCCCTGGCAGGGCGCGGGCTGGCGGCCTTTCGTGGTGCAGAGTGCGCAAGGCAGTGTCCAGGCGCTGGGCACGCGCTACATGGTGCGCCAGGAAGAGGAGCGAACGCTGGTGCATGTGATGGAGCACAGCGTACGCATCACCACGCGCTCGGGCCGCCGGCACACGCTGGAAGAGGGCGCGACGGCATATTTCAGCGCCAGCGAAGTCACTCCCGTGGACGCATCGCTGATGGCACCCGCGGCCTGGGCAGGCGGCGTGCTCCAGGTGCGTGACCAGCCGCTGGGCGTGGTGATCGATGCCTTGCGTCCCTACCAGCCCGGGCTGATACGCGTGAGTGCGGCCGCGGCGCGGCTGCGCGTGTTTGGCCGGTTCTCGCTGGACAGGCCTGAGCGGGTGCTGCAGGACCTGGTCGATACCCAGCCGATCACGGTCGTGCGGTGGAGCGATTGGCTCACGCTGATCGACGTGCGGGCGCCGCACGCCTGAGCCGGGCCGGGCCGCAGCAGTTTTTTTCGCGCCTGGTGAGGACTTTTCGCGGGCTCATTGCACAAGGGGAATGAAGCAACGTTTTTCATTTCAACCAGGATTCGTTCAGACCATGGCCTCCTCCTGCCGGCGCGCATTCGCGTCTTTCGCATTTTCCCGTCCACCCCAGGCGCTGCGTCCCGCGGCCGCAGCCCTGCTGCTGCTGTGCGGCGCACCCGCCAGCGTCCTGGCCCAGCCGTCCCCGCCGGCGGCGGGCAGCGCGCTGCTTGTCTGGAACATTCCCGCCGGCGACCTGAGCGACACGCTGGCGCGGATTGCCGACCAGGGGCAGCGCAGCGTGGTCGCCAGCGCCAGCTTGCTGCAGGGCAGGCGCGCGCCGGAGATACGCGGCAGTTTCAGCGTGGAGCAGGCGGCGCAGCGCGCTCTGGCCGGCAGTGGCCTGGTACTGGCGCGCACCGGCAGCAACTCCATGACCGTGGTGGCCGGCGCCGTGCCGCATTCCCAGGCAGATGATGCGGCGGGTGCGGCGCTGGCCACCGTGACCGTGGCGGCCCTGGCCGAGCGCAGCGGCGCCACCGAAGGCACGGGCGCCTACATCGCGCGCACCTCCACGGTGGGCGCAAAAACGGAATTGACGCAACGCGAAGTCGCTCAGTCGGTTTCTGTCGTCACGCGCCAGCAGATGGACGACATGGGAATGACCACGCTGCCCGACGCGCTCAAGGCCATGCCTGGCGTGACGGCCTTCCAGGGCTCCATGCTTGCCGATCGCTTCCTGGCGCGCGGCTTTGAAGTGGGCAACGAAAACCTGCGTGTCGACGGCGCGTCGCCGATGTTTCGCGGTTTCTCGGTCGATCATGACCTGGCGTTCTACGACCATGTCGAAGTGCTGCGCGGGGCGGACGGTCTGTTTGGCGGCAATGGCGATCCCGGCGGAGTGATCAATCTGGTGCGCAAGAAGCCCACGCGTGAAAAGCAGGTCCAGGTACAGGCCCAACTGGGCAGCTGGAACTTCCGGCGCGCCGATCTCGACGTCAGCGGCCCGTTGAGCGAAGACGGCCGCATCCGTGGGCGCGGTGTGCTGGCGCACGAAGACAAGGATTTCTTTTTCGATGTCGCGCACAGCAAGCGCAGCATGGCCTATGGCGTGATCGAGGCGGATCTGACGCCCGAGACAACGGCGTTGCTCGGCGCGTCGTATATCCGGCGTGATTCGTCGTACCAGGGCTACGGCCTGCCCCGGGCGCGCACCGGGGAAGACCTGGGCCTGGCGCGCACGCTCTATCTCAGCGGCGCCGACGACCGCGCCGACAAGAACATCACCGGCCTGTTCGCCCACCTCACGCACCGTTTCAGCCCGGACTGGACGCTGGACGTTGATGCCAACCACGAGCGCGCCGACCAGGACCGCTTCGACCACTATTTCAACGGCGCTGCCGATGCGCTCACCGGCGTGGGCACGACGGGTGGCGCCAACTTTCAGAAAGAGCACTGGAGCAATGCGTCCCTTGACGCCGCGCTCAAAGGCCGGTTCAGCGCCTGGGGCCGGCAGCACGATGTGCTGGTCGGCGGCTCATGGTCCAGATTCAGCGTCGACGCGCTGCTGCAGCGCCCCGTGCCCTATGTGGCCACGCCGGTGCCCGACATCTACCGCTTCGACCCCGCTGCCTACCTGCGCCCCGCAGCGCTCACGCCCTGGAGCCGCCAGCCTTCGCGCTCGGACAATGCCGGCATCTACGGATCGCTGCGCCTGCATCTGAGCGAGCCGCTGCACGTCATTGCGGGCGGGCGCATAGGGCGCTACAAGTACGCGTTCGAGAACACGCTGCTCAACCCCAGCGGCACCGTGACCTCGAGCTCGATCACGCGCTACGAGGACAGCAGCGTCTTCACGCCTTATCTCGCCGCCACCTACGATCTGGATCGCACGTGGACGGCCTACGCCAGCATTGCCGAGACCTTCAAGTCGCAGGCCGACAAACGTGCCGGACCGGCGCCCGGTGCACCGCTGGACCCGGTGACTGGGCGCAACTACGAGCTGGGCCTCAAGGGCGCGCATTTCGACGGCCGCTTGCAGAGCGCGCTGGCGGTCTACCGCATTGACCGCGACGGCGCCGCGGTACGCGACCGCAGCTTTCCCGCCAGTACGTTGGACCTGGGCAGCAGCTGCTGCTTCCTGCCCACGGGCCGCATTGTCTCCAAGGGGCTGGACGCCGAGTTGACGGGCGAGCCCGTGCGCGGCCTGCAGCTTTCGCTGAGCTACAACTACAACGACAACCGCGACAGCAATTCAACCTCGGGCGGCCGCTTCAACGGCACCTCGCCCGCACATATGGCGAAGATTTTCGCCGCCTACCAGCTGCCCGGCCATTTCGGCAAGTGGAAGATTGGCGGCGGTGCGACGGTCCAAAGCAAGACCTTCATCGACGACTACGCCTACCTGCGCAACGCCGACGGCACGGTGAGCAGCCGCACCGGGGACTACCGCATCACGCAGGCCGGCTACACGGTCTACAGCGCTTTTGCCGAATACAGAATCGACAACCAGTGGACGGCCTCGCTGAACATCAACAACCTGTTTGACAAGACCTACTACAGCAGCATCGGCTATCTGGACTACGGCAGCTTCTATGGGGCGCCGCGCAGCGTGATGCTGGCACTGCGCGGGAAGTTCTGACGCGCGGACTGCTCAGAACACTCCCAGCCCCAGCCCCGCCGCCATGGCTTCGCCCAGCGCCCGGCATTGCTGCAGATCTTCCTGGGCAATGTGCTTGGGCGCGAGAATCGCCTCGGGCGTCTGCGCATGGGTGCAGACAATCAGCGGCTCGGCCACGGGCCTGAGCCGCCAGCCGGTGGCGATGCGCGCGATCTGGCGCGCGGCGTTGGAGCCGTCGCTGCCCGCGCAGATCAGGCTCGCATAGGGCCGGCCGTTGATGCGCTCGAGCGCGCCGTAGTAGCTGCGGTCGAAGAAATCCTTGAGCTGGCCGCTGATGGCCGCGAGGTTTTCGGGCGTGGCAAAGAGATAGCCGTCGGCCGCCAGTACATCGTCGGCGCCGGCCTCGCGCGCGTGCAGCAGGCGCACGGTCACGCTGCCTTCGGCGGCCGCGCCGTCATGCGCGGCCTGCGCCATCTGGCGTGTGCCGTCGGTGAGCGAGTGGTAGACGATGAGCAGGGTCTTGCGTGGCATGGCACCAGCATAGTGCCAATGCGGCCGCAGGGCCATTGAACGTATGGCGCTGCAGCGCAGCCCAAGGGGGAGTTGCCGGGACAGACCTTGCTCCACGTCAAGCAGCGATCGGGTGCGAAGGCATATGCTGGCAATTCAGCACAGCTCTCTTTCCTCTGTTCTTCAAGGAGATCCCATGGCCCAGATGATGAAAGCGGCGGTATTCGTCGAACCCGGTCGTATCGAAGTGGTGGACAAACCGATTCCCGATGTCGGGCCCAACGATGCGCTGATCAAGATCACCACGACCACGATCTGCGGCACGGACGTGCACATTCTCAAGGGCGAGTATCCGGTCGCCAAGGGTTTGACGGTAGGCCACGAACCCGTGGGCGTGATCGTCAAGCTCGGCAGCGCGGTGCGCGGCTACGAGGAAGGCCAGCGCGTGATTGCCGGCGCGATCTGCCCGGATTTCAACAGCTATGCGGCGCAGGATGGCGCGGCATCGCAGGACGGCAGCTACCTGGCCGCCAGCGGGCGCTGCGGCTGCCACGGCTACAAGCTCACCGCGGGCTGGCGCTTCGGCAATCTGATCGATGGCGCGCAGGCCGAGTACCTGCTGGTGCCGGATGCGCAGGGCAATCTGTCGCCGGTGCCGCAGGGGCTCAGCGACCGCCAGGTGCTGATGTGTCCCGACATCATGTCGACCGGCTTTGCGGGCGCGGAAAACGCCAACATCCGCATAGGCGATGTGGTGGTGGTGTTTGCGCAGGGCCCCATCGGCCTGTGCGCGACCGCGGGCGCGAAGCTGCGCGGGGCGAGCACCATCATTGCGGTCGATGGCAACGATCAGCGCCTGGGCGTGGCGCAACAGCTCGGTGCCGACATCACCTTGAATTTCAAGACCCAGGACGTGGTTGCCGAGGTGCTCAAGGCGACGGGCGGCAAAGGCGCCGACAGTGCGATCGAAGCGCTGGGCACGCAGCAGACGTTCGAGAGCGCGCTGCGCTGCATACGCCCCGGCGGCACGTTGTCGAGTCTGGGTGTGTATTCAACGGACCTGAGGATTCCGCTCGATGCCTTTGGTGCGGGCCTGGGTGACCACCGCATCAACACCGCGCTGTGCCCGGGCGGCAAGGAACGCATGCGCCGGCTGATGGCGGTGATCGCCAGCGGACGCATAGACCTGGGCCCGCTGGTGACCCATGAGTACGGGCTGGAGGACATCGCCGCGGCCTACGAGCTCTTCAGCCATCAGCGCGACGGGGTGCTGAAGATCGCGATCCGGCCCTGAGCGGCCGGATGCGCCTGTTCTCAGGCCTCAGGAAGGCATGGGCAGCGGATCGCCATTGAGCGCCCAGCTCACGCCGAAGCGGTCGGTGAGCATGCCAAATGTCTTGGCCCAGAACGAGGGCGCGAGCGGCATCGTGATCCGGCCGCCTTCGGCCAGCGCGGCGAAAGCGCGCTCGGCTTGTTCGACGGTGTCGTATTCCAGCGTCAGCATCACGCCCTTGATGCCCTCGAAAGGCATGCCGGGAGGCGTGTCGCCGGCAAACAGCAGCGCGCCGCCGGGCAGCACCAGGCTGGCATGCATGATGCCGTCGCCCGTGGGCGCGGGCTGCCCGCCGCAGCTCTCTGCGGCCGAGCCTGCCGGCGGCGTAGGCATGTCTGCGTAGCTCATCATCGCCTGGATCTGCGCGCCCAGCGCTTTTTCGTAGAAGGCGAAGGCTTCGCGCGTCGTGCCGTCGAAGCTCAGGTAGGGGGTCAGGGTGGTTGTCACACAAGTCTCCTTTGTGCCGACGTTGCAGGGCCGGTAGGGCCAGTGTATCCGCGCCGCTGCGCCGCCGTCCAATACATCGCCGACGCCGCACGACGCCAGGCCTGCCCAGCCTCATCTGCTTGCCGAGTGCCCGGTCGCGCATGAGGTGGTGCCGCAGGCAGCACGGCGCAGCATCGGGTATCCCCTGTACAGGCCTGCGTCCACTGTATTTACATTACGTTCGAAATGCAAAATGTAAATTCCATGAGCCCGCCCGCGATCGCGCCCCGACGCACCCAGGCGCAGCGCAGTGCCGCCACGCGCCAGCATTTGATCGACACCGCGATCGAAGTCATCGAGCGCCGCAGCCTGGAGGACGTCTCCATTCACGAGATCGCGCGCAGCGCGGGAATGACCTCGGGCGCGGTGCAGCACCACTTCGAGTCCAAGGCGGTGCTGATGATGAACATCCTGAGCGCGCTGCTGCAGGCGCAGCTGGATGCCGGCGCGCTGTGGCCCGCGGCCAGTCTGAGCGCGCGCGAGCGCGCGGCGCGCTTTGTCGACACCGCCTGGCGGTTGATCTACGCCCAGCCGCGCTTCATCGTCGCCTGGAACATCTATCTGGGCAGCCGCAGCCAGCCCGAAATCCTGCAGCATGTCGCGCGCCTGCGTGCGGAAATCGGCGCGCAGCTCGAGGCCGGATTCTTCGACGCGTTTCCCGAACTTCTGGCCACCCCGGACCGCCAGGCATTTCTGGGTCTGGTGTTTTCCGCGTTGCGTGGGCTGGGCCTGCTGCAACTGTTTCCCGCCGCGGCGCAGCCGCTGCCGCTGGGCCAGGCCGGCGCGCAGCTTGCCTGCCTCGCCGACCTGATCGCCGCGCGTTGCGAGAACGCGCGTTGAATTTTTTCCTCCATCTCAAGCCCATGAAATTTCCTGATTCAGCGCTGTCCCGCGCCTGCCTGCTTGCCGCTACCGGTCTGCTGTGCGCCGCGGGCGCATCGGCGCAGGCCTATCCCGCCAAGCCCATCCAGTTGATCGCGCAGCAGCCCCCGGGCAGTGCGTCGGATGCGATGACGCGCATCTGGGCCGATTGCGCGGCACATGAGCTGGGCCAGCCGGTGGTGGTGATGAACAAGCCCGGCGCGAACGGCGTGCTGGCAATCAACGGCCTCAAGGGCCAGCCAGCGGACGGCTACACGCTGATGAGCATAGGCATGTCGCAGATGAGCATCACGCCTTATACCTACCGCCAGCGCCCTTACGATCCCGGCAGCGACTTCGATGGCGTGGCCGTGCTCGGCACGTCGGCGCTGGTGCTGGCCGTGCCTGCGGGGGAGGGCCTCACGCGACTCGCGGATCTGCAGAAACTCGCCAAGGCCACGGCCGGCGGACTGAACTTCGGCTCGCCGGGCAAGGGCAGCCCTGCGCACCTGCTGACCACGGCGCTGCTCGACAAGCTGGGCGCGACCGGAACCCATGTGCCGTTCGTCGGTGAAGGCGCGGGCGTGACGGCGCTGATAGGCAAGCAGATCCAGGCAATGACGCTGGTGATAGGCACGGCCGCGGCCCAGGTCAAGGCCGGCAGGCTCAACGCCATCGCGGTGTTCGACACCCAGCGCTCGCCTTTGCTGCCCGATGTGCCCACGGTGGCCGAACTGCTGCCCGCGGCGGCCGATCTGGCGCGGCCGTCCTGGATCGCCATTGTCGCCAAGGCGGGCACGCCCGCGGCCGCGCTCGCGCGGCTGGGCGCGGCCACCGAGCAGTGCCGCGCCAATGCCCAGTACAAGTCGCGGCTAGAGGCCATGAGCGTGGTGCTCACGCCGTCGACGCCGGCCGATGTGCGCGCCTGGGCGGCGCGCGACGCCGCAGTCTGGCGCCCATTGATCGACCGGCTGGGCCTGGCGTCGGAATGAGCGCCGAAGCGAGTGCTGCAACCGGCGCCAGTCGCGCCGCGCCCGAAGTCGTGCTGCCCCATGGCGGGCGGCTGCGCGGAGTCTGGGACGGCGAACTGCGCGTGTTCAAGGGCCTGCGCTATGCGCGCCCGCCCGTGGACAGCCTGCGTTTCGAGCCGCCCCAGGCCGAGCCGCCGTGGCAGGGCCTGCGCGAGGCCGCGGAGTTCGGACCGGTGGCGCCGCAGTGGCCGCGCAGCGGCGCGCGCCAGCTTGGCGACCCGGACTGCCTGCGGCTCAATGTCTGGGCGCCACCGGTGGAGGCGGGCCAGCGCCTTCCGGTCATGGTCTGGGTGCATGGCGGCGGATTTTTTCGCGGCAGCGCCAGCGATGCGCTCTACGACGGCGCCTCGTTCGCGCGCCAGGGCCTGGTGTTCGTGTCCATCCAGTACCGGCTGGGCGTCGACGGCTTTGCATATCTGCCCGGAGCGCCGGCGAACCGCGGCCTGCTGGACCAGATCGCGGCCTTGCGCTGGGTGCAGGATTGCATAGGCGCCTGGGGCGGCGATGCGCAGCAGGTCACGGTGTTCGGCCAATCCGCGGGCGCGGGCGCGCTTGCCTGTCTGATGGGCATGGCGCAAAGCCGCGGACTGTTCCAGCGCGCCATACTGCAAAGCCCCAGCGTGGCCTGCCAGACGCGCGCCGAAGCCGAGACCGCGTTGCAGGCGATTGCGGCGCTCGCCGGCGTGCCGGCCACGCGCGCTGCGTTCGCCGCCGCGCCGCTCGAGCCGCTGCTGCAGGCCGTGCACCGGCTCGCGGCCGATCCTGCGCTGCGGCGCGCGCATGGCATGGGCAGCCGCCAGTTCTTTCCGCTGCGCCCGGTCATCGACGGCGAATGCCTGCGCGCCGAGCCGCTGGCGGCGCTGGCCCAGGCCTGGGCCGCGCAGCCGTCCGCGCTGCAACTGCTGGTCGGCCACAACGCCGAGGAAATGCGGCTCTACCATGTGCCGGGCAACGGGCTGGCGCGCATAGGCCAGGCCGATCTGCAGGATTTCAGCGCGGCCACGGGCCTTGCGCCCGATGCCGCCGCCGGCAGCCCGGGCGAGCAGCTGTGCCGGATGCAGTCGCATTATTACTATGCCGAGCCCGCGCGGCGTCTGGCGGAACTCGCGGGCCTTGCAGCGCGCTCGTCGCACCGCTATGTGTTCGGCTGGCGCTCGCCCCAGTGGGCGGGGCAGCTCGGCGCGGCGCATGGGGTGGAGCTGCCGTTCGTGTTCAACAACCTCGCCGCTGCCACGGCGCAGGAACTCGCTGGCCGGGCTGCGCCCGCGCCGCTCGCCCAGCGCATGCATGGCGCCTGGGCGCGTTTCGCGCTCACGGGCGAGCCCGGCTGGCCGCCCCATGCGGAGGCTGCGCCCTGGACCGAACGCATCGACGGATCCGTGGCTGGCGCTTGAGCGGGGTGTTGAGCATTGAGTGAGTGGGCGAGTGGTGCGGGGCTGTAACAAAATTTAGTGCCGTGCTTCCTCAAGTCGGTTGCAGGCTTTCCGAAAAAGTGTCGAGTCTCTTTTTTGGCCGCCTTCCAACCTCGCGCACTGCCGCCCCTCGTATGCTTCAGACCCTTCGCTCAAAGATTCTCGCCATCAGCACCGCCACCGTCGTGGGCGCGCTCGCGATCACCGGTGGCGCGACCTACACCATCACGCGTGCCAGCACCTTCCAGACGCTGGAGCAGGACCTCGACGCGATCACCGCGGGCAACACCATGGCGATCGACCAGT
>NZ_JAVWWA010000012.1:73901-75347 GCF_036666375.1 Comamonas sp. | reverse complement strand
GGCGTGGACACCATCCTCGGCCCCGAAATGAAGTCGACCGGCGAAGTCATGGGCGTGGGCAAGACCTTTGGCGAAGCTTTCGTCAAGAGCCAGCTGGGCGCGGGCACGCTGCTGCCCCAGTCGGGCCGCGTGTTCCTCACCGTGAAGAACAACGACAAGGCACGCGCCGTGAACATCGCGCGCGAGCTCGCGGCCATGGGCTTCGAGCTGGTGGCTACCAAGGGCACGGCCGCGGCCATTGCCGAAGCCGGCATCGCGGTGCAGGTGGTCAACAAGGTCACCGAAGGCCGTCCGCACATCGTCGACATGATCAAGATGGGCGACATCGCGATGGTGATCAACACCGTCGAGGAACGCCGCAACGCGATCGCCGACTCGCGCGCCATCCGTACCAGCTCGCTGCTGGCACGCGTGACCACCTTCACGACCATCTTCGGCGCCGAAGCCGCCGTCGAAGGCATGAAGAGCATGAACAACCTGGAGGTCTATTCCGTCCAGGAACTGCATGCCCAACTGGCCCAGGCCTGAGCCGAGGCTTGAGCGCCAGACCGGGTTATACCGGGTGAATGCCGCGCCAATCGCGGCATAATGAGCCCATGACCAGAAACCGCCGCGCGGCAACGTGCGGCGGTTTGCTTTTGGGGCGTGCGTTGGCCGCCCCAGGCTACGCAGCCCCGTGTCCCGGGCATCCGCTGGTTTTTTTATGAATTGCCGCGCCAGGCGCGGAGCATGCTGAACGTGGAGATTCAACAATGACCACCATTCCTATTACCAAGCGCGGTGCGGAAAAACTCAAGGCCGAGCTGCACCGTCTGAAGACCATAGAGCGCCCCAGCGTGATCCAGGCGATCGCCGAGGCGCGCGCCCAGGGCGACCTGAGCGAAAACGCCGAATACGAAGCCGCCAAGGACCGCCAGGGCTTCATCGAAGGCCGCATTCTTGAAGTCGAGGGCAAGCTGTCGGCCGCGCAGATCATCGATCCCACGGCCGTGGACGCGGGCGGCCGCGTGGTGTTCGGCGCCACCGTCGACCTCGAGGACGAGAAGACCGGCGACAGTGTGACCTACCAGATCGTGGGCGAGGACGAAGCCGATCTGAAGCAAGGCCTGATCAACATCTCCAGCCCGATCGCGCGCGCGCTGATCGGCAAGGAAGAGGGCGATACCGCCGAAGTCCAGGCCCCGGGCGGCCTGCGCCGCTACGAAGTGGTGGCCGTGCGCTACCTCTGAGCCCAGGCGATGGCGAATTTCGCTTCCCGGCTGTCCGAGCGCCTGCCGGCGCTGGCCGCGGCGCTGTGGTGGGGCGGGCTGAGCGTGGTCGGCTTCATCGTCGTGCCGCTGCTGTTCGCCCACCTGCCTTCGCCAGCCGTGGCCGGGCGCATGGCGGCGACGCTGTTCGCGGCCCAGACCTGGGTGTCGGTGGCCTGCACCGCCTTGCTGCTGGTGC
>NZ_JAVWWA010000012.1:58469-73801 GCF_036666375.1 Comamonas sp. | reverse complement strand
GCTGCTGGTGCAGTTCGGCGTCGCGCCGCGCATTGTCGCCAAACAGGACCTGAAGCTGTGGCACAGCGTGGGCACGCTGATGTATGCGGTGCAATGGCTTTGCGCCTTGCGCGTGCTATGGCGTCTGTGCGCCGCGCAGCGTTGAGCGCCGCGGCGCGGCGCGCCGGAGCGAAAAAAAGGCGGTTCCAAGGAACCGCCTTTTTTGTCTGTCCGGGCGCCGGGCGCCCGGCAGAATCACTCGTGCCAGTAGTCCGCGACCCAGGTCGCGGGTTTGATGAAGCGAAAACGGCGGTTGCGTCGGCCGGCCAGTGCGTCGGGCGGGTTGCATTCGCCGTGGAAGATCACCACGCGCGCGCCTGCGGGCACGAACGGCGCTTTCCAGTAGTTGGTCGGCCAGGGCGGAATGCCGTGGTATTTGAAGCTCGGGCACCACTCGGCGGGCCAATACTGCAGCTTTCCCTGGCGGTGCAGGAAGTCGGACAGATAGGCCTGCTCGTTGCGGAACTGCTTGCGTATCTCCTCGAAGTGGCTGCGAAAGTACGCGAGCACATCGGGATGCGCACCCAGCTCCCAGCGATACACGGAAGAATTGCCCGTGATTCGCCAAGGGCGCTTGTAGTCGTGGATGATCAGGAACTCGCCGGGCTGCGTGAAGAAGTCGTCCAGCGGGCCGGTGACGACCACGTCGACGTCGAGAAACAGCGCCGTGCCGCGCAGACCGTGAAGGTCGGGCGTGAACGTGGCGAGCTTGGTCCAGCCGCGCTCGGGCAAGCCCTTGGGCAGGTCCAGCGAGGGAATTGGCAGGCACTCGACTTCGGCGCGAATCCCCTGACTGTCGTCGGTCAGGCAGATGAAGCGAAAATCACCTTGCAGATTGCGCCGCACCATGGCGTAGAGCCGGTTGACGTATTCAGGGCCGTATTTCGTGCCCCACTTCATGCAGATGACATGGCGCTGGCGCGCTGGAATATTCGGAATGGCGTTCATGGGCAGCGCAACAAAAAGACTTTAGTCGCCTTGTTGGCGCTTTTTGACGGATTTTTGTTTCACTTTGGCGCGTTTTACCATGCCGCCTGCGGTCAGGCGCTGGTTGCCCAGCACGCGCAGTTGCTTGACTTCGGGGCGCTGGCCACCGCGCGAGCTGAACTTGAGCACCTTGACGTCGCGTGGGCCGGGCATGCGGTCCTCGTCGACGGTCTTTTCCTTTTCGGGAATCGGGCGCCACAGCACGAGCAGCTTGCCGATGTGCTGGATAGGAGCGGCGCTGAGTTCTTCGGCGAGTTGTTGGTAGATCTGGTCGCGTGCGGCACGATCGTCATTGAAGACGCGAACCTTGATCAGACCGTGCGCATTGAGCGCCGCGTCTATCTCTTTTTGCACGGCGGGCGTGAGGCCGTCGCCACCGATCATGACCACGGGGTCGAGATGGTGGGCGTTGGCGCGGTGTTCCCGGCGCTCGGCGGGAGTCAATTGAATTTGGGGCATGGCCCGTATTATCTAGGCAGGACGTAATCAGCATGAAAACCAAGACCAAAAGCAAGAAGGTCAATAAGGCATGGCTCAATGACCATGTCAACGACACCTATGTCAAACTCGCCAAAATTGAGGGCTTTCGCGCCCGCGCGGCCTACAAGCTCAAGGAGATCGACGAGCAGCTGAACCTGATACGGCCCGGCGATTTCGTGGTCGATCTGGGCTGCACTCCCGGGGCCTGGAGCCAGTACGTACGCCGCAAGCTGTCTCCCAAGGGCGCTGCGGTGGGCGAACTCAATGGCCGCATCATCGGGCTCGATATCCTGCACATGGAGCCCATCGAGGGCGTGCATTTCCTGCAGGGCGATTTCCGCGAGGAGTCGGTGCTTGCCGAGCTTGAGGCCCTGCTCGAAGGCAAGAAGGTCGATGTGGTGGTGTCCGATATGGCACCAAATTTGTCGGGTAATGACGCCACCGACGCCGCGCGCATTGCGCTGCTGGTCGAATTGGCCGTGGATTTCACCAAGCAGCACATGAAGCCCGAAGGCGCGCTGGTCGTGAAGCTGTTCCACGGCAGCGGCTACAGCGAGCTCGTCGAGCTGTTCAAGCAGACCTTCAAGGCCGTCAAGCCGATCAAGCCCAAGTCGTCGCGCGTCAAGTCGTCGGAAACCTTTCTGGTCGGCATGGGTCTGAAGTAGACGCAGCGCCGGATCCGCCTCGGTCAGCCGCTGTCATCTGCCCAGGGAATACCCTCGAATGCCCTGCGCATCTGCGCGACATGAAGGGAATTAGGGGTGCGTCGCCTTGAAGCACCTAAAATGGTCCCCAAATAGGTCATGAAGATTTCGTGACCCTTTCTCTGCATTCCATCTGGAGCCCCGCTTGAACAATCAGTGGTTTTCAAAAATTGCCGTGTGGCTGGTCATCGCCATGGTGCTGTTTACGGTGTTCAAACAATTTGACACCCGCACCAGCGCTGCGTCCGGTCACATCGGCTATTCCGAATTTCTGGAAGAAGTTCGCAACAACCGCATCAAGAGTGCGACCATCCAGGAAGGGCAGGGCGGCACCGAGATCGTCGCTGTCGCGGCGGACGGCTCCAAGCTGCGCACGACGGCCACCTACCTGGACCGTGGTCTGGTGGGCGACCTGATCGCCAACAACGTCAAGTTCGACGTCAAGCCCCGCGAAGAAGGCTCGCTGCTGATGTCCCTGCTCGTGAGCTGGGGCCCGATGCTGCTGCTGATCGGCGTGTGGGTCTACTTCATGCGCCAGATGCAGGGCGGCGGCAAGGGCGGCGCCTTCAGCTTCGGCAAGAGCAAGGCGCGCATGCTCGACGAGAACAACAATACGGTCACCTTCGCCGACGTCGCCGGCTGCGACGAAGCCAAGGAAGAAGTCAAGGAAGTCGTCGACTTCCTCAAGGACCCGAGCAAGTTCCAGAAGCTCGGCGGCCGCATTCCGCGTGGCCTGCTGCTGGTCGGCCCTCCGGGTACCGGCAAGACCTTGCTGGCCAAGTCGATCGCCGGCGAAGCCAAGGTGCCGTTCTTCAGTATCTCGGGCTCCGATTTCGTCGAAATGTTCGTCGGCGTGGGCGCGGCCCGCGTGCGCGACATGTTCGAGAACGCCAAGAAAAATGCCCCCTGCATCATCTTCATCGATGAAATCGATGCGGTCGGTCGCCAGCGTGGCGCCGGCGTGGGCGGCGGCAACGACGAGCGCGAACAGACACTCAACCAGATGCTGGTCGAGATGGACGGCTTCGAGACCAACATGGGCGTGATCGTGGTCGCGGCCACCAACCGTCCCGACATTCTCGATGCGGCGCTGCTGCGTCCCGGTCGTTTCGACCGCCAGGTCTATGTGACGCTGCCCGATATCCGCGGCCGCGAGCAGATCCTCAACGTGCACATGCGCAAGATCCCTGTGAGCCAGGACGTGAACCCCGGCATCATTGCCCGCGGCACGCCCGGCATGTCGGGTGCCGATCTGGCCAACCTGTGCAACGAGGCCGCCCTGATGGCCGCGCGCCGCAATGCGCGCACTGTCGAGATGCAGGACTTCGAGAAGGCCAAGGACAAGATCATCATGGGCCCCGAGCGCAAGTCCATGGTCATGCCCGAGGAAGAGCGCCGCAACACGGCCTACCACGAAGCCGGCCATGCGCTGATCGGCAAGCTGCTGCCCAAGTGCGATCCGGTGCACAAGGTCACCATCATTCCGCGCGGCCGCGCGCTGGGCGTCACCATGAGCCTGCCCGAGAAGGACCGCTACTCCTTCGACAAGGAGTTCATGCTCAACCAGATCGCGATGCTGTTTGGTGGCCGTATTGCCGAAGAAGTGTTCATGCACCAGATGACCACGGGCGCGAGCAACGACTTCGAGCGTGCGACGCAGATTGCGCGCGACATGGTCACGCGCTACGGCATGACCGAAGCGCTGGGCCCCATGGTCTACGCGGAAAACGAAGGCGAAGTGTTCCTGGGCCGTTCGGTGACCAAGACCAACAACGTCAGCGAGCAGACCATGCAGAAGGTCGACGAGGAAGTGCGCCGCATCATCGATGAGCAGTACGCTCTGGCGCGCAAGCTCATCGAAGACAACAGCGACAAGATGCACGCCATGGCCAAGGCCATGCTCGAGTGGGAAACGATTGACGCCGAGCAGCTCGACGACATCATGGCCGGCCGTGCGCCGCGTCCGCCCAAGGACTGGACGCCGCGCATTCCTCCTTCGGGCGGCGACGATGCCAGCGGCGGCACGCCTGCGGTGAAGGCCGATGCCGCGGCAACGCCGCCAGCAACGCCTGGCGCGGATGCGGCGCCCAACGCCGCATGACGCCTCAGGCAGCGACAGCATGACAGCGGGGCCCTAGGGCCCCGCTTTCTTTTGGGTAAGGACTTTTTCAATTCGGAACAATGAGCATGCAGCAATGGCAAACCAGCCGCTTCCTGTTGGACCTTGAGCGCCCGCAGGTGATGGGCATCGTCAACGTGACGCCCGATTCGTTCTCGGACGGCGGCGCGCACGACAGCCTGGGCGCCGCGCTCGCACATTGCGAGCAGCTGCTCAAGGACGGCGCCGACATTCTCGATATCGGTGGTGAATCCACGCGTCCGGGCAGCCCCGCGGTGGGCCTCGCGGATGAGCTGGCGCGCGTTGTGCCGCTGGTGCGCGAAGCCGTGAAGCTGGGCGTGCCGATTTCGGTCGACACCTACAAGCCCGAAGTGATGCAGGCCGTGCTCGACCTGGGCGCGGACATCATCAACGACATCTGGGCGCTGCGCCAGCCGGGCGCGGCCGCGGTGGTGGCAGGGCACGCGCAGTGCGGCGTCTGCCTGATGCACATGCACAGCGTGCCGCAAAGCATGGACCGCGACCACATGCAGGGCGATGTGGTGGTCCAGGTACGCGACTTCCTGCAGGCTTCGGCGCAGGCGCTGCAAGCGCTGGGCGTGGCGCGCGCGCGCATCGTGCTCGACGCGGGCACGGGTTTCGGCAAGACCGTGGCGCAGAATTTCGCGCTGCTGGCGCGTGAGCCGGAGCTGGCCGCGCTGGGCTATCCGCTGCTGGCCGGCTGGTCGCGCAAGGGATCGCTGGGTCAGGTCACCGGCCTGCCCGTGGGCGAGCGCATGGTGCCCAGCGTCGCCGCGGCGCTGCTGTCGGTGGAGCGCGGCGCGCGCATTGTGCGCGTGCATGACGTGCGTGACACCGTGATGACGCTCAAAGTCTGGCAGGCCATGAACGACAATGCTGCATGGGCTGGTTGACCGCCGGCATTAATCCAGACAAGAAGGTTTGCAATGGCTCGTGAATATTTCGGCACCGATGGCATTCGAGGCACCGTGGGGCGCACGCCCATCACTCCCGACTTTGTGCTGCGCCTGGCGCATGCGGTAGGGCGCGTGCTGCGCCGCACGCAGGAGCGCCCCACGGTGCTGATCGGCAAGGACACGCGGATCTCGGGCTACATGCTCGAAAGCGCGCTCGAGTCGGGCTTCAACTCCGCAGGCGTCGATGTGGTGCTGCTCGGGCCGCTGCCCACGCCGGGCGTGGCCTACCTCACGCGCACCCAGCGCGCGAGCCTGGGCGTGGTGATCAGCGCCAGCCACAACCCCTATCCCGACAACGGCATCAAGTTCTTCAGCGCCCAGGGCAGCAAGCTGCCCGACAGCTGGGAAGAGGATGTCGAGCGCGCATTGAAGGAAGACCCCGTGTGGGCCGACTCCGCGGCGCTGGGCAAGACCCGCCGGCTCGATGACGCCGCGGGCCGCTACATTGAATTCTGCAAGAGCACTTTTTCGCACGAACTCACGCTCAAGGGCTTGAAGATCGTGGTCGATGCGGCCCATGGCGCGGCCTACCAGATCGCGCCCAAGGTGTTCCACGAGCTGGGCGCCGAAGTCATCGCCATGGGCTGCGCGCCCGATGGCCTGAACATCAACGATGGCGTGGGCGCGACCCATCCCGAGGCGATGGTGCGCGCGGTACGCGCCAATAATGCCGACTACGGCATTGCGCTGGACGGCGATGCCGACCGCCTGCTCGTGGTCGACGCCAAGGGCCGGCTGTATAACGGCGACGAACTGCTGTATCTGCTCGCGGCTGACCGCCTGGCGCGCGGCGAGAACGTTCCCGGCGTGGTCGGCACGCTGATGACCAATCTGGCCGTGGAATCGGCGCTCAAGGCCCGGGGCGTGGGCTTTGTGCGCGCCAAGGTCGGCGACCGCTATGTGCTCGAGGAGCTCGCGCGCAATGGCTGGCTGCTGGGCGGCGAAGGCTCGGGCCACCTGCTGGCGCTCGATTGCCACAGCACGGGCGACGGCCTGATCAGCGCGCTGCAGGTGCTCGAGGCCTGTGTGCGCAGCGGCAGGACGCTGGCGCAATGGCTCGAAGCCGTTCCGCTTTATCCCCAGGTGCTGATCAACGTGCGCCTCGCGCCCAGCCAGGACTGGAAGAACAACCAGCTGCTCGAGCAGACGCTGGCGGCCGTGCAGGCCGAGCTCGGCGATACCGGCCGCGTGCTGATTCGTCCCAGCGGCACCGAACCGCTGCTGCGCGTCATGGTCGAAGCGCGCGACCAGCAGCAGGCCAGCCGCTGCGCGCAGCAGCTCGCCGACGCAGCGCGCGCAGGCTGACCACTGCTGTGCGCCTGAAACGGGCGCGCGGGGCTCAGAGCGGCAGGGCGGGCGTTTTGGAGAACCCCGGCGCCTGGCGGCTGCGCAGGAATTGCAGCAGGTCCTCGCCCGGCGGCAGGGGACGGCTGAAGTAGTAGCCCTGGGCTTCGTCGCAGCCCATGTCGCGCAGGAACTGCAGCTGGGCTTCGGTTTCCACGCCTTCGGCCGTGGTCTGCATGCCCAGCGCCTGGGCCATGCGGATGATGGCGCTGACGATGGCGCGATCGTTGCCGTCGTGGTCCAGATCCTGCACGAACGACTGGTCGATCTTGAGCTTGTAGATCTGGAAGCGCTTGAGCTGGCTCAGCGACGAGTAGCCCGTGCCGAAGTCGTCTATCGACAGGCGCACGCCGCGCGAGCGCAGCTGGTCCATGGTCGCGGTCGCGGCGCGCGGGTCGTCGACGGCCACGCCTTCGGTCAGCTCGAGCTCCAGCGCATCGGGCGGCACGGCCGCGGCGTGCAGGATCTGGCTGACCAGATCGGGCAGCTGCGGCTGGTGGAACTGGATGGCCGACAGATTGACCGCGACCTTGAGATCCGTGAGGCCCGATTCGCGCCAGGCCTTGAGCTGCTTGACCGCATTGCGCAGCACCCATTCACCGATCTGCAGGATCTGGCCCGTGTCCTCGGCCACGGGAATGAACTCCGAAGGCGAGATAGGGCCGAGCTTGGGATGGTTCCAGCGCAGCAGGGCTTCCACGCTGTGCACGCGGCCCGTGCGTATGCGCACCTGGGGCTGGTAGTGCAGTTGCAGCTCGTCGCGCTCGAGCGCGCGGCGCAGCGCATTTTCCAGCTGCAGCGCGCGCAGCGACTGGGCGCGCATCTCGGGCGTGAAGAAGCGGAAGGTATTGCGGCCGTCGAGCTTGGCGTGGTACATCGCGACATCGGCCGACTGGGTCAGCGTGTCGAAGTCCATGCCGTCCTGGGGGTACAGCGCAATGCCCATGGACGGCGCCATGGTAAGTTCATGGTGGTCGATCTGGTAGGGCTGGCGCGAGGCCTCGAGCAGCTTGTCGGCGACGCGCGCCGCGCCGTGCGCGTTGGCGCCGGGCAGCAGCAGCACGAATTCGTCGCCGCCTATGCGCGAGACCGTGTCCTTTTCGCGCACCACCGAGCGCAGGCGCTTGGCGATCTGCACCAGCAGGGTATCGCCCACGCGATGGCCCAGCGAATCGTTGACATGCTTGAAGTGGTCCAGGTCCAGAAAGATTGCGGCCAGCGGCGTGTCGTTGTCGCGCGCCAGCTGTATGGCCTGGGTGCTGCGGTCGGCGAGCAGCGTGCGGTTGGGCAGGCCGGTCAGCGGATCGTAATGCGCGAGCCAGTAGATGCGGTCCTGGTCGCGCTTGCGGTCGGCCATTTCGCGGTGCAGGTCTTCGACCGTGGCGCTGAGTTCGCGCGTGCGGTCGCGCACCTGCTGCTCGAGCTGCTCGTGCACCTTGGCCAGCGCGGCCTGTGCCTGGGTGCGCTCGGTGATGTCGACCGTGATCCAGATCGTGCCCTGGCTGGGATCATTGGCGTCGATGAGCTTGCAGCGCACCTCGCAGATGACCGTGCCGCCATCCTTCTTGCAGAGCATCATCTCGCCCTCGAAGCTCAGGCCCACGGTCAGCTGGCGCGTGAAATTCTCCTCGAGGCGCTCCCATTCTGCGGTGCTCGCGAACCAGTTGTGCGCGCTGGTGCCTATCAGCTCGCCGGGCCCGTAGCCCAGCATGGTCTCGAAATGGCCGTTGCAGCGCGTCAGATGTCCGCGGCGCATGAAGATGATGCCCACGCTCGCATGGTCGAACAGCAGCTGCTTTTCGCGCAGCGCGGTGTTGAGCATGGTCTGCGCCTGGCGCTGCTCGTCGATGTCGTTGAGCGTCCAGATGGACCCTTCTTCGGGCCGCGTGGGATTGATCAGCCGGCCCGTGACGCCGCCCCAGAAAAGCGCGCCGTTGCGGCGGCGCAGCTGGCATTCGGTGCGAAAGGTGAGGCCCTTGGCCATCCGCACCCGCGCAAGCTTGCCCAGGCGATAGAACGTTCGGGTATCTGGATGAAATGACGCCCCATGGCGCCCCAGCATCTCGTCGGCCGCGGAATGGCCGAAGATTTCGGCGCAACGTTCGTTGCAGCGAACGATTTCCTGTCGATGCATGAAAGCAATGCCTACGCCGGCGCTTGCCAGAAGGGTGTGCTGCTCGCGCATGATGCGCTCAATTGCGTCGATTGGGACGGTATTGGAGGACGGCACGTGGAGCGCTCTAGCGAATGGGGTGGGCCCGGTGCGGCAAATGCTGGCGCTCCACTGGGCAATGGATGTTACTGAAGTGTAGCATTTGATACTTCTTCACCAGTCCCTCGGGTTCTCCCTGGTTGTGGGGCTGACTCTTTCATGTGTCGGCACATTAAGGTAGGACCGGCGCCGTCGCGCGCAGTCCATACAGCAGGCCGTGGCGCAGCGATCCCTGGGTGACGCGCATCTGTTCTATACCGAACAGCTCGAACACGGCCTGCATCACGCTCACGCCGCCGCCTATCACCGGGCGCAGCTCTTCGCGCAGGCCCGCAAGATGCACGGCGCTGCTGTGGCCGTCCTGCTGCAGCCGCGCCTGAAGCCAGGTCAGGCCGGTGCGCGTGATCAGGCCGGGGACACCGGTCTGTGCCGCGAGCACCCGGCTGATGGCACCGGCCGTGCCCGACGCACCATAGGCCTGTTCCCAGTTCGTGGCGGCGAAGTCCTCGGCCTGGGGGCGCAGCAGCGCCAGCGCGCTGGATCGGGCGGCTTCAAATTGCGCGGGCCGCAGTCCCCCGTCGACAAAATGCCGCAGCGACCAGGCCACGCTGCCTATCTCCACCGAGCGCGTGACCCGGGCTTCGAAACCCTGGCCCAGGCACAGTTCGGTGGAGCGGCCGCCGATGTCTATCACCAGGCGTCTGCGCGCCGAGGGCGGCAGCAGCCGGGCCACGCCCTGATAGATCAAACGCGCTTCTTCCTCGCCATTGATCACTTCGATCGGAACGCCCAAAATATCGCTACCGCGCGCGAGAAAAAGTGCCCGATTGGTGGCTTCGCGCAGCGTCTGGGTCGCCACGGCGCGCACGCGTTCGCGCGGCAGATCGGCGATCAGCGGTGCGAAGCGTTGCAGGCAGGCCCAGCCCCGCTCCATGGCTTCGCTGCTGAGTTGGCCCTGCGCGTCCAGCGATCCGCCCAGGCGGATGGTCTCTTTGCGGCAGGTTTGTGACACGAGGCGATCGCCGACGAAATGTCCGATTTCCAGCAGGCAGCTGTTGGAGCCGATATCGATGGCGGCGAGCAGGCTGGCATCTTGCATGGAAGAAGGGAGATAGGTCAAAAAAGCGCGCAGCTTAGCACCTTAGCTGCGCATCGTCCGAGCTCCATGCCAGTCGCAGGCGCAAGACAGCTTGCGCGATGGCTGAATGTCATTGTCATCTTGCTGACACAAACGCGGTCAATACTCAGCGGCGCCGCGTCTTTCGCACGTTGTAGGATTGTTTGTGACCACTCTGACCTCTACCCATCCGGAGCGCGCTGCCCCTTTGGAGGCCGAATCGATAGACCTGACATCGCCTTCGGACGGCGATCCCTCGGGCGTCGAATCCCCCTCCGACGCGCAGGCCGCTGCGGTCGAACCCATGGACATTGCCGAGCCCGAGTCGGTCCACAGGCTTGTGGCTGTGCCCGGCAGCGTGCTGCTGGACCGCGATCACTGCATCCTGGCGTTCAACGACCGGGTCCTCGATTGGGCGGTGCGCGCCGACGTCCCCTTGCTCGAGCGTCTGCGCTACCTGTGCATCGTGTCGTCCAACCTCGATGAGTTCTTCGAGGTCCGGGCCGCGCCGCACATCACGGCCGAACTCAGCGGCGACGGGCAGGGCGTCTACACGACGGCCTCGTTCCAGGCCTTGATGGAGCAGGCCCACAACCTGGTCGCACGCCAGTACGAGCTCTACAACAAGGCGCTGGTGCCGGCGTTCGAGGGCCATGGCATACGCATTCTCTCGCACGGCGATCGCTCGAGCGTGCAGCGGCGCTGGGTGCGCGAATATTTCCTGACCGAAGTCCGGCCCTTGCTGATTCCGCTGGGGCTGGACCCCGCGCATCCGTTTCCCCAGGTCGCGAACAAGGCGCTGAACTTCATCGTGCGGCTCAAGGGCCCCGATGCGTTCGGTCGCACCAATGAGGTTGCGATCGTGAAGGTGCCGCGCGCCTTGCCCCGGCTGGTGCGCCTGCCGGCCAAGGTCGCGGGAAAGCAGCGCGTGTTCGTCAGCCTGTCGAGCATCGTGCGCGCCCATCTCAAGGAGCTGTTCCCCGGGCGTGAAGTGGTCGAGTTCTCGCAGTTCCGCGCGACCCGCCACTCGGAGCTGGCCGTGGACGAGGAAGATGTCGGCAACCTGCGCATGGCCTTGCGCCAGGGCCTGCACCACCGGCATTACGGCCAGGCCGTGCGCCTGGAAGTGTCCGCGGGCTGCTCGCCGTTCCTCGCCGATCTGCTGCTCGCGCAGTTCCATCTGCCGCCGCAGGCACTGTTTCGCGTGCCCGGCCCGGTCAATCTGGTGCGCCTGGGACAGCTCGTCGATCTGGTCAACGATCCCGCGCTGCTGTTTCCGCCATGGCAGCCGGTATGGCCGCGCCAGTTGCAGCGCGGCGTGTCCATCATGGGCCAGCTGCGCCAGCGCGATGTGCTGATCCACCAGCCGTTTGAGAGCTTCGAAGGCGTGCTGGCGCTGCTGCGCGAGGCCGTGAACGACCCCAACGTGCTGGTCATCAAGCAGACCATTTACCGCACCGGCTCCGACTCTGAACTCATGGATCTGCTCGCCGAGGCCGTGCGCCGTGGCAAGGAGGTCATGGCCGTGGTCGAACTCAAGGCGCGCTTCGACGAGGAAGCGAACATCAACTGGGCCGAGGCGCTGGAGCTGGTGGGCGCCCAGGTGGTCTACGGCGTGGTCGGCCTCAAGACCCATGCGAAGATGATGCTGATCACGCGGCGAGAAGGCCGCAGGCTGCGCCGTTACGGGCATCTGTCGACGGGCAACTACAACCTGCGCAGCGCCAGGCTCTACACCGACCTGGGCTACATGACCTCGGACCCGACGGTGACGGCCGACATGGACGAAGTGTTCAACCATCTGGCCAGCCACAACCATCTGCCGCAGCTGCAGCGCCTGATCATGGCGCCATTCCATCTGCACAGCCGGATGCTTGCTTTCATCGCCCAGACCGGCGAGGCCGCGGCCAAGGGCCAGCCCGCGCGCATCGTCGCGAAGATGAACGCGCTGACCGACGAGGCGCTGATCCACGCGCTGATCGCGGCCGGGCAAAAGGGCGTGCAGATCGATCTGATCGTGCGCGGCGCCTGCATGCTCGCGCCCCAGCGCCCGGGCCTGACCGACAACATCCGCGTGCGTTCCGTGATCGGGCGTTTTCTCGAGCACACGCGGGTGTTCTACTTCCGCCAGGGCGACAAGGAGGAGCTGTTCCTGTCGAGCGCCGACTGGATGAACCGCAACATGATGCGGCGCATCGAGCTGGCCTGGCCGGTGCGCGACGCCGCGCTGCGCCAGCAGATCGTCGACGAATGCCTCGTGGCCTATCTGCACGATGACCGCGATGCCTGGACGCTCAATCCGGACGGCACCTACACGCGCTCGCCCAGGCCTTTCGACGGCAACGGCGCGCAGAATGCGCTCATGGGGCGCTACGGGCCGGCGCTGCAGGCCCAGCCGGAATAAGAAAAAGCACTTCTACCCCCTGCCCTAGGGGGTTTTTCAATTCCAGTTCAGCTCGAGTTGCCAGTGGGTCTTGAGCCAGGCCTGCTGCTCTTCCTCGAGCAGGAATGCCGACTGGGGATAGGTCGCTGACCAGTTGTTGCCGGCGCTGAGCTTGAAGCACGGGCCGTCGGCTTCGATCTGCAGGCTCGCGAGTTCGGGCGGGCGCCGCGCATGGCACAGCAGCACGGCCAGGCGCAAGGCCAGCAACGGGTAGACATTCCGTGGCTCTATGAGCATTTCGGGCTCGAGCTTGCGCAGCTTGCCGCGCTGGCCGCAGACCAGCTGGGCGAGCAGGTCGCGCTCGGCCTGCGTGAAGCCCGCGGCCGACGTGTTCTGCAGCACATAGGCGCCATGGCGGTGGTAGTTGCTGTGCGCGATATGGCTGCCGATCTCGTGCAGCAGCGCCGCATGGCGCAGCGGTTCGTGGTGTTCGGCCGAGGTCTCGGGGGCGAGCTGTTCGAGCAGGTTGCGCGCGACACCGGCCACGCGCTGTGCCTGGTCGGCATCGACGCAATACTTCTGCATCAGGCCCTGTACGGCGGCGCTGCGCAGGTCGGTGCACAGCGGGTCCTGCTCGACCAGCGTGTGCAGCACGCCCTGGCGCAGTGCGCCTTCGGCCACGCGCAGAGAGCGCAATTGCAGCAGGTCGAACAGTGCCTGCATGATGCTCACGCCACCTGCAATCACCGCGCGCCGCTCTTCCTTGAGACCGGCGAGCCGGATCTGGTCCGTGCTCTGGGCACGCACCAGACTGTCGTGCAGCCATTCGAGCCCTTCCAGGTCGATGATGCCCGGCGTGCGTCCGCTCGCGGCCAGGATGTCGCCAATGGCCGCGGCCGTTCCCGAGGATGCGTAGACGGTGTCCCAGTCGCCGCCATGGATGATGTCCAGCGCTTCGTCGAGCACCGCGCGCGCGGCCACGGCCGCGAGCGAGAAGGCCGCACGGCTGAGCTCGCCTTCGGGGAAATAGCGCTGCGACCAGGCCACGCTGCCCAGGCGCAGCGACAGCGCCTGCTGGGCTTCCTGCTGCCGGCCCAGCACCAGCTCGGTCGAACGTCCGCCGATGTCGATCACCAGGCGCCGCTCGTCCGAAGGCGGCAGCAGGCTGCTCACGCCGCGGTAGATCAAACGGGCTTCTTCCTCGCCGGAAATGATTTCAATCGGGTAGCCCAGCAGCTCGGAGCCGCGCTTCACGAAGGCCTCGCGGTTGCGCGCTTCGCGCAGTGTCTGGGTTGCAACCGCGCGTACATGGGCTGCGGGAAAGCCCGCGAGGCGCTCGCCGAAACGCGCCAGGCAATCCCAGCCACGCTGCATTGCCTCTTCGGACAGATAGCGCTCGGCGTCCAGGCCGCCGCCCTGGCGCACGGTTTCCTTGAGGTACTCCACGCGCTGGAAGTGGTGGTGGGAGAAGTGGCCGATCTCGAGCCGAAAACTGTTGGATCCGAGATCGATGGCGGCAAACGATTGGGCGTGGGGCATGGGCTGAAACCGGTCACGAGACGCTGGGCGTGGAGGGCAATGGGTGGTGGTGCCGCGGCACGCACCACCTCGTGGAGCAGGAGCGTACACCCGGAATGTGGCAAATGCGTGAAATTGATGCAACAGAAGTGAGGTCTGGCGCGCTGACCACGTTGGGCGCGCCGCCGAAGAAGCCGCTGCGCGCGCAGCTGCCAAGATTTCGTGGTTTATCTGCAATAGCTATTGATTTAAAAATTCAATAAATTTTTAAAATCTCATAAAATAGCCAAAGACTATCAACAAATTTGTTTGATTGTTTTTAAGAATTCGCTGTCGATGCAGGGGGCGCATTTCCAGGTCCTCGACATTCTTGACCATCGGCTCACGAATCCCTTAGTTCTCTTGAATGGAAATGAAGATGAATCGTGAATTGATGGGTTTCAAGAAAAGCTCCACCGCCATCGCCGTGGCCTGCGCGGTGATGGCTTCGAGCGGCGCGGCGCTGGCTAATGAACGCGGCCAGATGCTGGACGCCATAAAGCGGCGCGACGTGCAATTGCACGCAATCCCGCCGCCGGCTCCTGCCCCCCCGGCCGCACCGACTCCGTTCGACAATCTGCGGGCAAAGCTTTCCACATATGCCGCGCCGCCTGTGCAGTCGGAGTCGGACGATGAGGAATGGAACTTGCCGGTAACCCCTTCCGTGCCGCCACCCCGACCCGCACGGGCAATCGCACCCCCATCTGCACCTCTACGTGTCCCTGTACCTTCGTCCGCGCCACCGATTGCGCACCAGGACGATGGTATTCAGGATTCCGCCTTCCTGCTCAAGGCCTTGATGCAGCGCAGGACCCGGGTACACGGTGAAAGTGAGGACCACGCGTCTAAATCGCCGCCACCGCCACCGCCACCGCCCCCGAGGAGGCTAGGCCCTTCGATAGGCCAGGAGATTCTGGCACTGCATCGCAAACCGGCGAGTCCGCAGCACGCTACACCAGCGCTTCCACAGCAAACAACGGTCCTCCCGCCCTCCGGCGATGATTCGCCGGTGGACGGCCAGCCCGGGCAAGGGCCTGCCCTCATCGTTGCGCCAGCCGTGATGACTTCCGCGGTGCCGGTCGTCGTCCCTGCACCAGTGCCCGCCGCGGCTGTTGCCATCGCACCAGCATCTGTTGCCATGCCGGCGCCGCAGCCTGCCGTGACCGTGCTGCCACCGACTTTGTCTCCGCCGACCTCCGCGCCCGCAGGTTCGCAGGCTTGCGCCCGGCAGCCACAAGCACCCGTCAAGCTGGCCCCGCAGGGCTTGGCCCGGCCGCTTGCAGCTTCGCCGGTTGCAGCCGCGACAGCGCCTGCAGTTTCTCCAGCGGCAGCCGCGACAGCGCCTGCAGTTTCTCCAGTGGCAGCCGCGACAGCGCCTGCAGTTTCTCCAGTGGCAGCCGCGACAGCGCCTGC
>NZ_JAVWWA010000012.1:0-58369 GCF_036666375.1 Comamonas sp. | reverse complement strand
GCCGCTGCCGCCATCGACGGCGCGCAAGCGCCCCGCCGATCTGACCGTCGACATCGACACCCGCATGGAGTTCGACGGCAAGATGGGGCGCGCGGCCAGGCTCGTCAAGCGCGGCCGCGGCACGCTGGTGTTGAACCAGGCGGGCGAGATGCGCAACGGCGTGCATCTCAAGCAGGGGCGTATCGAACTGGGCCATGCAGCGGGACTGGGAGCGGGCAGCCTGGTCATGGACGATGGCAGCGCCATCGACCTGGCCGTCGGCAGCCTGGTCGTTGCCAACGATCTCCATATGCCGGGCAGCGATGATCCGGAAATCAATACCGGCGACCACCATCAGACCTGGGCCGGCGCGATCAGCGGCACGGGCTTTCTGACCAAGCAGGGCACGGGCAGCCTGACGTTGACCAGTGCGGCCAACCGCTACAGCGGCGCGACCGAAGTGGCCCAAGGTACGCTGCAGGCCGGTGGCGTCAATACTTTCAGCGCCGCCTCGGTGCACGGCGTGGCCGCCGCTGCGACCTTGCACCTTGCAGGCTTTGATCAGACGCTGGCCGGCCTGAGCAACCGCGGCACGGTGCAGCTCAGCGCGGCATCGGCAGCGCCGGGCACCGTATTGAGGCTCACCGGACCGTATGTGGGCCAGGGCGGTGAACTGGCCGTCGCGGCCAGCGCCGATGCCAGTGACCGCATGCTGCTCAGCGGCGCGGCGGCCGTGGCCAGCGGAAACACCACCGTGCGCATCACCAATGTGGGGGATCTGGGCGTGGCGACCACGGGCAGCGGCATTGAAGTGATCGCCACCGAAGACGGTGCGCGCCTCGAGCCCGAAGCTTTTTCGCTGGCCGGCGGCCATGTGGATGCGGGTGCCTATGAATACCGCCTGCACCAGACTGAGCAGGGCGCAAGCCTGCAGTCGGCCTATCGCGCGGAAGTTCCGCTGCTCGCGGCGCTGCCGGCACAACTGCGCCAGGCCGACCTGGACATGCTGGGCGACATGCACCAGCGCCTGGGCGACGCACCCGGCAATGCCGGCAATGACCGCCGCGCCTGGGGGCGCCTGCTGCGCACCGCGCCCCGCATCCGCCAGCAAGGCGCGGTGAGCCCGCAAAGCAGCGGCCATCTCGAGGGCTTTCAGACCGGGCTGGACCTGTATGCGGGCAGCAGCGCCAACGCCGGCTTCTATCTGGGTCAGCTCAAGGGTCACATGCGTGTCAACGGCCTGGCCAGTACTGCCCTCGACAAGCACGCAGGAGCGAACCGCCTGCACGGCCGTTACCTGGGCCTGTATGCGAGCTGGCGGGGCGATAGCGGAATGTATGCCGACACCGTGCTCCAGTGGGCCGACCATCGCAGCCATTCGCATGCGCAGGAAAGCCAGGCCCAGACCAAGGGCCGCAGCCGGCTCGCATCGCTCGAAGTGGGCCAGCCCTTGGGGCTGGACAGCCGCTGGCAGATCGAACCCCAGGCGCAGTTGGTGTACCGCCAGCTGCGCCTCGATGACACGGCCTTGCGCCATGCGGCGGTGCAGCACAAGACGCCCGGCGACTGGACGCTGCGCGTGGGCGCGCGCATCAAGGGCAGCTTCGTGACCAGCGCCGGCGTGCTCCAACCCTACGGCAGCGTCAATGTCTACAAGGCCAGCAGCACTGCGGATGTCGCCCGCTTCGTGGTGCCCGCGGCGACCACCGACATCCAGACCCGCGGCGGTCACATCGGCACGGCGCTGGCGGCCGGCGCAACGCTGCAGGTCAACCCGCGTACCAGCTTCTACGGCGAGCTGAGCCACCATTGGGCCAATGGCGGAAATGCGCGGGTCGGCAGCGGGGTGCAGGCCAGTGCAGGCGTGAAGCTGCGCTGGTGACAGCGCCGCCCCGGCCCCGGCCGCTGTCACAAGAGACATGTCAACTTGTCACGAGGCCGTCATAAAAGGTTTCTAAAGTCACGCACATCACAGTTTTTTCCAACCTGAGAGGTGCGTTCATGAAGTGGTCCGTGATTCAAATTCTGGTGGCTGGTGTTGTAGCTGGCTCCGGCGTGGGCACAGCCTTCGCTCAGCAAGAAGCCACCGGCGCCGGCGCCAGCTTCCCCGCACCGCTGTATTCCAAGTGGGCGGCTGATTACAACAAGGCCACGGGCGTCAAGATCAACTACCAATCGGTGGGTTCGAGCGCCGGTCTCAAGCAGATCGAAGCCAAGACCGTTGACTTCGGCGCTTCGGACGAGCCGCTCAAGGACGACGAACTGGCCAAGAAGGGCCTGGTCCAGTTCCCCACCGTGATCGGCGGCATCATCCCCGTGGTCAACATCGCCGGCATCAAGCCCGGCGAACTCAAGCTGACCGGCAAGGTGCTGGGCGACATCTACCTGGGCAAGATCAGCAAGTGGAACGATGCCGCCATCGTCGCGCTCAACCCCGGCGTGAAGCTGCCCGACGCGACCATCGCTCCCGTGCGCCGCGCCGACGGTTCGGGCACGACCTTCGGCTTCACCAACTACCTGAGCGCAGTGAATGCCGAGTGGAAGGAAAAAGTCGGCGAAGGCAAGGCCGTGAACTGGCCCACGGGCGCGGGTGGCAAGGGCAATGAAGGCGTCGCCGCCTTCGTCGGCCGCCTGCCCAACTCCATCGGCTACGTCGAGTACGCCTATGTGAAGCAGAACAAGATGACCTACGCGCTGCTGCAAAACCGCGACGGCAACTTCGTCTCGCCCGATGACACGTCGTTCAAGGCCGCTGCCGCCGGCGCCGACTGGACCAAGAGCTTCTACCAGATCCTGGGCAACCAGCCTGGCAAGGATGCCTGGCCCATCACTTCGGCCACGTTCATCGTGATGCACAAGGTGCAGGACAAGCCCGCGCAAGCCGCCGCTTCGCTGAAGTTCTTCGACTGGGCCTACAAGTCGGGCGATGCCACGGCCAGCGGCCTGGACTATGTGCCCATGCCCGAGCAAGTGAAGAAAGTGATCTACAAGGCCTGGGCCGAGATCAAGGACTCTTCCGGTAACACCATCGCTGTAAAGTAAGCGTACCGATGGCGGTGCACCCTGCGTGCACCGCCTTTTCGGTGCTTGTGTGATGAACCTATTTTGAAGAGGCGCTCAGCGTGTCCACTCCATCGACTGCCCGTCCGATGCCTGCGTCCGTAAAGACTGCAGCCACACCACGCGGCCCAACACCCCGCCGCCTGAACGCCCTGTCCGGCGCCTGGGCAGACCGCGGCTTTGCCTGGCTCGCGCGCGCCGCGGCCGTGCTGACCCTGGGTCTGCTCGCCGCCATCCTGGGCTCGCTGCTGGTCGGCGCCTGGCCCGCGATCCGTGAATACGGACTGGGATTCTTCACCAGCAGTGTCTGGGACCCCGTGCAGAACCAGTACGGCGGACTGGTGATGATCTACGGCACGCTGGCCACCTCGATCATCGCGCTGGTGATTGCCGTGCCCGTGAGCTTCGGCATCGCGCTGTTCCTGACCGAACTCTCCCCGGCCTGGCTCAAGCGCCCGCTGGGAACGGCCATCGAACTGCTGGCCGCCGTGCCGTCCATCGTCTACGGCATGTGGGGCCTGATGGTTTTCGGCCCCGTGCTCGCCACCTACGTGCAGATGCCGCTGCAGTCGCTGTTTGCGGGCGTGCCTTATCTCGAAGCTTTCGTGTCCGGCCCGCCCGTGGGCATAGGCATTCTGTCGGCCGGCATCATTCTGGCCATCATGGTCATTCCGTTCATCGCCTCGGTGATGCGCGATGTGTTCGAAGTCACGCCGGCCCTGCTCAAGGAGTCGGCCTACGGCCTGGGTGCGACCACCTGGGAAGTGGTCTGGAAAGTCGTGCTGCCCTACACCAAGACCGGTGTGCTTGGCGGCGTGATGCTGGGCCTGGGACGCGCGCTGGGCGAGACCATGGCCGTCACGTTCGTGATCGGCAACATGAACCAGCTCAACTCGCTGTCGGTGTTTGAAGCCGCCAACAGCATCACCTCGGCGCTGGCCAACGAGTTTGCCGAAGCCGGCGAAGGCCTGCACCAGGCCTCGCTGATCTATCTGGGACTGATCCTGTTCTTCATCACCTTCGTGGTGCTGTCGATGTCCAAGGTGCTGCTGTCCCGCCTGCAGAAGAATGAAGGAACCCGCTCATGAGCCAGACCCCTGTGAACGGCACGGCCCAACGGGTCCTGCAGGCGGCCGAACTGGCCGCCCAGCGCCAGGCACGCTATGCCTCGCGCAAGCGTGTCAACCAGGTCGCGCTGACGCTGGCGCTGGCCGCGATGGCCTTCGGCCTGTTCTGGCTGATCTGGATCCTGTGGGAAACCATCCGTCTGGGCCTGGGTGGCCTGAACCTGATGCTTTTCACCGACATGACGCCGCCGCCCAACGAAGCCGGCGGCCTGGCCAATGCCATCGTCGGCTCGCTGATCATGGTGACCATGGCGACGCTGATAGGCACGCCCATCGGCATCCTGGCCGGCGTGTATCTGGCCGAGTACGAGCAGCGCGGCTGGCTCGCGCGCACCACGCGCTTTGTCAACGACATCCTGCTGTCCGCGCCCAGCATCGTGATCGGCCTGTTTGTCTATGCCGTGGTCGTGGCCCAGCTCAGGAGCTTCTCCGGCATCGCCGGTGTGGTGGCACTGGCGCTGATCGTGATTCCGGTGGTGATCCGCACCACCGAGAACATGCTGATGCTGGTGCCCTCGAGCCTGCGCGAAGCCGCCTACGCACTGGGCACGCCCAAGTGGAAAGTCATCATGATGGTCACGCTGCGTGCCGCGCGCGCCGGTGTGATCACCGGCGTGCTGCTGGCCGTGGCGCGGATCGCGGGTGAGACCGCGCCGCTGCTGTTCACCGCGCTGAACAACCAGTTCTGGAACGCCGACCTGAGCAAGCCCATGGCGAGCCTGCCGGTGACCATCTTCAAGTTTGCAATGAGCCCGTACGAGAACTGGCAGCAGCTGGCCTGGGCCGGCGTCTTCCTGATCACCGTGGCCGTGCTGGGTCTCAATATCCTGGCGCGTGTGCTCACGCGCCAAAAATAAGGCAAGGTAACTTCCCATGTCGACCACTCTTTCTCCCGTTTCCGCGCTGTCGTCCAAGCTGACGGTGCGCAACCTCAATTTCTACTACGGCAAGTTCCACGCCCTCAAGGGCATCAACCTGGACATTCCCGAGAAGAAAGTCACGGCCTTCATCGGTCCTTCGGGCTGCGGCAAGTCGACGCTGCTGCGCACGTTCAACCGCATGTACGAGCTCTATCCCGACCAGCGCGCGCAGGGCGAAATCCTGCTCGATGGCGAGAACCTGCTGACCAGCAAGCAGGACGTGGCGCTGATTCGCGCCAAGATCGGCATGGTCTTTCAGAAGCCCACACCGTTTCCGATGTCGATCTACGACAACATCGCGTTTGGCGTCAAACTGTTCGAGCGTCTGAGCGCCACCGACATGGACGACCGCGTCGAATGGGCGCTGCGCAAGGCCGCGCTGTGGAACGAAGTCAAGGACAAGCTGCAGCAAAGCGGCTCGGGCCTGTCGGGCGGTCAGCAGCAGCGCCTGTGCATCGCGCGCGGCATTGCAATCAAGCCCGAAGTGCTGCTGCTCGACGAACCCTGCTCGGCGCTGGACCCGATCTCTACGGCGAAGATCGAGGAGCTGATTGCCGAGCTGAAGAACGACTACACGGTGGTGATCGTCACGCACAACATGCAGCAGGCAGCGCGCTGCAGCGACTACACCGCCTATATGTACCTGGGCGACTTGATGGAATTCGGTGAAACCGAGCAGATGTTCTTCAAGCCCCAGCGCAAGGAAACCGAGGATTACATCACTGGCCGTTTCGGCTGAGGAGACAGGCAACATGACAGAAAAACACCTCTCGTCGCAGTTCGACTCCGAACTCAACCGCATCTCCTCGCGCGTGATGGAGCTCGGCGGCATGGTCGAGTCGCAGATCCGCCTGGCCATCTATTCGCTGGCCGAGTTCAGCGTCGAAGCCGCCGAACAGGTCGATGCGGCCGAGCAGCGTATCAATGCGATGGAAGTCGAGATCGACCACGAGCTGTCGTCGATCATCGCCCGGCGCCAGCCCACGGCGCGCGACCTGCGCCTGCTGATCGCGTTCTCCAAGGCCACGGCCAACCTCGAGCGCATGGGCGACGAGGCGCACAAGATGTCGCGCATGGTGCGCTCCATCGTCAGCAGCGGCTCGGCGCGGGTCCTGCCCTCGAACGAGCTGCGCGTGGCCGCCGACCTCGCGTCGGGCCTGCTGCGCAAGACGCTGGACGCGCTCGCGCGCCTGGACACCAAGGCCGCGGTCGCCATCCTCAAGGAAGACGACCAGATCGACCAGGAATTCGACGGCTTCGTGCGCAAGCTCATCACCTACATGATGGAAGATCCGCGCACCATCTCGGCCAGCCTGGACCTGCTGTTCCTGGCCAAGGCCATCGAGCGCATAGGCGACCACTCGAAGAACCTGGCGGAACTGATCATTTACCTGGTGGAAGGCAAGGACGTGCGCCACCAGACCATGGCCGCCATTGAATCGGCCGTGCTCTAAGCCAGAAAGACGACAGGGATGAAAAAACTGCCCTTGGTCCTCATTGTCGAGGACGAGCCCGCGATTGCCGAGTTGATTGCGGTCAATCTGCGGCACAACGGCTTCCAACCCATCTGGGCGGAAGACGGCATCTCGGCGCAGCGCGAGCTCGACGCCGTGCTGCCCGACGTGATCCTGCTGGACTGGATGTTGCCCGGCACCAGCGGCATCGCGCTGGCGCGCAAGTGGCGCGCCGACGCGCGCACCAAGCCCGTGCCCATTCTGATGCTCACGGCCCGGGGCGACGAGCCCGACAAGGTCGCGGGCCTGGACGCGGGCGCCGACGATTACATCACCAAGCCGTTCTCCACCCAGGAACTGCTGGCGCGCATCCGCGCCGTGCTGCGCCGCCGTGCTCCCGAGCAGCTGCAGGACCAGGTCAGCGCGGGCGCCCTGGTGCTCGACGCCGCGGCCCACCGCGTGAGCTACAGCGGCGAGCCGCTCAAGCTCGGACCCACCGAATTCAAGCTGCTGCATTACTTCATGAAGCACCCGGAGCGCGTGCACAGCCGCTCGCAACTGCTCGACAAGGTCTGGGGCGACCATGTGTTCATCGAGGAGCGCACAGTCGACGTGCATGTCAAGCGCCTGCGCGAGGCGCTGGGCGAAGCCAGCGGCCTGGTCGAGACCGTGCGCGGTGCGGGTTATCGGCTGAGCCTGCCAGCGCAGGTCTGAGAACTGGAAACTGGCGCAGCGCATGCGCCAGGGGCGCGCGGCCGGACATCCCGGGTCGGCGCAGCAAAAGGCGAAAAATATGGTGTGGCGTAGTTTCTGGTTTCTGGGGATGCAACTGCTCGGGGGCACAGCGGGCTGGTGGCTGGGCAATCTGCCGGGTGCGCTGATCGGTGTGCTGGCGGGCAGCTGGCTCTGGCTCGCGCAGGACAGCTGGAGTGCGTCGCGGCTGTTGTCCTGGCTGCGCAGCTCGGAACTTGCGAATGCGCCCGCGCAGCGCGGTCTCTGGGGCGAGATCGGTCAGCGCGCGCGCCGCTGGCTGCGCCTGCAGAGCCAGCGCACCCAGGCCAGCGACGAGCGTCTCAACGACATGCTGTCGGCGCTGCAGGCCAGCCCCAACGGCGTGGTGCTGCTCGACGAAGAGGGCCGCATCGAATGGTGCAACCAGATCTCCAACACGCAGTTCGGCTTCGACGCGGCGCGCGACCGCATGCAGAACATCGGCAACCTGGTGCGCGACCCGTCATTCAGCCACTATCTGCACACCCAGGACTTCAGCCACGATCTGATACTGCAAGGCCGCGACAGCACGCCCGGACGGCCGGTGCGCCTGTCGGTGCAGCTCTATCCCTATGGCGATGGCCGGCGCCTGCTGCTGGCGCGCGACGTCACGGCGCAGGAGCAGGCCGAAGCCATGCGCCGCGACTTCGTCGCCAATGTCTCGCATGAAATCCGCACGCCGCTCACGGTGCTGGTCGGCTTTGTCGAAACGCTGCAGACGCTGCAGCTGCCCGACGAGGAGCGCGCACGCTATCTGACGCTGATGGCCCAGCAGTCGGCGCGCATGCAGCATCTGGTCGAGGATCTGCTGGCGCTGTCGCGCCTCGAAGGCAGTCCGTTGCCGGGCTTCTCGCAGTGGACTTCGGTCGCGCTGCTGCTGCGCCAATGCGAAGACGAGGCGCGCGGGCTGTCGGTGGCCCTGACGCGGGCGCAGAACCGGCCCCATGTGATTGAATTTCCCGATTCCCCGCCGGGCGCGGCGCTGGGCGATATCGCCGGCGCGGCGACCGAGCTGCAAAGCGCGTTTTCCAACCTGCTGGCCAATGCGCTGCGCTACACGCCGGCCGGCGGCCGCGTGGTGGTGCGCTGGGAAAAGAACGCCGATGGCAGCGCCACCTTCTCGGTGCAGGACGCAGGCCCGGGCATAGACCCGGCGCACCTGTCGCGGCTGACCGAGCGCTTCTACCGCGTGGACCGCAGCCGCTCGCGCGACACCGGCGGCACGGGCCTGGGCCTGGCCATCGTCAAGCATGTGCTGCAGCGCCATGGCGCGACGCTGGCCGTGCGCAGCACCGTGGGCAGCGGTTCGGTGTTTTCCGTCACTTTCCCCGCGCAGCGCCTGCGCCAGGCACCGGTGCTGGGCGCGGCCGAAACCGCGTCATGACGCGGCCGGCACGCTGTATCTGCGCAGCGTGCGCCACAGCAGAGCGCTGAAGGCCAGGGCGGTCACGCCCAGCGCCAGCGCGCTCATGGCCCAGAACGGCGCGGGCGTTGGTGCGCCGCTCCAGGGGCCAATGCCGCCATAGGCCAGCCCGTAGCCGCCGGTCAGGCCTACGCCCCACAGCAGCACGCAATAGGTCAGCAACGGCAGCACCGTGATGCGGTAGCAGCGCAGCACGAAGATGCAAAAGCACTGCACGGCATCGGCCGCCTGATAAAGCGCAACCCACAGCAGCAGCGCAGCGGCCAGCGCGGCGACCGCGGGGTCGTTGGTATAGACCGAAGCCAGCCAATGCCGGCCCAGCAGCAGCACGCCGCCGAGCAGCAGGCCCAGCAGCGCCGCGAGGCGCCAGCCCAGCAGCGCCAGCCGGCGCGCGTTTTCCTCATTGCCCGCGCCGCGCCACCAGCTCACGCGCGCGCTGCAGGCAATGGCCAGCGACAGCGGCACCATGTAGCAGACCGCGGCCAGGTTGGCGGCGATCTGGTGGCTGGCCGCGGCGAGATTGCCCTGGCGCGCGACGAACAGCGCGACCAGCGTGAACGAAGTGATTTCCACCAGGATTGCCATGCCCGCGGGCACGCCCAGACGCAGGAACTGGCCGATCTGGGCCCAGTCCGGGCGCTCCATGCGCTGCCACAGTTGCAGCGGCACATACAGCGACTGGGTGCGCATCAGCCACAGTCCCACGCCCAGCAGCGTGTAGTTGACGATCAGCGTCGCCCAGGCGCAACCGGCCACGCCCAGCGCGGGCAGGCCGGCGCCGCCAAAGGTGAGCCAGATCGACAGCGGCAGCTTGAGCGCCAGCGCACCGACCTGCAGCCAGGTCACTAGCTGGGGCCGGCCCAGCGACTGGTTGAGCGTGCTGTAGATGCGAAACAGCATCGCGGGCGGCAGGCCCCAGGCGAGGATGGTCAGATAGTTGCGAACGTCGGCCTTCAAGGCCTCGGGCACATCGGTCCAGCGCAGTACCGCCTCGGGCGACAGCAGCACGGTCATGCCGACCACGCAGATGCCCAGGCACAGATACAGCGACTGGCGCAGCGAGCGGCCCATGGCCGGCAACCGGCCCGCGCCGCGCTGCTCGGACCACAGCGGCAGCAGCGCCTGCAGAATGCCCATCAGCGAGATGTAGACGCTGACGAACACCGCCGAGCCCACCGACAGCGCGGCCAGCGCCGCGGGCGAGTAGCGGCCGGCGACGATGGTGTCGGTCACGCCGAACGCCATGATGGCCAGCTGGCCCGCGAGCACGGTGAGTGCGTGGCGGGCAATGGTCGAAAGTTCGGACTTCATCGACCGGGGCGCTTGCGCAGCAGTATCAGTTGATCGTTCTTGACGGTGGGTCGCGCGATGCGCGCCACGGGCTGCCAGCCGCGCTGCAGCGCGCGGTCCTGGGTCGCGTCCCACATCTGCGCGTCGGCCACCAGCCAGTCGCACGGCCGGCGGTCTTCGCTGATGGTGGAGATCTGCGTGGTCGCGACCCGGCCGTGGAATTCCAGGCCGGTCAGCTGCGCGCGGCTCAGGCCGTAGGTGGCGACGCAGCGCGGCGCCGGCTCGCCGATCGCGGCCATGACCTGCTGGATCTGGGGTGCGTAGCTGCGCGCGTAGTCGAGCAGCGGCAGCCACAGCGTCATCAGCAGCAGCCAGCCCAGCGTTGCGCCGCCGGCGGGCAGCACCAGCGTCTTCCAGATGGCCGCGCGATTGCGCGAAGTGCGCCAGACCACCAGCGCGCACCAGGCCACGCTGGCCGTGAGCGCGACGATGAACGCCAGCAGCGAGAATTCGGGAACGAAGCCCGGAGCGAGCTTGGCGACGTTGGCCGCGGGCTTGGCGGGCACGCCGGTCTGCATGGAAATCCAGATCACCCAGATGGCGATGGCCGACACGCTGAAGAAGATCAGCGTGAACCAGTCGATCAGCGCGCCTATGCTGCGGCGCAGCGTGGGCAGCGCGAATGCGGCCAGTGTGGCGATGGCCGGCAGGCCGGGCAGCAGCGCACGGTCTGCGGGCTGGGTCAACACGGCGGCGATGAAGGCCAGCCCGGCAAACCAGATCGGCAGCACCAGATGGCGATGGCGCATGGGGTGGGCAATCTGCCGGCGCCAGCGCCACAGCGTCCACAAGGCCAGCGGCCAGGCGGGCCAGCTGAACCAGGCGAGCAGGCGCAGCAGGCTGGCCCATTCAGGGCTGTCCAGCGGCGGCAGCGCGATGCGCCATTGCCACAGGTCCAGCGCCGTGGCCAGCAGGCCGGCAAGCGCCGTGCTCGCGAGCCAGGCCAGGCTCCAGCCGCGCGCCGCGCAGGTGGCTTCGGCGGGCGGCGAAAACCAGGCCAGGGCCGCGCAGCCCAGGCCCATCAGCACCGCCATCGCGGGCGCGCCGCTGAGCACCAGGCCGGCCATTCCCAGCAGCATCGCCGCGGCCGGGGCGCTGCGGCGGTAGGGCATGGCGGCGGCGGCGAAAAAGACCAGCGTGGTGCAGGCCAGCTGCGTCACATAGCTGGTGGTCTCGTGTGACAGCTGGGCCAGGCCCAGGCAGGCGATCAGTGCCAGCAGGCCGCCATCGGCCATGGCGCGCGCGTAGTCGATGGGGTTGGCTTCGCCGCCGAACGCAAACGCCACGGGCTGGGCGCCGGGGCTGCGCGCGAGGCAGTACACGCCCCACCAGGTCGCGGCCATGGCCACCAGCAGCAGCAGCATGAAAGGCAGGCGCACGGCCATTTCCGCGGGCATCGCGGCCGGCGCCAGCTGCAGCGCCCAGGCGCCCAGCCAGTAGGGCAGAAGGCCATCGGGCTGGGGCACCATGCCGGCGAGCAGAGGTGACATCCATTCGGTGCGGCCCTCGAACAGCGCGAGCATGTAGCCGAAGGCCGTGATGTCGGTGTTTCTCCAGGGCGCGCGACCGACGAAGCCCGGCACGACATAGGCCAGGCACAGCAGGACCAGCGCCCAGCGCGGCAGGGTGCGCACGGCCTGTTGTGAAACGATGGCGGGGGTAGGTTGGTTCACGCGGAGAAGGACATCAAGGGAAATGGCAAGAATACGCGAACCCGGGCCGATTTTTCGGGCGCAGGTGTCCGGTCATGGCCGTCGCGTCGGGTGCGGGCAAAGAAAAAGGCAGCCTGGTTGCCCGGGCTGCCTTTGGCGTGAACGCGCTGAAATTACTTTGCAGCAGTCTTGCCGAAACGGTTGCGGAAGCGCTCGACGCGGCCGCCCATGTTGTCGACCGACTTTTGCGTGCCGGTGTAGAAGGGGTGCGATTCGCTCGAAGTGTCCAGCTTGAACATAGGCAGTTCGCGGCCGTCTTCGGTCGTACCCTTTTCCTTGGTGTTCACGCAGGAACGGGTCACGAATTTGAAGCCGTTGGACAGGTCAACGAACAGCACTTCGCGGTAGTTGGGGTGAATTCCTTCTTTCATGATCTTCCTTAGGTCAAGTGCGGTAGCCGTGCCCAACCCGATGCAACCTTTGCACCGGTTCGAATTGAACGTACTTTCCGCAATAGAAAAGCCCCCGAGTATACCTCGGGGGCTTTGGGTCAAGGCACAGCCTTGCGGCGCGGTGGGAATTAACCGCCGCGGCGCATCATGTCGAAGAAGTCGTTGTTGGTCTTCGTGGCCTTCATGTTCTTGATCATCAGCTCGGTGGCTTCGACGTCGTCCATGTTGTAGAGGAACTGGCGCAGGATGCGCGTCTTGTTCAGGATCTCGGGCGACAGCAGCAGCTCTTCGCGGCGCGTGCCGCTCTTGTTGAGCTCGATCGCCGGGAACACGCGCTTCTCGTAGAGGCGGCGGTTCAGGTGCAGTTCGCTGTTGCCCGTGCCCTTGAATTCTTCAAAGATCACTTCGTCCATGCGGCTGCCGGTATCGACCAGCGCCGTGGCGATGATGGTCAGCGAGCCGCCTTCCTCGACCTTGCGCGCCGCGCCGAAGAAGCGCTTGGGGCGCTGCAGGGCGTTGGAGTCGACACCGCCCGACAGCACCTTGCCCGACGAGGGCACGACGTTGTTGTAGGCGCGGGCCAGACGCGTGATCGAGTCCAGCAGGATCACGACGTCCTTCTTGAGTTCGACCAGGCGCTTGGCGCGCTCGATCACCATTTCGGCCACATGCACGTGGCGCGTCGCGGGCTCGTCGAACGTCGAGGCAATGATTTCGCCCTTGACCGAGCGCTGCATTTCCGTGACTTCTTCCGGGCGCTCGTCGACCAGCAGCACCATCATGTGCACGTCGGGATGATTGGCGGTGATCGCGTGGGCGATGTTCTGCATCATCATCGTCTTGCCGCTCTTGGGCGGGGCGACGATCAGCGCGCGCTGGCCGCGGCCTATGGGAGCGATGATGTCGATGATGCGGCCGGTGATGTTCTCTTCCGACTTGATCTCGCGTTCGAGGCGCAGCTGCTCCTTGGGGAACAGCGGCGTCAGGTTCTCGAACATCACCTTGTGCTTGTTCTGTTCTGGCGGGCCGCCGTTGACCTTGTCGAGCTTGGTCAGCGCGAAATAGCGTTCGCCATCCTTGGGCGTGCGCACTTCGCCTTCGATCATGTCGCCGGTGTGCAGGTTGAAGCGGCGCACCTGGCTCGGCGAGATGTAGATGTCGTCCGTGCTCGCGGTGTAGCTGGTGTCGGGGCTGCGCAGGAAACCGAAGCCGTCGGGCAGGATTTCAAGCACGCCGTCGGCAAACACTTGTTCACCGGCTTTTGCGCGCTTCTTGATGATGGCAAACATGATTTCCTGTTTGCGCATCCGGCCAACGTTTTCGATCTCGAGCTCTTCGGCCTGCTTCAAGACTTCAGACACGTGCTGTGCCTTGAGTTCGTTAAGGTGCATGGGGTTACTCCTTGGCGGAGTTAGTGGAATCAGGAATGAGGCGGAAGGCTGGGCGATACACGGGGTCGTGGGCCAAGCTTGCCTAGGGATCTCGAAACGGCCGTCAATGCAAGGGGCCGGTGATCTGCGCAGATTATGACAGGAAAAGATCTGCAGGTCTGAAATAAACAACTGGGGAGCGTCGCGCTGCCCCAGATTCAAGCCCGGCCCGGGCGCAGCGGCTGCGCGCCGGGCCGTCTGGGAATCAAGCCAGCTGTTCGTCGAGGAATGCGGTGAGCTGGGCCTTGCTCAATGCACCGACCTTGGTCGCGGCGAGTTCGCCGTTCTTGAACAGCATCAGCGTGGGGATGCCGCGGATGCCGAACTTCGCGGGGATTTCGCGGTTTTCATCGACGTTCATCTTGGCGATGGTGACCTTGCCCTGGTAGGTGCCGGCGACTTCGTCGAGGATGGGGGCGATCATCTTGCAGGGACCGCACCACTCCGCCCAGTAGTCCACCAGCACCGTGGTGCCGGCTTGCAGCACTTCGGCTTCGAAGGAGGCGTCGGAGAGATGTTTGATGAGGGCGCTTGCCATGGATTTTTCCTTGGTGTGTTGGCTGAATGGGGCGAAGGTTCGCTACTGGTTTCGATTGTGACAGAAACCCATCTCCAGTCGCTGCGTGTGGGCGACACTTGGTGCTATGACTGTCATAGCGGAAAACGATGAGAATACGGATGTGGCAGTGCGCGCTGCGGATGCGCGTGCGGCCGATTTGTCTTAACGAGGAACACCTGAATGACCGAAGCCCCCACCCACAATGCGCCACTGGACTGCGAGGTCGCCATCGTCGGTGGCGGGCCGGCCGGCCTGATGGCTGCCCAGCGCCTGGCGCAAGCCGGCGCCAGCGTGCATCTGTTCGATGCCATGCCTTCGGTGGGGCGCAAATTCCTGCTGGCCGGCAAGGGCGGGCTGAACCTGACCCACTCCGAGCCCGCCGATGCGTTTGCGGGGCGCTTTGGCGCGCGCCGCGCGCAGATCGAGCCCATGCTCCAGGCGTTCGGCGCCGAGCAGGTCAAGACCTGGGCCGCGGCCCTGGGCGTGGAAACCTTTGTCGGAACCTCGGGGCGTGTATTCCCGGTGGGAATGAAAGCCGCGCCGCTGCTGCGTGCCTGGCTGGTGCAACTGCGCGGCCTGGGCGTGCAGTTCCATACGCGCCACCGCTGGCTGGGCTGGGACGGCGAAGGCGCGCTGCGCTTTGCCACGCCCGCGGGCGAGCAGCTGGTGCGCGCGCGCGCCCTGGTGCTGGCGCTGGGCGGCGCGAGCTGGCCGCAGCTGGGCTCCGACGGCGCCTGGGCGCCCTGGCTGCAGGAGCGCGGCGTGCAGATTGCGCCGCTGCAGGCCGCCAACTGCGGCTTCGATGTGCTCAACGTTGCTTCGGGCAGCGCGGAAACGCGGCGCAGTTTCCTGCGCGAACTCGTGGGACTGGAGACCGCGCCGGCGCGCGGCTGGACGCCGCATTTCAAGGAGCGCTTTGCGGGCCAGCCGGTCAAATCGGTGGAACTGTCCTTTACCGACAGCCAGGGCCATGAATTCGCGCGGCGCGGAGAATTCGTGGTCACCGAAGCCGGCATCGAAGGCAGCCTGGTCTATGCGGCTTCGCAATGGCTGCGCGATGAAATCAGCGCCCAGGGCCATGCCACGCTGCACCTCGACCTGCTGCCCGAGCACGACGCCGAGCGCGTCGCCGCCGAAGTGCGCCACCCGCGCGGCTCGCGCAGCCTCAGCAGCCACCTCAAGAGCCGCCTGGGCATAGACGGCGTGAAGATGGGCCTGCTGTATGAAGTGCTGGGGCGTGACGGCGTCAACGACCCGCAGGCGCTGGCCGCGGCCATCAAGGCGCTGCCGCTGACGCTGATCGCACCCCGCCCGGTCGCCGAAGCGATCAGCACCGCAGGCGGCGTGGCGTTCGAAGCGCTGGACGCCAACGGCATGCTGCAGGCGATTGCCGGCGTGTTCTGCGCGGGTGAAATGCTCGACTGGGAAGCGCCCACGGGCGGCTATCTGCTGACGGCCAGCCTGGCCAGCGGCGTGCAGGTCGCCGAAGGCGTGCAGCAGTTTCTGCGCGAAGCTTCCAGGAGCTGATGGGGATTGCGGCCGGCGCAGTGCGCTGGCCGCAAACGAAAAAGCCCACGCGCGGTGGGCTGATGTATCAAATGGGGAAGGGCGCCAAGGCGGCGGCGCCTTGTGTCGCGAGGATCTCTGCGATGGCAGACATCCTGAAAAGAAGTTGACGAGCCTTACCCCCGGCACTGACTCTACAGTTAGGGCTGCTTGGTTCCCCACCTGACCCGGTTGGCTGCTTCGCCATGCGGGGAGGCCCGTCACCGGCAATTGTAGCGCAGACTGGGCCGCGGGTTTGAAAAGAGACCCCAGGCCGGGCCCGGGGTCGGTCTTCAGAGGCGAAACGCGCTGAGCGAACGGTTGAGCTGCGCCGCCTGGACTTCGAGCGACTGGGTCGCGGCCGAAGATTCCTCGACCAGCGCGGCGTTCTGCTGCGTCATCTGGTCCATCTGGGCAACGGCCTGGTTGACCTGCTCGAGGCCGGCCATTTGTTCGCTGCTCGCGTGGCTGATTTCGCCGACCAGGTCGGTGACCTTCTGCACGCCCTGGACCACCTTGTCCATGGTGCCGCCGGCCTGCTCGACCAGGCGGCTGCCCGTGGCGATGCGCTGTCCCGAAGCGTCGATCAGGCCCTTGATTTCCTTGGCCGCGTTGGCGCAGCTTTGCGCCAGGCTGCGCACATCGCCCGCAACCACAGCAAAGCCCCGGCCCTGTTCGCCCGCGCGCGCGGCTTCGACGGCGGCGTTGAGCGCCAGGATGTTGGTCTGGAACGCGATCTTGTCGATCACGCCGATGATGTCCTCGATGCGCTTGGAGGTCTGCAGGATCTCGGCCATGGTGCGCACCACCTGGTTGACCGACTCTCCGCCCTGAACCGCCAGCACCGACGTTTCCTTTGCCAGCTGGTCGGCTTGCTGGGCGCTCGCGGTGTTGTTGCGCACCGTCGAGGTCAGCTCCTCCATCGAGGCTGCGGTCTGCTCCAGCGAGCTGGCCTGCTCCTCGGTGCGCGCCGACAGGTCGAGGTTGCCCGAGCTGATTTCAGCCGCGGCATTGGCCACCGAATCGCTTCCCTTGCGCGCTTCGGAGACCAGGCGGCGCAGGTTGGTTTCCATCTGCGACAGCGACTGCATCAGCTGCGCGGTTTCGTCGCGCCCGCGCATGCTTTCTTGCGGGATCTCGAGGTGCAGGTTGCCGCCCGCGACTTCGTCGGCGATCTTCACCGCAGCGCGCAGTGGACGCACGATTCCCAGGCTCAGCACGGCGGCGATGACCGCGCCGATGGCGACGATCAGCACGCTCAGCAGCAGCAGCAGGTTGCTGCTGGTCTGGTAGGTGCGCTCAATGGCTGCGGCCGTGCTGTCGATTTCCTTGCGCTGCAATTCGAGCAGGGCCTTGATGCTGTCCACATAGGCCTGGGTGCTGGGCGCATAGACGTTGTTGAAGATGGCCTCGGTCTCGAGTCCTTCGTCCTTGGCCTTGGTGACTTGGGCGCGCGCCGCGTTGTACTTCTCGCGGGTCTGGCTCGCATGCGCGAACAGCGAGCGCTCGGCGTCAGAGTTGATCAGCGGCTCGAAGCGCTTGAGCAGGGCACCGGCATCGGCCGATGACTTGCGCGCCGTTTCCGCGAAAAAGCGGCCGAGTTCGGCGTCAGGGCTGCGGACAATGGCGGTGGTGCGCTGCGAGCCCGCGAGCACCAGTGCGTACCAGTCGGCGATCAGGCGCTCCTTGGCGAGCGGGTTGTTCATCATGGTGCGCGTCTGCTGCGCGACGCTGGACAACTGGATCAGGCTCGCGGCGAGGCCGACGATGGTCAGCAGCAACACGGCTGCGAAACCCAGGGCAATACGTTGCCCGATTTTCAAGGAAGAGAAACGCATCGAAATCTGTGGTTCGTAGGGGTAATTATGAGTAGACGGAATATGTAAAAAGCGCTTACGGATGATAAGCCTTGTAGCAATTTCGCCGCTGGCGCGCGGCCAATGACCGCCATGCATAAGCGGTCACCCGCAGGGCAATGGAGCCGGCCGGAAACGGGCCGCGCAGCGAAAAATCCCGGGATGGCCACCGGTCCCGGCCGGCCCCCGTAGAATCGCAGCCATGTCCTACCTCGTGCTTGCCCGCAAATACCGTCCCCGCAATTTCTCCGAAATGGTGGGGCAAGAGCACGTCGTGCAGGCGTTGTCGAATGCCCTGACACAGCAGCGCCTGCACCACGCCTACCTGTTCACGGGAACGCGCGGCGTCGGCAAGACCACGGTGTCGCGCATTCTGGCCAAGTCGCTCAACTGCCAGGGCGCCGATGGCCAGGGCGGAATCACCGCCACGCCCTGCGGCGTCTGCGCCGCCTGCACCGAGATCGACAGCGGCCGCTTTCCCGATTACACCGAGCTCGACGCGGCGTCCAACCGCGGCGTCGACGAAGTCCAGGGCCTGCTCGAGCAGGCCGTCTACAAGCCGGTGCAGGGGCGCTTCAAGGTCTTCATGATCGACGAAGTGCACATGCTCACGAACACGGCGTTCAACGCCATGCTCAAGACGCTCGAAGAGCCGCCCGAATACCTGAAGTTCGTGCTGGCGACGACCGATCCGCAGAAAGTGCCGATGACGGTGCTGTCGCGCTGCCTGCAATTCAACCTGCGGCCCATGGCGCCCGAGACCGTGCTCGACCATCTGGGCCAGGTGCTGGCGGCAGAGAACGTTCCCGCCGAACCCCAGGCGCTGCGCCTGCTCGCGCGCGCCGCGCGCGGCTCGATGCGCGATGCGCTGTCGCTGACCGATCAGGCGATTGCGTTCGGCAGCGGGCAACTGCTAGAAGCCGGCGTGCGCCAGATGCTGGGCAGCGTGGACCGCTCCTATGTGTTTCGCCTGATCGCCGCGCTGGCCGAAGGCGATGGCCGCAGCGTGGTGGAAACCGCCGATGCATTGCGCCTGAACGGCCTTTCGGCCGCGTCCACGCTGGAAGAAATGGCCGCGGTGCTGCAGCGCATGGCCGTGGTCCAGGCCGTACCGCAGATGGCGCATGACGCCAGCGACCCCGAAGCCAGCGAGATCGCGCGCCTGGCCGATGTGATGCCGGCCGACGAAACCCAGTTGCTCTACAGCATCTGCCTGCACGGGCGCGCGGAACTCGGGCTCGCGCCCGACGAATACGCGGCGCTGACCATGGCGCTGCTGCGACTGCTGGCCTTCAAGGCACCGGCTGAAAAAAAAACTCCAGCGATAGCTGACACGGCCCCGGCCGCCGCGCCCAGGCCGGTGGCGCCTGCCCCGGCCCCGGGACCTGCGCCAGCTGCCGTTGCTGCTCCGGCTCCCATGCCTGCGCCGGCTCCGGCGCCGATCGCTGCGCCGGCTCCAGCTCCAACGCCGATTGCTGCGCCACGCCCGGCGCCCGCGCCGCTGCGCGCAACCGCGCCCCTGGCCGCTCCCGCCCCGGCAATGGTTGCGGCGCCCGCGCCGCGCCAGCGCGTCGAGCCGGCCGCCGCACAGCGCCAGCCCATGCCCGAAGCCGTGGCCTTTGACACCGACGGCGACGCCATAGGCATGGACAGCGTGGAATTCGCGCCGCTGGAAGTTCCGCCCTGGGAATCGCTGCCGTCGGACGCCGCCGAACCTGTGGCGCGCGCCCCCGTCCAGCGGCTGGCGCCGGTGGAGCATTCCCCCGAATCCGAACCCGCGCCCGAGCCCATCGTGGTGGCCCGGCCGGCCTGGACGCCGTCCGAACCGTCAGGCGAACCCGTGGCGACCACGCCCGAAGGCGACCGCTGGTATGCGGCCGTGCAGCAGCTGATTGCCAGCGAAGCCATCACGGCGCTGGTGCGCGAGCTCGCGCTGCAGTCGCAGCTCATGCACTGCGAAGGCGACCATTGGACGCTGTGCGTGCAGCGCCAGTCGCTGAACCAGGCGACGGCGCGCGAACGCCTGCGCGCGGCGCTGGCCGAGGCCGGCCTGGCGCAGCAGCTGAGCGTGGAGATAGGCGCGGTCAGCGACACTCCCGCGCGCCGCAATGCGGCCGCGGCGCAGCAGCGCCAGCGCGTGGCCGAAGAGATCGTGATGAACGACCCCCTGGTGCAAACATTGATGCGCGAGCATGGCGCGCGCATTGTGCCGGGTAGTATCAAACCTGCTTAAACACTGAAAAGGAAACAACATATGTTCAACAAAGGACAACTCGCCGGTCTCATGAAGCAGGCCCAGGCCATGCAGGACAACCTCAAGAAGGCCCAGGATGAGTTGGCCCATGTCGAGGTCGAAGGCGAATCCGGCGCCGGCCTGGTCAAGGTGCTGATGACCTGCAAGCACGACGTCAAGCGCGTGACCATAGACCCCAGCCTGCTGGCCGAAGACAAGGACATGCTCGAAGATCTCGTGGCCGCGGCCTTCAACGCTGCGGTGCGCAAGGCTGAAGAGACTTCGCAGGAAAAGATGGGCAAGCTGACTGCCGGCATGCCTGGTCTGCCCGGCGGCATGAAATTCCCCTTCTGACGGTGGCGGCTGCAGGGCAGCCCTGCAGGCCCTTGCCGTGACCTGCCTCGTGCAGGTCTTTTTTTGTCGTCGGGCCGCCCCAGGACAAAAAGCCCCCTTGGGGGGCAGCGGCTAGGCGCAGCGAGCAAGCGTGGGGGCCGTTCTTTCTGTGTTTTCCGGAGTATCCATGGCCGTCCCCGATGTACATCCCCTCGACGATTTGATCCAGGCCTTGCGTCGCCTGCCCGGCGTGGGTGTCAAGTCGGCCCAGCGCATGGCCTACCAATTGCTGCAGCGCGACCGCGAAGGCGCGCTGCAGATCGCGCGCGCGCTGGACACCGCGCTGCAGGAGGTACAGCATTGCGCCCAGTGCCATACCTTTACCGTGGGCCGGCTGTGTGCGATCTGCCAGGACGAAAGCCGCGACGCGGCGCGCCTGTGCGTGGTCGAGACCCCGGCCGATCTCGCTGCGATGGAACGCACGGGCGCCTACCAGGGCCGTTATTACGTGCTGATGGGCCGCCTGTCGCCGCTCGACGGCGTGGGTCCGCGCGACCTGGGCCTGCCCGAGCTGCTCGAGCGCACCGTCCAGGACGGCGTGCAGGAAGTGATTCTCGCGACCAGCTTCACGGCCGAAGGCGAGGCCACCGCGCATGCGATCAGCGAGGCGCTCAAGAGCCGTGGCGTGCATGTGACGCGGCTGGCGCGCGGCGTGCCAGTGGGCAGCGAGCTGGAGTATGTGGATCTGGGCACGATTGCGCATGCGCTGGTGGATCGGCGCTGAACGCGCCGCCGCTGCTAAGCTGTCCCGAACGAAGTCTTTCACTGCGTTCTAGATCATCGTTCGCCCTGAGCCTGTCGAAGGGCCTGCGGCGCAAGCCCAAGGAACTGCCATGAATGCCCTGACCCCCCATTTCACCGTTGCCTACTGGTGCGTGCTGATCGCCGCGCTGCTGCCCACGGTCTGCGCCTACCTGGCCAAGAGCCGGGGCTTGGGCAAGTCCGGCGGGGAGGGCGGCTTCGACAACCACAACCCGCGCGCCTGGCTGCAGCAGCAGACGGGCTTTCAGGCGCGCGCCAATGCCGCCCAGGCCAACAGCTTCGAAGCCCTGCCGTTTTTCATCGGTGCGGTGATCATTGCCCATCAGTTGGGCGCACAGCAGACCTGGCTGGACCTGCTGGCGCTGCTGTTCGTGCTGCTGCGCGGCTTCTACATCCTGATGTATGTGGCCGACATGGCCACGGCGCGCAGCCTGGTCTGGGCTGCGGCCATGCTCGTCAACGTGGCAATCCTGTTCATCGGTTACCACTGAGCCCGCTGCCCGCGCGCGGCATGGGTCAGCGCTTGCGCACCTTGGATGGCGTGCCGCCCTTCTTGCTGGTCTGCGCGGGCGCCTTGGCCGAACGCGTCGAGACCGCCACCTTGCCGCTGGCGCGTGGACCGGCGGCCGATGCCGCGCGCAGCGGCAGGAACATGACGATCGATTGTCCCGCCTTCAGGCTCGCGCCGACCTTGAGGTCGTTCCAGTCGGCCAGGTTGGCGACGCTGACGCGGTGGCGCTGGGCGAGGCTGGCCAGCGTGTCGCGTTTTTGCGCCCTGACCGTGGTGCGGCGCGTGACGATTTCGGGCGCGAACGCCACATGGCCGTTGTCGGCTACCTGGCTGGACACATCGGCCAGCGTGCTGGCGGTGCGCGGCACCATCAGCGCCGAGCCGGCCTTGATCACCATGCGCGGCGGAATGTTGTTGATCGCGCGCAGGCCGTCCTCGCTCATGCCCACGCGCTGGGCCGCATCGGCCACCGTGAGTGTCGAAGGCGCGGTCCAGACCGTCCAGCTCGAGTACTGGCCCTTGCCGTAGGCATCGAGATTGCGCTCGAACACCTTGGCGTTGTCCCAGGGCAGCAGGATCTGCGGCGTGCCGGCGGCGAAGATCACGGGCCGGCTCAGCGAAGGATTGAGCGCGCGGAAGTCGGAGGGCGTGACGTCGGCGAGCTTGGCGGCGAGTTCCACATCGATGTCGCGCTTGATGTCCACGGCCTGGAAATAGGGGTGGTTCTCGATCAGCGGCAGCTCGGCGCGGAAGGCTTCGGGCGTGTTGACGATGTTCTTCACGGCCTGCAGCTTGGGCACGTACATGCGTGTTTCCGCGGGCATGTTGAGTTCGGCGTAGGAGATGCCCAGGCCGGCCTTGCGGTTGCGCGCGATCGCGCGGCCCACGCTGCCTTCGCCCCAGTTGTAGGCGGCCAGCGCGAGGTGCCAGTCGCCGAACATGCCGTGGAGCTTTTGCAGGTAGTCGAGCGCGGCGCGGGTCGAGGCCAGCACGTCGCGGCGATCGTCGCGGAAGACGTTCTGCTTGAGGTCGAAATAGGTGCCGGTGGCGGGCATGAACTGCCACATGCCCGCGGCCTTGGCGCTGGACACGGCCTGGGGGTTGAACGCGCTCTCGATGTAGGGCAGCAGCGCCAGTTCCGTGGGCATGCCGCGGCGCTCCAGCTCTTCGACGATGTGGAACAGGTACTTGCTCGAGCGCTCGGTCATGCGCAGTATGTAGTCGGGCCGGCTCGCATACCACTGCTCGCGGTCCTGCACCAGTTCATGGTCCAGATCGGGCATCGCGAAGCCGCGGCGTATGCGATCCCACAGATCGGCCGGCGCTGACAGCGAGGCCACGCCGGGCGTGGTCACCTGGGCGCGGGTGATGGGGCTCAGCGCGCCATTCGGATAGCGCGGCGTGTGCGCGGCCGTGGTGTCGGCATCGGCCGGGGGGGCGGCGTCGGGGGTGACGGTGGCGCAGCCGGCGAGCCAGAGCACGCTGCTGAGCAATACGGGGTAGAGAAGATTCATCAGAAATCGTTTTTCCAGGCACGCAATGCCGCAAGCACCTCGTGGGCTTGCTGCGGGTGGATACGCGTGTCATGGCGGTGGGCGGCTGCGACCACCGCGGTTTCACGCGTACGAAGAAAGGGGTTGATGCTGCGTTCCAGCACCATGCTCGAAGGCAGGGTGGGTCGGCCCTGTGCACGCAGGGCCTCGCAGTGCTCCATGTGGTGGAGCAGGGCGGCGTTGTTTGGTTCCACCGCCAGCGCAAAGCGAAGGTTAGAAAGTGTGTATTCATGCGCGCAGCACACCTGGGTGTTGTCGGGCAGCGCGGCCAGTGCGTCGAGCGACTGCTGCATCTGCGCGGGCGTGCCCTCGAAAAGCCGCCCGCAGCCGCCCGAGAACAGCGTATCGCCGCAGAACAGCACGGGCTCGGGCATGGCCGTGGCGCTGTAGTAGGCAATATGGCCCGCGGTATGCCCGGGCACGTCGATCACCTGCCAGGGGCCGCCCAGCACGTCGACCTGATCGCCGCCCTGCACGCGCGTCACCGGCTCGGGCAGGGTCTCGCGCGCCGGGCCCCAGACCTGCGCGCCGGTGGCCGCGCGCAGCGCTGCCACGCCGCCGACATGATCAGGATGGTGGTGCGTGATTAGAATGGATTGCAATTGCAGCGCATGGCGCTCCAAGGCCGCGAACACGGGAGCCGCCTCGCCCGGGTCTATGACCAGGGCATTGCGGCCGTCGTGCAGCATCCAAATATAGTTGTCAGAAAAAGCGGGCAGCGGCAACAGGTTCATGAGCGACAAAATTATAGGGATGCACCACTGGCTTGATTCCCCTACCGGGCGCTATCTGCTCGACTGGGAGCAGCAACGCTGCGACGAAGCCGTGGCGGATGTGTTTGGCTACCATAGCCTGCAGCTGGGGTTGCCTATGCTACAGGGCTTGCGCGCCAACCGCATGCCCCATCGTTGGCTGGCGCTCGAATCGGGTGCCGAGGCCGCCGCATGGGCCGGCATTGCGCCCGCACAGGACTGGCCCGCCCAGGCCGTGCTCGAAGCGTCGGCCCTGCCGTTTGCCGAAGCCAGCCTCGACCTGCTGGTGCTGCCGCACACGCTGGAACGCACCGCCGACCCGCATGGCGCGCTGCGCGAAGTGGCGCGCGTTCTGGTGCCCGAAGGGCGGGTGGTGATCTGCGGCATCAACCCTGCGAGCTGGTGGGGAATGCAGTCGGCGCTTTCGCCGCGCAGCGCGCGCCTGCCCGATGTGCGCAGTGCCATAGGCTATTGGCGGCTGCGCGACTGGCTGCGGCTGCTGGCGCTGGACGTGCAGGCGGTCGAGTTCGGCTGCCACCGGCCCGCGGTGCAATCCGCGCAATGGCATCAGCGCTGGGGCTGGATGGACGCGCTGGGCGAGCGCGCGTGGCCCATACTCGGGGGCGTTTATTGCGTGGTGGCGACCAAGCGCGTGCCGGGAATGCGACTGCTGGAGCCGGCCTGGCGCCAGCGCCAGCAGTCCGCGGCCGCCGCGGCCGCGCCGCTGGCCCACCGCAGCCATCGAGAAACCTAGAGAAAGACGAAGTTGAATCAAGTAGTGATCTATACCGACGGTGCCTGCAAGGGCAACCCCGGACCCGGAGGCTGGGGCGTTCTGATGCGCGCCGGGACCATGGAAAAGGAATTGTTCGGCGGCGAGTTGGGCACGACCAACAACCGCATGGAAATGCAGGCGGTGATCGAGGCCCTGGCCGCGCTCAAGAGGCCTTGCGACGTGACGCTGTTCATCGACAGCCAGTACGTGCTCAAGGGCATCACCGAATGGATACACGGCTGGAAGGCCAAGGGCTGGCGCACGGCCTCCAAGGAGCCCGTGAAGAACGTGGAACTCTGGCAGCGCCTGGACGAACTGGTCAGCAAGAGCGGCCACCGCATCGACTGGCGCTGGGTCAAGGGCCATGCGGGCGATCCGGGCAACGAGCGCGCCGACATGCTGGCCAACAAGGGCGTGGAAAAGGCCCTGGGTCGGGGCTGACCTCAGTCGCGCGGCAGCCTGGCGAGTTCGGCCGCGAGCGTCGCGCCGTCCTGCGGGCGCACGCTGCGGCCCACTTCCTGGCCGTCGCGCAAAAACACCAGCGTGGGCCAGAGCTTGACGCGAAAGCTGCGCCCCAGGGGCCGGCCCGGGCCGTCTTCGATCTTCAGATGCTGCACATCGGCGCGCGATTCGAGCGCTTCGCGGATCAGCGGCTGCGCGCCCTTGCACCAGCCGCACCAGTCGGTGCCGAACTCCAGCACGGTATTGCCGCGCAGGGCCTGCACGTCTTGCGCGGAAGGGGCAGGAGTGATGGGCTGGGTCTGGAAAGGCATGCGGGGTTCCTGTTGAATGAGTGAAGGCCGGGCCACTGCCCGGCCAGGGCTTCAGCCGTCGCTGTTGCGCACCGCGCGCACCTGATCGCGGCCTTCTTGTTTGGCACGGTACAGCAACTGGTCTATGCGTTCAATGCAGTCGGCCAGCTCCTGGCCGGGTTCGATCTGGCCCACGCCCGCGGAAATCGTGATGGGCATGGGCAGCATGTCGGCGCAGGCCTGGCGCACCGCATGCCGGCAGCGGTCCAGCGTGGCGACGGCATTGGCCTGGTCGCAGCCCGGCATGATCAGCAGGAATTCCTCGCCGCCCCAGCGGATGATCTTGTCGCTGGTGCGCAGGCATGCGGCCACGGTCCTGGCCACCGTGGTCAGCACCTTGTCGCCCGTGGGATGGCCAAAGCGGTCGTTGACCTGCTTGAAATAGTCGACATCGACCAGCGCCAGCGCGAGTGCGGCGCCGACCGCGCGCGACTCGGCGACGGCCTTCTCCAGGTGCAGGCTGCCCGAGGTGCGCGTCAGCGCGCCGGTCAGGCTGTCGTGCTGCATCTGTTCGCGAAATGCGCGCTCCGACAGCACCTTGGCCGTGATGTCGCGCACCATGCTCACATAGTGCGTGACCTCGCCTTCGCGGTTGCGCAGCGGCGTGATGCTCTGCTCGCAATGCACCTCCGTGCCGTCGGTGCGCTGGTTGATGAATATCTCGCGCACCGGCCGGCCGTCCTTGAGCCTGGCCCAGAGTTCGGTATAGAACGCCGGCTCATGCTGACCGGACTGGGCGACCGAAGGCTTGCGGCCTATCAGTTCGCTGGCGCGCAGGCCGGTGATCTTTTCGTAGCCCTGGTTGGCGAACTCGATGATTCCCAGATGGTTGCAGATCAGCACGCCGTCCTCGGTCGCATCGAGCGTGCGCGCGAAGATGTCCGACGACGCCCTGGCCATGGCCAGCGCACTCAGGTCGTGCTGCACCGAAACGAAGTGGGTGATGCGTCCGTGGCTGTCGCGCACCGGCGAGATGTTCCATTCGAGCAGGTAGGGCGTGCCGTCCTTGCGGTAGTTGAAGGTCGAGCCCTTGAAGAACCGGCCTTCGGCAACGCAGCTGCGCAGTTCCGCGATGACCATGGGGCAGGTGTGCGGGCCCTGCAGCATGCGCGGATTGCGCCCCAGCAGTTCGTGCGCCGCATAGCCGGTCATCGCGCACAGCGCGGGATTGACATAGACGATGCGGTGGTCGTTCTCGGCGGCATCGGTGATCAGCACGGCATTGAAGGCCTGCTCGATGGCTTGCAGCAGCAAGGCCGGCAGGGCATCGGTCGCGACTTCGGCAGTCGGTGGCGGAGAAGGCGAGCGGGAACGCATGCAGATGTTGTCGTGCCCTGAAGGGGTGGCAAAAATGCTGCGCCTCCGAGGAGGCAGACCAGCGCCTGAGCGCCGATTATGCCGGCTCGGGGGTGATTTGTAAGGTCATATCGCGCCGTCGAACATCAGCACGTCGACGGCCTGGCCGGCCTGCACCGTCGCCTGGTCATGGTGCAGCACGATCAGGCCGTTCGCCTGCACCATCGAGCTGAGCACGCCCGAGCCCTGGTTGCCCGTGGTGCGCACCTGCAGCCTGCCGTCGGTGCCGGTGCTGACGATGCCGCGCTGGTACTCGGTGCGGCCCGGGCGCTTGCGCAGGGTTTCGCCGCTGACGGCCTGCAGCAGCGGCTGGGGCTGTGCGCGCCTGCCCATCATCTGCTGCAGCGCGGGCTGCACCAGCGCAATGAAAGCCACCATGGCCGCGACCGGGTTGCCCGGCAGGCCGAACAGTATGGCGGGCCGGTGTCCGCTGCCCAGCCGCCCCACGGCCAGCGGCCGGCCGGGACGCATCGCGATGCGCCAGAAGATCACTTCGCCCAGGCGCTGCAGCAGCGGCCGCAGATGGTCGGCGTCGCCCGTGCTCACGCCGCCGCTGGTGATCACCGCATCGGCTTCGCCGGCCGCGCGCCGCAATGCGGCTTCGAGCAGCGCCGGATCGTCGCCCACGGGCGGGCCTTCGATGACTTCGACACCCAGCCGGCGCAGCAGCGCGCAGATGGTGTAGCGGTTGCTGTCGTAGACCGCGGCCGCGCGCGGTGCCTCGCCGGGGCTCTGAATCTCGTCGCCGGTGGAGAAATACGCGACGCGCAGCCGGCGAAAGACCTGAACCTGCGCCAGCCCCAGGCTGGCGAGCAGGCCGAGGGCCGCCGGCGTGAGGCGTTCGCCGCGCGCCAGCGCCACCGCGCCTTGGCGCAGGTCTTCGCCGCAATGGCGGCGGTTGGCGCCGGGCTGCAGCAAATCGGGCGCGATCTCGACATGGCCGTCGTCGGCCAGCGTCACGAGCTCCTGCGGCACCACGGTGTCCAGGCCCGGCGGCATGACCGCGCCGGTCATGATGCGCAGGCATTCGCCGGGCGCAAGCGCACGCTCCCAGGTGGCGCCCGCATGCGCGCGGCCCGCGATGCGCAGCTTCAGGGCCTGGCCGGGCTGCAGCGCGCCGCCGGCGAACGCATAGCCGTCCATTGCGGAGTTGTCGTGCGCGGGCACGTTGATCGGCGAGATCAGGTCATGCGCCAGCACCCGGTCCAGGGCCTGGCTCAGCGCCAGGGTTTCGGTTTCTTCGGGCGCGCTCACCAAGGCGCTCAGAAAGCGCTGGGCCGTGGCGACGTCCAGGTCGTCGGGGTCATAGCCTTGCAGGCGGGCGGCAATTTCCGGCAGGGAGGTCATCGGGCGTTTTCCAGTGCGTGCAGTTCTTCCAGGGTGTTGGCGTTGGCGAAAGCGCGCGCGTCGTCTTCGGGGCGATCGAACGCCACGCTGATGCAGCGGTGCGCGCGCGCCCAGGTGTCGATCTTGCGTCCGCCCTGGGTCGTGTAGTGCGCCAGGCTGGCTTGCAGCGTGGCGCGCATGAGGCAGAACACGGGTTGCTCGCGCCAGCGCGTGCGGCCCTGGGCGTCGGTTTCCCGGCCCGCGGCAAACACGATGTCGGCATCGTGCGCGGCCGCGGCCTGGGCCAGGCGCTGCGCGAGATCGTGCGGGAACAGCGGCGTGTCGCAGGGCACGGTCAGCAGCCAGGGCGTGCTGCAATGCGCCAGGCCGCTGAGGAAGCCGGCCAGCGGCCCCGCGTAGTCGCTGAGGCTGTCTGGCCAGACCGGCACGCCGAAGCCGGCGTAGTGGTCAAGATGGCGGTTGGCGTTGATCAGGCAGCTGCCGACCTGGGGCGCGAGCCGCTGCAGCGCATGCTGGGCCAGGGGCAGGCCGCGAAACGGCTGCAGTCCCTTGTCTATGCCGCCCATGCGCGTGCCGCGGCCTCCGGCCAGCACCAGGCCGGTGATGTCGTGGGCGGGGGCTTCAGCCACCGATGTAGCTCATCTCTATGCGCCGGCCGGGGCTGGCGCTGCTGGGCGGCAGGCTGCTGCGCAATTGCGAGTATTGGTCGCTGCGCTGCTGCCACAGCGGCGCGATCGCGCCGGCCAGCTCTGCATCGCTGGCGCCGGCGCGCAGCAGGCTGCGCAGATCCCAGCCCTGAGAGGCGAACAGGCACAGGTACAGCTTGCCTTCGGTCGACAGCCGGGCGCGGTTGCAGTCGCCGCAGAAGGCTTCGGTGACGCTGCTGATGAAGCCGACTTCGCCCAGAGCGGGATCGTATTCGCCCTGAGCGTTCGCATAGCCCCAGCGCGCCGCGGTCTCGCCCGTGCTGCCCGGCGCGAGCGCGACCAGCGGGAATTCGGCCTGCAGGCGTTCGCGCACCCGGGCCGAAGGCAGGACTTCATCCATGCACCAGCCGTTGGTCGCGCCCACATCCATGTATTCGATGAAGCGCAGCGTCACGCCCGTGCCGCGGAAAAAGCGCGCCATGGGAAGTATCTGGTCGTCGTTGGTGCCGCGCTGCACCACCATGTTGACCTTGATGCGCCCGAAGCCCACGGCCTGGGCGGTTTCTATGCCCTTGAGCACGTCGGTCACGGCAAAGTCGACATCGTTCATGCGGCGGAACACCGCGTCGTCGAGCGCGTCCAGGCTCACGGTGAGCCGGTTCAGGCCCGCATCCTTGAGCGCGCGTGCCTTGCGGGCGAGCAGCGAGGCATTGGTGGTCAGCGTCACGTCGGGCGCAAGGCCTGCGGCGGTGCGCAGCGCCGCGAGCTGCTCTACCAGGGCCTCGAGGTTCTTGCGCAGCAGCGGCTCGCCGCCGGTGAGGCGGATTTTCTGCACACCGTGGGCCAGGAAGACGCGCGCCAGGCGCGTGATTTCCTCGAAGCTCAGCAAGGCGCTGTGCGGCAGGTAGGTGTAGTTCTTGTCGAACACCTCCTTGGGCATGCAGTACTGGCAGCGGAAGTTGCAGCGATCGGTGACGCTGATGCGCAGATCACGCAGCGGCCTGCCCAACTGGTCAAGCAAATGACCGGAAGGGGAGGTGGGCAGTTGCGGCACAGCCGCCGTCAAGGCTGCTGTGCGCTGATCTACCAGAGGAATCACTCGTACAGCCATGGGAGGTATTTTGCCGCAATCGGCGGCGTTCGGCCCGGGCGTGCGGGATGCTTGAGTGGGCACCGGGGCTAGGCGCCGGACTTGCCGGCCACGGGCTGGGGGCGCCAGTGCACGAACTGCGGGTAGTGCGCAGCCACGCCCGGGCCGTCGAAGTCCCAGCCCAGGCATTGGCCCAGGTGGCGTGGCGGCTGGCCGGGGTCGCCGTCGGCGAACACGTTGGGCATGGACTGGAACGCCGCCGTCGCCATGTTGAACAGCAGTTCGCGCAAATGGGTGCAGCTGCTGACGCCGCCCAGATGTTCCTGGATGGACTTGCGCCAGCCGCGGCCCATATGGCAGCCGACCATCTTCTGCAGCGCGGCCGCGGCTTCGGGGCAGTTGCCCAGCGGGTGGGAGTCCATGGCCACCTCGATGGCCTGTACCTGCAGCGCGTCGTTGATGGTGGCGCGTATCCACATGTGGTGGATGGCCGTGCCCGCGCGCAGCAGTTGCCCGCTGCTCAGCACGCGGTCCACGGCCTTGCTGTCGTGCAGCTCGCCTTCTATGTCCCAGAGGCCGTCGGGGCGCTCGAAGCTGCGATAGCGCACATCGCGCAGATGTTGGGGGGTGCGGTGGGGAATTTCTGTCAGGGGCATCGTGGATTCTTCGGGACCGGCGCTGTCGTTGAGCTGCCGCATGCCCCCACCGTAGCGAACAAACGCCGCCCAGGCAAGCACCTGTGCGCGGCTCAGGTCAGCATGGGCGCCACTGCCAGGCAGCTTTCGCGCAGCTTCGCCAGGTCCAGGATCTCCAGCTTGCCGCGGTACAGGCGGATCATGCCGCGCTGCTGCAGCTCCTGCAGTATCTGGTTGGTGGTCTGGCGCGACAGCGCGAGCATGCGCGCGAGCTGTTCCTGTGACAGATTGAGCATGCGCCGCGACTGCGTGGTGTCCAGGCGCAGGCCGTAGTCTTCGGCCATGTTCACCAGCCGGCGCGCCAGCCGCTGCGGCGCGGCGAGCACCGACTGGTCCTCCAGCGTGATCAGCGCCTGGCGCAGCTTGAGCGTGACCAGCAGCGCCAGCGAGCGCCAATGTTCGGGATGCTGCTCCAGCCATTGCAGCAGCGGCGCCAGCGGCACCTGCAGCACGCAGCTTGGTTCGGTGGCGTAGACATCATGGATGCGCGGTGACTGGTCGAACAGCGACAGTTCGCCAAACCAGGCCGGCGACTCGAGCAGCGTCAGCAGCGTGCTGCGCGCGTGGGCGCCGCTGCCGGCGCTGGAGATGGACAGCGTGCCGCGCAGCACCGCGTAGAGCCCGCCGGGTGGATCGCCGCGCACGAACACGGCTTCGCCGGCGGCGAGCTGCTGCACGCGGGCCAATCCCGTGAGCTGCTGGGCCAGGGCCTTGGGCAGTTCATGGAACCAGCGGCCCGAACGCAGGATGATCAGGTGTTCGGGCAGCAGCGGCGAATAAAGAGGTGAAGGCGCTTGCGTCAGCATCACGACATACCGGGCGGTGAATGGACAACACCCTATTGACGCATGCCTGCGGATTTTAATAACGCATGGAAACCCTGAGGTCAAAAACAGTGCATGCGAGCGCTGCCGCCTGGTTGCCGGGTTGATTTTCCCGGTGCATGCCGGGGCGACCCGAGGCTGCGCCTAAAATCATGGCCAATCCCGCTGCGGACCTCTTGTTTCACTCAACTCAACATCATCATGTCCTTCGACAAAGTCTCCCCTGGCAAGAATGCGCCCGACACGTTCAACGTGGTCATCGAAATCTCGGCCAACGCCCATCCCGTGAAGTACGAAGTCGACAAGGAATCGGGCGCGATCTTCGTCGACCGTTTCATGACCACGGCCATGCACTACCCCACCAACTACGGCTATGTTCCGCAAACCCTGTCGGGCGATGGCGATCCGGTCGACGTGCTGGTGATGACGCCGTTCCCGCTGCCCCCGGGCGTGGTCGTGCCCTGCCGCGTGCTGGGCATTCTGATGATGGAAGACGAAGCCGGCGTCGACGGCAAGGTGCTGGCCGTGCCCACCGCCAAGATCCTGCCGCAATACGCCAAGATCGAATCGATTGCCGACGTGCCTGAAATCACGCTGGCGCAGATTTCGCACTTCTTCGAACACTACAAGGACCTCGAAAAGGGCAAGTGGGTCAAGGTGCAAGGCTGGCAAGGCGTGGACGCCGCCAAGAAGGAAATCGTCGACGGCATCGCCAACTACAAGGCCTGAGCCGCAGCGCAAGCCATGGCCTGCCGCACGCGCTTTCAGCGACGCCGTTGCAGAACGGCGAGCCGGGCGTGCCTACCGGGCGATGGGCGTTGAATTCGCAGCGTGTTGTCAGCAATGACAGCACGCTGTTTTGTTGTGGGGCATCCGCCTGCAGGTGCCGGGGAGGTGCGCGCGGGCGGATGAGGGGATGGCAAGCGTTGGAAAGACAAACACAATGAAGTTGGCTGATATGCGCCTGGGATTGAAGCTGGGGCTGGGATTTTTTCTGGTGGTGCTGTTGACAGTGGCGGTCGGCGGCCTGGCGCTGTGGCAGTTGCAGAAAATCAATGCGGCCGCGAGCTTTCTGGGCGGGCAGGCACTGCCAAGCGTGTCGGATACCGGTGATATCCGCGTGCAGTGGAACCGTCTGCGGCGCCTGGACGCCGGCCTGATGTCGGCCAAGAGCGCCGAGGAAGCTGCCGCGCTGGCAACGCAGGCACCGGCCATCATGGAGCAGCTGCAGACGCTGGAACGCGCCTATGAAGCGCTTGACCACAATGCCGAAGAAGGCACGCTGATGGCCCAGTACCAGACCGAACGCAAAAGCTATGTCGGCAGCCGCGAAGCGCTGTTCCAGGCCGCCAAGGAAAAGGATTACACGCTGCTCGAGCAGGATTCGCTGCTGGGCGACGCGGTCGGCAATGTCTACCGCGGCGCGTCGGAAACGGCGTTCGTGGCGCTCACGGAAACCGTGGGCCGGCTCAATGCGATCAGCCAGCAGCGCGCCCGGCAGGCCCAGCAGGCGGCGGCCGCGGCCTATGACAGCGCACGCCTCTGGGTGGTGGCCGGAGTGGCCCTGAGCGCCGTCATCGCGGCATTGTTCGGCGCACTGGTGACGCGCTCCGTGACGCGGCCTGCGCGGCAGGCGGTCGATGCGGCGAACCACATCGCCCTGGGCGATCTGTCGCAGTCGATTGCGCCGGGCAACAAGGACGAAATGGGCGATCTGCTCACGGCCTTGCAGCGCATGCAGATCAGCCTGGTGCAGACCGTCAACAGCGTGCGCAACAACGCCGAGGGCGTGGCCACGGCGAGCGCGCAGATCGCCTCGGGCAACAGCGACCTGTCGGGCCGCACCGAAGAGCAGGCCAGCGCGCTCGAGCAGACCGCGGCGTCAATGGAGCAGCTGGGCTCGACGGTGCGCCAGAACGCCGACAACGCGCGCCAGGCCAACCAGCTGGCGCTGAATGCGTCGGCGGTCGCGGCACAGGGCGGTGACGTGGTCGCCCAGGTGGTCGGCACGATGAAGGGCATCAACGAAAGCAGCCGCAAGATCGCCGACATCATCGGCGTGATCGACGGCATTGCGTTCCAGACCAACATCCTCGCGCTGAACGCGGCCGTGGAAGCCGCGCGTGCGGGCGAGCAGGGCCGGGGCTTTGCCGTGGTGGCCAGCGAAGTGCGCAGCCTTGCGCAGCGCAGCGCCGAAGCCGCCAAGGAGATCAAGTCGCTGATCTCGGCCAGCGTCGAGCGCGTGGCGCAGGGCACGCAGCAGGCAGATTTGGCGGGCGAGACCATGACCGAAGTGGTCGGGGCGATACGCCGCGTGACCGACATCATGGGCGAGATCAGCGCGGCCAGCAGCGAGCAGAGCACGGGCGTGGCCCAGGTCGGCGAAGCGATCACGCAGATGGACCAGACAACGCAGCAGAACGCGGCGCTGGTCGAGCAAAGCGCGGCTGCAGCCGACAGTCTGCAGCGCCAGGCGCAGGATCTGGTCCAGGCCGTGGCGGTGTTCCGACTCGCGCAGGACGCGCACCAGCGCGCCGCGAGCGCCAGTGCGCTGCCCACAGTCCAGCACCCCACTGCGCGCGCCACCGAGCTGCCTGCGGCGCCGCGCGCGCCGGCCAAGGTGCCGCAGGTGGCCGCAGCGCCGGCTGCCGCAGCACCGGCTGCCGCAGCATCGGCTGCCGCAGCACCGGCTGCCGCAGCACCCGCGCCAGCGGCATTGGCGCCGGCTGCTCCAACAGCCGTGGCGCGCCAGACCGCCGACAGCGATTGGGAAACGTTCTGACGCGACAAGTCCTTTTTTTGGGGCCTGCCCTCGCTTTTTAGTGACAATATGTAATCCGGTCGTGCGCGGGCGCTGCCCATGCCGCCGGATCCCCATTCACACAGACCTGGAATCGGCGCGGGAGACAAGGCTTGACGCCTGTGGCCCGCCGTGCATCCGCGATCCAGATGCGTCCGCCAACGCGGCGATCTCAACCCAAGGGAGCCTTCATGCTTTCGAATCTTTCTTCTTCCGGCGGCCTGCGTTCGCGCTCCGCTTCCCAGACGGCCCAGGTGGCCAAGGCCGAGTTCCTGACTTTTCAGTTGGGCCAGGAAGAGTACGGCATCGACATCCTGCGCGTGCAGGAAATCCGCTCCTATGAGACGCCCACGCGCATTGCGCACGCGCCCGACTTCATCAAGGGCGTGGTCGATCTGCGCGGCGTGATCGTGCCCATCGTCGACCTGCGCATGAAGCTTGGCTGCCCCACCGTCGAGTACACGGCGTTCACCGTGGTGATCATTCTCAATGTGGCCGACACCGTGCTCGGCGTGGTCGTGGATTCGGTCGCCGATGTGGTCAATCTGGCGCTGGACGCGATCCGCCCCACGCCCCAGTTCCAGTCGCAGGTCGACGAAGCCTTCATCAAGGGCATCGCCACCGTCGGCGAGCGCATGCTGATCGTGATGGACATCGAAGCCCTGTTGAGTTCGGCCGACATGGGCCTGCTCAAGGCCGCTGTGGGCTGACCCGACACGCAGGAGCGGCCTGTGCGCCGCTCGGGCAATGGCGTAGTGATGCTCCGGGGCATTTTCGTCTCAGCTAGAGTGCGCGAGACAATTCATTACATTGATCCCGGGCCACCGGGGCGATTCATCAGAGGCAAGACTCATGCGCTACGCACACTTGAAAATCGGCACCCGCCTGACCCTGGCGTTTTCCATCCTGTTGTTGATTACCGCCGGGATCGCCGGCATGGGCGTCTGGCGCCTCGAGTCGCTCAAGGAGGCCAATCAGGCAATTGCCACGGTGCACACGCAGCGCAGCCTGCTCACCCAGCGCTGGGCGTCGTGGATCGAAGCCAACTGGGTGCGTACTTCGGCCGTCATGCGCAGCAGCGATCCGGTTTTTCTCGCGACTTTGCGCAAGGACATGGCGGCCGCCAGCGATAGCGTCAGCGCGGCGCAAAAGCAGATCGAAGCCATGGTGCAGGACGAGCAGAGCCGGGCACTGATGGCGGATGTGGCACAAAAGCGCAAGGCGTATTCGGAACTGCGCGCCAGTCTGCAAAAGCGTCTGGCACAGGGCGACGATGTCTCGCAAGAGCTCGAGACCCGTCTCAAGCCGCTCGCCGACAGCTACCTGAATTCCGTTTTCCAGGTCGCCGACAGCGCCGCCAAGAGCCTGCTGGCCGTACAGGCAGATGCCCAGGAGTCGGCGACGACCAGCCAGGTGGTGCTGGCCGCCGGCGCAGCGCTGGCGCTGCTCGCCGGCCTGCTGCTGGGCGCGCTGACCACGCGTTCGATCACCCGCCCGATTCAGCGGGCTGCCGATGTCGCCGGCGCCATCCGCAATGGCGATCTGACTTCGCAGATCGATGCCAGCGGCAAGGACGAAACCGCGCAGATGCTGCGCCGCCTTGCCGGAATGCAGGACAACCTGCGCAACATCGTGGCCAACGTGCGCCAGGGCTCCGAAGCCGTGGCCACGGCGAGCGCCCAGATCGCTTCGGGCAACAACGACCTGTCGGGCCGCACCGAAGAGCAGGCCAGCGCACTCGAGCAGACCGCGGCGTCGATGGAGCAACTGGGCTCGACCGTGCGCCAGAACGCCGACAACGCGCGCCAGGCCAATCAGCTGGCGCTCAACGCCTCGACCGTGGCGGTGCAGGGCGGCGACGTCGTGGCCCAGGTGGTGGGCACGATGAAGGGCATCAACGACAGCAGCCGCCAGATCGCCGACATCATCGGCGTGATCGACGGCATTGCGTTCCAGACCAATATTCTTGCGCTCAACGCCGCCGTCGAAGCGGCGCGCGCGGGCGAGCAGGGCCGGGGCTTTGCGGTCGTGGCCAGTGAAGTGCGCAGCCTGGCGCAGCGCAGCGCCGAGGCGGCCAAGGAAATCAAGGCGCTGATCACGGCCAGCGTCGAGCGCGTGGCGCAGGGTACGCAGCAGGCGGATCTCGCCGGCGAGACCATGACCGAAGTGGTGGGCGCGATACGCCGCGTGACCGACATCATGGGCGAGATCAGCGCGGCCAGCAGCGAGCAGAGCACGGGCGTGGCCCAGGTCGGCGAAGCGATCACGCAGATGGACCAGACAACGCAGCAGAACGCGGCGCTGGTCGAGCAAAGCGCGGCCGCGGCCGACAGCCTGCAGCGCCAGGCCCAGGAACTGGTCCAGGCTGTCGCGGTGTTCCGTCTCGATGACGGCCATGCCAGCGTTGCCCGGGTGCAGCCCGCAGTACGCAGCGCCCCGGCGCCAGCCGCGCCGCGCAAGCCTGTGGCAGTGAAGGCGGCGCCTGCCGTGCCGAGCGCCGCCGCGCCCGCGGTGCCGCTGAGCGTCAGCTCGCGCGGCCGGCCTGCGCAGGCCGGCTCCGGTACCGACGACTGGGAAAGCTTCTAAGGCTGCGGCTGCGCGGCCGGCGGGCTGGCTGCGCGCAGCGGACTGTGCGCTTGCAGCTCCTCGAGATAGTCCTGCACGCCCGCGCCTTCGCGCGCGAGAAACCGGTCCACGGCATCGGCAAACGCCGGGTGGGCGATCCAGTGGGCGCTGGCCGTGGGCGTGGGCAGCAGCGCGCGCGCCATCTTGTGCTCGCCTTGCGCGCCGCCCTCGAAGTGCGCCACGCCGTGCGCAATGCACCATTCGATAGGCTGGTAATAGCAGGCTTCGAAGTGCAGGCAATCGACGCGCTCGAGCGCGCCCCAATAGCGGCCATAGGCGACGCCGCCTGACGCGCCCGCATCTTCGGCCGCAGCGGCGTTGAGCGCGATCAGGCTTGCGGCGATGGGCGCGCCCGCGCGCTCGGCGATGAACAGCAGCCAGTGCGAAGCCATCTGCGCGCCCAGGCGCGCGAAGAAGTCGCGCGAAAGATAAGGTGCGTTGCCATGCTCGTAATAGGTGCGCGCGTAGCAGCTGTAGAAGAAATCCCAGTCCGCGGTCTCTATCTGTGCGCCATGCAGCGCACGAAACGTGACGCCGGCCGCGGCCACCTTGCGGCGTTCCTGGCGGATCTTCTTGCGCTTTTCCTGCTGCAGTTGCGCGAGAAAATCGTCGAAATCGCGCAGCGCGCGCGGGCCGGCGGCATCGAGCGCTTGGTTGTTCCAGTGGAACTGCACGCCGCCACGCTGCATCCAGCCGTCGGCGCGGCAGGCCGCGAGATCGGCCTCCTCGGTGAACAGTGCGTGCACCGACGACCAGCCGTCCTGGGCCTGGACCCAGCGGCGCACGGTCTGCGCCAGCAGCGCGCGCAGCGCCGCGTCGCGCGCCAGCAGGCGCGAGCCGGGCACGGGCGTGAACGGCACGGCAATCACCGCCTTGGGGTAGTACTCGAGGCCATGCTCGGCATAGGCGCGCGCCCAGGCCCAGTCAAACACGTATTCACCCGAAGAATGGTTCTTGGCATAGAGCGGGCATGCCGCGACCAGTTCTTCGCCTGCCCACAGCGTGATGAAGCAGGGCTGCCAGCCGGTTTCCAGCGTTGCGCTGCCGCTGGATTCGAGCGCTGCCAGATACTCGTGGCGCATGAAAGGCGTGGGCACGGGCTGGCGCGCGAGCAGCTCATTCCAGGCCTGCGCGGGGATCTCCTGCACCGCGGTGAACACGCGGGTGATAATTGCGCTTTCAGCCATGCCTGCTCCCGGCGTCGCGTGCCGAATTTCCTGCTCCGGGAGAAGCGCTTTTGCGATGGGCCTTGTCGGCCTGATTTCTATCCATGACGTTCTCCATCTGCACTGCTCAGCGCAATTTTGTTGTGGGCGACCTGCCTGGCAATGCGCAAAAAATCATCGACGCCGCACGCGCGGCCCATGCGGCCGGCGCGCGCGTGCTGCTCACGCCCGAACTCGCGCTGTGCGGCTACGCGGCCGAAGATCTGCTGCTGCGGCCCGCGTTTCTCGATGCCTGCGAGCAGGCGCTGCATACCGTAGCACGGGAAACCGCCGACCTCACGGGCCTGGCGATTGTGCTGGGCCATCCGCGGCGCTTGGCCGGCGAGCGACTGTGCCACAACGCGGCCAGCGTGCTGCGCCACGGGGTTGTCGAAGCCAGCTATGCCAAGCAGGCCCTGCCCAATTACGGCGTGTTCGACGAGCAGCGCTATTTCACGCCCGGCGACGCGCCCTGCGTGTTCGAGGTCGACGGCGTGCGCATCGGCCTGCTGGTCTGCGAGGACGCCTGGCTGCCCGGCCCGGCGCAGCGCGCCGCCCAGGCCGGCGCGCAGCTGCTCGCCGTCATCAATGCTTCGCCTTTCCATGGCGACAAACCCTCGGTGCGCGAAGCCATGCTGCGTGAGCGCGTGCAGGAAACCGGCCTGCCCGTGGTCTATGCCCATCTGGTCGGCGGCCAGGACGAGCTGGTGTTCGACGGTCATTCTTTCGCGCTCGGCGCCGACGGCGCGGTGGTTGCGCGCGCGCCGGGCTTCGAGGAAAGCCTGATGAGCGTGCAGGTGACGGCCCAGGGCGGCGCGCTGGCGCTGCAGGGCGAGGTGCAGCCGCTGGCCAGCGCGCACGAGCAGCTGTGGCGCGCGCTGGTGCTGGGCGTGCGCGACTATGTGGGCAAGAACCGTTTTCCCGGCGTGCTGCTGGGCCTGTCGGGCGGCATAGACTCGGCGCTGGTGCTGGCGATTGCCGTCGACGCGCTGGGCGCCGACAAGGTGCGCACGGTGATGATGCCTTCGCCCTATACGGCGGACATCAGCTGGATCGATGCGCGCGACATGGCCGAGCGCGTGGGCGCGGCCTACGAGGAAATTTCCATCGTGCCGCAGTTCGAGGCCTTCAAGGCCGCGCTGGCCGCCGATTTCGCCGGCCGCGCCGAAGACACGACCGAAGAGAACCTGCAGGCGCGCATCCGCGGCACGCTGCTGATGGCGCTGTCGAACAAGTTCGGCGCGCTGGTCGTGACCACAGGCAACAAGAGCGAGATGGCCACGGGCTACTGCACGCTCTACGGCGACATGGCCGGGGGCTTCGCGGTGATCAAGGATCTGGTCAAGACCCAGGTGTTCGCGCTGGCCAACTGGCGCAATGCGCACGATCCGTTCGCCACCGGCAGCAATCCGATTCCCGAACGCATCATCACGCGCCCGCCCAGCGCCGAGCTGCGCCCGGACCAGAAAGACCAAGACAGCTTGCCGCCTTATGAAGTGCTCGACGCCATTGTCGAGCGATACATGGAAAATGACGAATCGGTGCAGGACATCGTGGCCGCGGGCTTTGCCGCGGCCGATGTCGAGCGCGTGACGCGCCTGATCCAGATCAACGAGCACAAACGCCGTCAGGCGCCGATAGGCGTGCGCCTCACGCGCCGCAGCTTCGGCAAGGATTGGCGCTATCCGATCACCAATAAATTCCGGGCGTGATGCAGCAATGCATGGCGCCAACGCATTCCCACATCCAGGAGTTCCCATGAAAATGATCACCGCTGTCATCAAGCCGTTCAAACTCGAAGAGGTGCGCGAAGCGCTGGCCGATTGCGGCGTCACCGGCCTCACGGTCACCGAGGTCAAGGGCTTTGGCCGCCAGAAGGGCCATACCGAGCTTTACCGTGGCGCGGAATACGTGGTCGATTTCCTGCCCAAGGTGAAGATCGAAGTCGTGGTCAAGACCGAAGATGTGGACCGCTGCGTCGACGCCATCGTCAACGTGGCGCGCACCGGCAAGATCGGCGACGGCAAGATCTTCGTCACGCCCGTGGAGCGCGTGGTGCGCATCCGTACCGGCGATCTGGACGCTTCCGCCATCTGATCTTCGAGCGCAGGATTTGGCGACCTGCGTCGTTGGTGCTCCATCTTGGCTCGGGTGCGGTCAGCCTTCGGCGCGGCCGGCGAGGCAGGCTCAGGGCGAACGGTCGCAGCGCTGCCCAGTCGCCGCGCCTCAGATAACTTCGCGCAGCGCCTTGGTTTCGTCGGCCGTGCCCGCGGCCTCGATCAGCGACGGCAGCAGCACGGCCGCGTCGGCATGGTGCTCGATCAGCCCCATCTGCCATTCGCCCATCAGGCCGCTTTGCACGCTGGTGGCCAGGAACGTCAGCAGGTTGTCGTAATAGCCATCGGTGTTGAGCAGGCCTATGGGCTTGTCGTGGTAGCCGAGCTGGCGCCAGGTCCAGACTTCGAACAGTTCCTCGAAGGTGCCTATGCCGCCGGGCAGGGCCACGAAGGCATCCGAGCGCTCGGCCATCATGGCCTTGCGCTCGTGCATGGTCTGCACGATGTGCAGCTCGTCGCAGGCATGGTTGGCCTGTTCCTTGTCGACCAGCGCCTGGGGAATGATGCCGACCACGCGGCCGCCGGCCAGGCGCGTGGCTTCGGCCACGGTGCCCATCAGGCCCGAGCGTCCGCCGCCATAGACCAGCTGGCCGCCATGCGCGCCTATCCACGTACCGACTGCGATCGCGGCTTCGGTGAACAGCGGGTTGACGCCGGGGCGCGAGCCCAGGTAGACGCAAAGGGAAAAAGCAGGTTTGGTGGAGTTCGTCATAGGAATTTCAAGTAAAGGGCGGACAGCCAGGTGCCCGCGCACAGCAGTACGGCCAGCAGCACCGCGGCGCTGCCCATGTCCTTGGCACGCTTGGAAAGCGCATGCCATTCGGGGCCTATGCGGTCGATCGCGGATTCGATGCCGCTGTTGAGCAGCTCGACGATCAGCACCAGCACGACGCTGGCGACCAGCAATACGCTTTCGCTCCAGCTGCGGCCCAGCCAGGGAGCAAACGGCAGCAGGCACAGCGCCAAAATGGCTTCGGTGCGAAACGCTTTTTCGCCCCAGCCCGCGCGCAGGCCTTGCAGCGAGTAGCCGGTCGCATGCCATATGCGGTGCAGACCGCGGCGGGTTTTCTGCAGGTTGACCGGTGGAATCTCTGGAGGCATGGGCCGAGAGGATACGCTAGCCTAGGCCAGTCCGTCGGCCTTGCGCCGCTTGAGCCGGGCGCGCGCTTCACCTTGGGCGTCGTGCACCAGGCGCGTGCCGGCCAGCGCATCGTGCAGGAACTGGCGCTGCGGGTGCAGGCGGCTGAGCAGCGCCCAGACCGCGATCCAGCCCAGCATCAGCACCGTGGTCTCGCCCGCGGGCAGCTGGAACGGCGCAATCACCGCCAGCGGCGGCAGAAACCACAGCCAGCTGAGCAGATAGCGCGCCAGCGCCCGGCCCTGGCTCAGCGCCCGGCCCGACTTGTCGGTCACGCGGATATGCCAGGTCTTCATCGCCAGCGTCTGGCCCTTGGACCAGAACCAGGTGAAGTAGATGCCGAACACCACGAACAGGAAGGCCTGCAGCGCGTGGCGGTTGTCCATCGCATTGCGCGTCTGGCTCAGCGTGCCGAACAGATAGCCGGCGATGAACACCACGCCGAACAGCAGCAGTCCTTCATAGAGCCAGCAGGCCATGCGCCGGCGCAGGCCGGGAGTGTGCGGTTCAGCCGTGGAAAGCGTGTTGGAGGAAGGCATTACGGTGGTGGCGGATCGCCCAGCCCCGTGCCCGCGGTCGTGTCGCCGCCTAGAGGCGCCAGCGCTGGCAGGGGCAGGGCGGTTGCGGTCGACAGGTTGACGGGCGCGGTCTCGACCACGCTGGGCATGGTCACCGGACGGGTTTCGACGGCGACCGCCGGCGCGGGCGGCGCGATATGGTGTGTGGCCTGGGCCGTGGGCGTGGGAATCTTGGGCAGATTGGGCAGGTTGGGGGCGGTGGTCACGGTCGCCGTGGCGGCCGGCACGCGTGCGAGCTTCTTCGCCGGCACGGGGCGCAGCGCCGGCGCCGCGCCGCCCGCGGGCTTGGCCGCGGCAGCCTTGGCCGCAAGCGCGCGCTTTTGTTCGTCGCTGAGCGCCTGGTAGGCTTCCCATTGCGCCCATTTGTCCTTGGGCGCCATGCGGTTGGTGATCGCGTAGTTGAGCCTGGCCTGGCTGCGCTGCTGGGCGCTGAGGCTGGCCCAGGACTCCATGCGGTCGCGCAGCTTGAGCTGTTCCTGCGCGGGCAGCGTGTCGAAGGTGCCGGCAAGCACGATCCAGCGGCTCTTTTGCACTTCGCCCATGAAAGGCCAGCGCTTTTCCAGCGGCTGCAGCACGCGTTGCTGGGCTTTCGTGAGCTCACCCCAGTTGGGGCCGGCGGCCAGCAGGCGGCGCTGCGACAGGCCGTTGCGCGGCGCGTCCGAATCCGCGGAAGGCGCCTGCGCGACCGTGGCCATGGCCAGCGCGCTGGGCGCCTGCCGCACCTGCGGCACGACCCAGGCCGCAAGCGCGGTGAACGCCAACAGCAGCGCCGACGCGAGGGCGACGCTGCTCAAATTACGGTGTTCAGTGCGCGGGACAGGGGGCATGCAACCGGGAAATCGCTAGGATCAGAGTGTCGAGACCGCGGGCGGTGTCTGGATGAATTGCAGGAAGCCTGGATCGGTGTAGGCCGAAGGCGGCAGGTCGTCGGTGAGCAGCGCGGCGTCCACTTCAGCGACTTCGTGCGTGCCGAAATCGGTCTGCGAGGTGATGAAGACCGCAAGGCTGATGGCCAGACCGACCAGCGGCGCCGCGGTGAGCGCACCGCGCCACCAGCTGTGCCGTCCGGGCGCGCCCAGGGAGGCGACGCCGCCCTGGTTCTGCACGGCGCTGGCCGTGACGCGCTGGTGGACCAGCACTTCACGCCGGCGCTCGGACAGCGCGCGCTCACGCCCGGCGCGCAGACGTTCGCTGATGTCGTAGGCCAGCAATTGGTTGTTTTCGCTCAGGCGCGCGGTCACGCGCCGGGCGAAATGATCGGCGGCCTGCTCTACCGAGGGTGATACTGCAATGTTCATAACTGGATTCCTTTGGCCTTCAGTGCCTTGCTGAGGGTCTGAATGGCGCGAAAGCAGTGTGTCTTCACACTGCCTTCAGAGCAACCCATGGCGGCTGCGGTCTCTGCGACGTCCATCTCCTCCCAATAACGCATCAAAAAGGCTTCGCGTTGACGTGTTGGCAGCTCCTGGACCTCTTTTTCTATGCTTTGTAGCGTTTGTACCCGCTGAGTGTGCTCTTCCGCACTTTGTACCGTCTGTTCATTTCCGTTGCCAGCATAGGTCTCGAGCAGGTCAAAGTCCATGCCGTCGTCGCCTTCGGGCTCGAAATCGCTCATGCGCGAGAACACCGCATTGCGTGTTTTCTGCCGCCGGAACCAGTCGAGCGTGCAGTTGGACAGGATGCGCTGGAACAGCATGGGCAACTCTGCGGGCGGCTTGTCCCCGTAATGGTGGGCCAGCTTGAGCATGCTGTCCTGGACAATGTCGAGCGCCGCCTCATCATCGCGGACATGGTAGAGCGCGCGCTTGAAAGCGCGTTTTTCCACATCCTTGAGAAATTGCGAGAGTTCTTGTTCGGTTGCCAAAGAGATCAGCCTGCCGCGAAAAGGGCGCCGTGGCCAGAAAGGGATTGCGGCTGCGGCCTGCCGATTACGGCGGGCGTCAGCTCAGGTCGAAGCGAATTATCGCATCCATCGAATATTTTGCCGCACCTGGATGCCAGGGCATTGCGCCGCAGTGCGATAATCCGGGCGCAAATCAAAAAAGCAAACGGGTCACGGTCCGGCGTCCACACATTTCGCCCATGGCCATGGCCTCAAGTCCCAAACCGGCCTCACAAGGGCTCAGGCCAGGGGCACCCAAGGTTTTTCGTTAGAGAAATTCGCAAAGGTTGATCATGGAAATTTCCAAGGCAGAGCTCTCCTCCGCTGCCGCTGCAGCAGCGTCGTCCACTCCGCGTCCCACTGAATTGATGGGTGCCGAAATCCTCGTCAAGTCGCTCCAGGCCGAAGGCGTGCAGCATCTGTGGGGTTATCCGGGTGGCGCTGTGTTGTATATCTACGACGCACTCTACAAGCAAGACACCATTCAGCATGTGCTGGTGCGCCACGAACAGGCGGCCGTACATGCCGCCGACGGCTTTGCCCGCGCGACCGGCGAAGTCGGCGTGGCGCTGGTCACCTCGGGCCCCGGCCTGACGAACGCCGTCACCGGCATCGCCACCGCCTATACCGACAGCATTCCGCTGGTCGTGATCAGCGGCCAGACATCGACGGCCTCCATCGGCACCGACGCCTTCCAGGAATGCGACACCGTCGGCATCACGCGCCCCATCGTCAAGCACAACTTCCTGGTCAAGGATGTGCGCGATATCGCGGCGACGATGAAGAAGGCCTTCCACATCGCGCGCTCGGGCCGTCCCGGTCCGGTCGTGGTCGACATCCCCAAGGACGTGTCCTTCAAGAAGGCCGCCTGGACCGGTTATCCGCAGAGCATAGAGATGCGCTCGTACAACCCGGTCAAGAAGGGCCACAGCGGCCAGATCCGCAAGGCGCTGCAGCTGCTGCTGAGCGCCAAGCGCCCCTATATCTATACGGGCGGCGGCGTGCTGCTGGGCAATGCCTGCAACGAGCTGCGCACGCTGGTCGACATGCTGGGCATGCCGGTGACCCACACGCTGATGGGCCTGGGCGCCTATCCCGCGAGCGAGCGCAAGTACCTGGGCATGCTGGGCATGCACGGCACCATCGAAGCCAACAACGCGATGCAGAACTGCGACGTGCTGCTGGCCGTGGGCGCGCGCTTCGACGACCGCGTGATCGGCAACCCCAAGCACTTCCTGTCGGTCGAGCGCAAGATCATCCACATCGACATCGATCCTTCGTCGATTTCCAAGCGCGTGCGTGTCGACGTGCCCATCGTCGGCGACGTCAAGGACGTGCTGGGCGAGCTGATCGCCATGCTGCGCGAGACGCCCGCGCGTCCCGATGCCGGTGCGCTCGCCGCCTGGTGGGACACCATCGAGGGCTGGCGCGAGCGCGACTGCCTGCGTTACGACAACAGCAATCCCGATGTGATCAAGCCGCAGTACGTGGTCGAGACGCTGTTCAACATGACGCGCGGCACCGACACCTACATCACGTCCGACGTGGGCCAGCACCAGATGTGGGCCGCGCAGTACTACCGCTTTGACGAGCCGCGCCGCTGGATCAACTCCGGCGGCCTGGGCACGATGGGCGTGGGCATCCCCTATGCCATGGGCATCAAGCTGGCCAAGCCCGACGCCGAAGTGTTCTGCATCACGGGCGAAGGCTCGGTGCAGATGAACATCCAGGAGCTGTCGACCTGCCTGCAGCACAACACGCCGATCAAGATCTGCTCGCTCAACAACCGTTATCTCGGTATGGTGCGCCAGTGGCAGGAGATCGAGTACTCGGGCCGCTACAGCCACAGCTACATGGACGCGCTGCCGGACTTCGTCAAGCTCGCCGAGGCCTACGGCCATGTGGGCCTGCTGATCGAGCGCCCCGAAGACGTCGAGCCCGCGCTGCGCGAGGCACGCCGCCTCAAGGACCGCACGGTGTTCCTCGACTTCCGCACCGATCCGACCGAGAACGTGTTCCCCATGGTCCAGGCCGGCAAGGGCATCACCGAAATGCTGCTCGGCACCGAAGACCTCTGAGCGCAGGGGCCCCGGCCCCAACGCCTCACTTCCCGGCCATCTTCCGATGGCCCCCATTTTGACGAATCTATTGTCCGCCAAGCCCGCGCATTACCGTGCGCGGGGGAGGGCGGCGAAAAGAGGAATCTGTACCCATGAAGCACATCATTGCAGTCTTGCTCGAGAACGAACCCGGCGCGCTGTCGCGCGTGGTCGGATTGTTTTCGGCGCGAGGCTATAACATCGAGTCCCTGACCGTGGCGCCGACGGAAGATCCGTCGCTGTCGCGCATGACCATCCAGACCACGGGCTCGGAAGACGTGATCGAGCAGATCACCAAGCACCTGAACCGCCTCATCGAGGTGGTCAAGGTGGTGGACCTGACCGAAGGCGCCTATGCCGAGCGCGAGCTGATGATGGTCAAGGTCCGGGCCGTGGGCAAGGAGCGCGAAGAAATGAAGCGCCTGGTCGACATCTTCCGCGGCCGCATCATCGATGTGACCGACAAGAGCTACACCATCGAACTCACGGGCGACCAGTCCAAGAACGACGCCTTTTTGCAGGCCATCGAACGCGCTGCGATCCTCGAGACCGTGCGCACCGGCGCGAGCGGCATCGGTCGCGGCGAGCGCATCCTGCGCGTTTGAATTTTCCCCCTGCCTTTCCTTTTTTACCCCCTAAGAACCCATCCACTGGAGCCAACATGAAAGTTTTCTACGACAAAGACTGCGACCTGAGCCTGATCAAGGGCAAGACCGTTGCAATCATCGGTTACGGCAGCCAAGGCCATGCACACGCACAGAACTTGAACGAAAGCGGCGTGAAGGTCGTGGTCGGCCTGCGCAAGGGTGGCGCTTCGTGGCCCAAGGTCGAAAAGGCCGGTCTCAATGTGATGGAAGTCAACGACGCCGTGAAGGCCGCTGACGTGGTCATGATCCTGCTGCCCGATGAAGACATCGCAGCCGTGTACAAGAACAACGTCGAACCCAACATCAAGCAAGGCGCTTCGCTGGTGTTTGCCCACGGCTTCAACGTGCATTACAACCAGGTCGTGCCGCGCGCCGATCTGGACGTGTGGATGGTCGCTCCCAAGGCTCCCGGCCACACCGTGCGCAACACCTACACGCAAGGCGGCGGCGTGCCCCACCTGATCGCCGTGCACCAGGACAAGTCGGGCAAGGCCCGTGACCTGGCGCTGTCGTACGCGATGGCCAACGGTGGCGGCAAGGCCGGCATCATCGAGACCAACTTCAAGGAAGAGACCGAGACCGACCTGTTCGGCGAACAGGCTGTTCTGTGCGGCGGTGCGGTCGAGCTGATCAAGATGGGCTTCGAAACCCTGGTCGAAGCCGGCTACGCGCCTGAAATGGCCTACTTCGAGTGCCTGCACGAACTCAAGCTGATCGTCGACCTGATCTATGAAGGCGGCATCGCCAACATGAACTACTCGATCTCGAACAACGCCGAATACGGCGAGTACGTGACCGGCCCCGAAGTGATCAACGCCGAATCGCGCCAGGCCATGCGCAATGCGCTCAAGCGCATCCAGGACGGCGAATACGCGAAGATGTTCATCCTGGAAGGCCGCACCGGCTACCCCAGCATGACCGCCCGCCGCCGCAACACCGCCGATCACCAGATCGAAAAGGTCGGTGGCCAGCTGCGCGCCATGATGCCCTGGATCGCCAAGAACAAGCTGGTCGATCAAACCAAGAACTGATGGGACGCAGGGCGCAGGCCCTGCACCGGTCATCGAAAGCCACCGCAAGGTGGCTTTTTTTATGCCCAGGCCAAGGATGGGCCGGCTCCTACACCCGCGGCGCATGCGGGGCCCCATATTTATGAATGTCGGTGCAGTCCACGCGGGTACACTGCAACACACATGGAGCGCGTCAAGGCGCTCCTTCTCATATGGCGATTTCAGCGGTCCGTTCGAACGGGCACGGTGGTGGAGGTTTATTACATGCATGACGGCAACGATTTGACGGAAACCCCGGGTGTGGTGGTGCGCAAGCGCCGCAAGGGCATCTATATCCTGCCCAATCTGTTCACGCTGGCAGCGCTGTTCGGCGGCTTCTATGCGATCGTGATGGCCATGAACGGCCGTTTCGAGCTGGCGGCCATCGGCGTGTTCTGCGCCATGGTGCTCGACAGCCTCGACGGCCGCGTGGCGCGCATGACCAATACACAAAGCGCGTTTGGCGAGCAGATGGATTCCTTGTCCGACATGGTGTCGTTTGGCGTCGCGCCGGCGCTGATCGCCTATGAGTGGGCGCTCAAGGGCCTGGGACGCTGGGGCTGGATCGCGGCCTTTGTCTACTGCTCCTGCGCGGCGCTGCGCCTGGCACGCTTCAACGTCAACACGGCCGTGGTCGACAAGCGCTACTTCCAGGGCCTGCCTTCGCCAGCCGCTGCCGCGCTGGTCACGGGTTTCATCTGGCTGCTCAGCGACTCGGGCCTGATGCGCGGCGCCGACGGCCTGCTGACCTGGACGCAACTGACCTGGACCATGTTCGCGCTGACGCTGTACGCGGGCCTGACCATGGTCACCAACGTGCCTTTCTACAGCTTCAAAGATGTCCACATGAAGCGCAGCGTGCCGTTTGCGGCCATCGTGCTGATCGCGCTGGCGATCGCGGTGATCAACATCCACGCGCCCACGGTGCTGTTCGGCGTGTTCGTGCTCTACGGCTTCAGCGGCTACGCGGTCTACGCCTGGCGCAAGGCCAAGGGCCAGCAGGTCAGCGTGATCAGCACCTCCAAGGATGAGCCCGAAGAACGCGGTTTACACAAATAAGGCAAGTGCCAAATTATTTGTGCTAAAGTGATCCTCATGCAAAACCTGTCGCTAGCCCTACTAACCATGTCCCACGGGCAGATCTAGTAGCGCGCGCGCATTCCCCCTACTTACGGCCCGTAGCATCAGCGACGGGCCGTTTTGTTTTGTGGAACGCTGGTGCACACCCCCCTTTTCAATTTTCCGAAAGAGCCAAGATGTTGCAGAATCCCGCCAGCAAGTACCGTGCATTTCCCCCCGTCCGCCTCGTTGACCGCACCTGGCCCGATGCGGTGATCAGCCAGCCTCCGGTGTGGTGCAGCGTGGACCTGCGGGACGGCAACCAGGCCCTGATCGAGCCCATGGACATTCCGCGCAAGATGCGCATGTTCGAGCAGCTGGTGGAAATTGGCTTCAAGGAAATCGAAGTCGGCTTTCCTTCCGCGTCCCAGGTCGAATTCGACTTCATGCGCAAGCTGATCGAGGAAGACCGCATTCCCGAGGACGTCACGGTGCAGGTGCTGACCCAGGCGCGCGAGCCCCTGATCCGCCGCACCTTCGAAGCCCTGGCCGGCGTGCCGCGCGCCATCGTCCACCTCTATAACGCCACCGCGCCCGTGATGCGCCGCGTGGTGCTGAACATGAACGAGGACGAGATCGTCGAGCTCGCGCGCAGCAATGCCCAGCTGTTCAAGGACATCGCGGCCGACTATCCGCAGACCGACTGGACCTTCCAGTATTCGCCCGAAATGTATTCGGACACCGAGCTGGCCTTCTCCAAGCGCGTGATCGACGCCGTCACCGCCGTGTGGCAGCCCACGCCCGAGAAGAAGTGCATCATCAACCTGCCGACCACGGTCGAGCATTCGACGCCCAATCTGTTCGCCGACATGGTCGAGTGGACCCACCGCCACCTCGAGCGCCGCGATTCGATCGTGCTGTCGGTGCACCCGCACAATGACCGCGGCACGGGCACGGCAGCGGCCGAGCTCTCGCTGATGGCCGGCGCCGACCGCCTCGAAGGCTGCCTGTTCGGCAACGGCGAGCGCACCGGCAACCTCGACATCGTCAACGTTGCGCTCAACATGTACATCCAGGGCGTGCATCCCGGCCTGGACTTCTCGCAGATCGACGACATCCGCGCCACGGTCGAGCACTGCAACCAGCTGCCCGTGCACCCGCGCCACCCCTATGTCGGCGACCTGGTCTACACCTCGTTCTCGGGCTCGCACCAGGACGCGATCAAGAAGGCCTTCAGCGCGCGCCAGGAAGGCGACATCTGGGACATGCCTTACCTGCCCATAGACCCCAAGGACCTGGGCCGCAGCTACGAAGCCGTGATCCGCGTCAACAGCCAGTCGGGCAAGGGCGGCATCGCCTATCTGCTTGAAAGCGAATACGGCCTGCAATTGCCGCGCCGCCTGCAGATTGAATTCAGCCAGGCCGTGCAGCGCGAGATGGATGCCAGCGGCAAGGAATTGACGGCGCAGAATCTCTGGAGCCTGTTCCAGACCGAATACCGCCTCGACGCCACGCGCCGTCCGCAGTACCGCCTGAGCGGCGAAAGCGGCACGGTGGCCATCAGCGGCGAGTTCCTGATCAACGGCGAAGTGCGCGCCTTGAGCGGCGAGGGCACGGGCCCCATCGATGCGTTTGTCGGCGCGCTCAGCGAAGCCACGGGCCGCAGCATCCGCGTGCTCGACTATGCCGAGCATGCGGTGAGCGCGGGCGCCAACGCCCAGGCTGCAGCCTATGTGGAGCTGCGCGTTGATGACACGCATGTCGTGTATGGCGTGGGCATGGACGCGAACATCGTCTCGGCGTCGATCAGCGCCATCGTTTCGGGCCTGGAGCGCGCTCCGGTCGCCGTGGCCGCCGCCACGGTCTGAGCCCGCAAGGCCTGGTAACCCCGGGCCGGTGTCGGAAGTTGTCGGAGTAAAGTCGGCGGATGTCTCTTTCTGGAGCGTGCATATGACAGACCAACTCATCATTTTCGACACCACCTTGCGCGACGGCGAGCAGTCGCCGGGCGCATCCATGACGCGCGACGAGAAGCTGCGCATCGCGCGCCAGCTCGAGCGCCTCAAGGTGGATGTGATCGAGGCCGGCTTCGCCGCGAGCTCCCAGGGCGACTTCGAGGCGGTGCAGGCCATCGCGCGCGCCATCAAGGACTCGACCATCTGCTCGCTGGCGCGCGCCAACGACCGCGACATCTCGCGTTCGGCCGAAGCGCTGCAGGATGCGCAGCGCGGGCGCATCCACACCTTCATCGCGACCAGCGCGCTGCACATGGAGAAGAAGCTGCGCATGACGCCCGAGCAGGTGCTCGAGCAGGCGCGCCAGTCGGTGCGCTTCGCGCGCAACCTGATTGCCGACATCGAGTTCAGCCCTGAAGACGGCTACCGCAGCGACCCCGACTTCCTGTGCCGGGTGATCGAAGCCGTGATCGCCGAAGGCGCGACCACGATCAACGTGCCCGATACCGTGGGCTATGCGATTCCCGAGCTCTACGGCGAGTTCATACGCAACCTGCGCGAGCGCATTCCCAACAGCGACCAGGCGATCTGGTCGGTGCATTGCCACAACGACCTGGGCATGGCCGTGGCCAACTCGCTGGCCGGCGTGAAGATAGGCGGCGCGCGCCAGGTCGAGTGCACGATCAACGGCCTGGGCGAACGTGCGGGCAACTGCTCGCTCGAGGAAGTGGTGATGGCCGTGAAGACGCGGCGCGACTACTTCGGCCTCGACGTGAACATCGCCACCGAACATATCCTCGCCGCCAGCCGCATGGTCAGCCAGACCACGGGCTTCGTGGTGCAGCCCAACAAGGCCGTGGTCGGCGCGAATGCGTTTGCCCATGCCTCGGGCATTCACCAGGACGGCGTGCTCAAGGCGCGCGACACCTACGAGATCATGCGCGCCGAGGATGTGGGCTGGTCGGCCAACAAGATCGTGCTGGGCAAGCTCAGCGGGCGCAATGCATTCCGCCAGCGCCTGCAGGAACTGGGCGTGGACCTCGACAGCGAAGCCGCGGTCAACGAGGCTTTCACGCGTTTCAAGGAGCTCGCCGACCGCAAGAGCGAGATTTTCGATGAGGACATCCTGGCGCTGGTCAGCGAGCAGGGCGCGCTGGGCCACCACGATCCGTTCGTGTTCGTCTCGCTGGCCCAGCACAGCGAGACCGGCGAGCGCCCGCATGCGCGTGTGGTCTTCAGCCGCGATGGCGTGGAACTCAAGACCGAGTCGGATGGCAACGGGCCGGTCGATGCGTCGTTCAAGGCGATCGAGTCACAGGTGCAAAGCGGTGCCGACATGGTGTTGTATTCGGTCAACGCGATCAGCGATTCGACCGAGAGCCAGGGCGAGGTCACGGTGCGGCTGCAACGCAGCGGCAGGGTGGTCAATGGAGTGGGCGCTGACCCCGATATCGTGGTCGCATCGGCCAAGGCCTACCTCAGCGCGTTGAACAAATTGCACAGCAGCAGCGAAATGGTGGTGGCGCAAGGTTGAAGGTCGGCTCTATAATCTCGCTTACATTCTCATGAAAGTCGTGCAACTTGTTGTTTTGTGCGACTTTTTTGATTCGGCTTCCCTGTTTTTCTATTTTTTGCTGCTTGGAGCATTTGGATGCACCACCGTCACCGCACCGTGATCGCCCGTCTATTTCAGGTCTCGGCCGCCTTTGCATTGAGCGGAGCACTGGCCTTTTCCGGGGCTTCCGCGGCGCAAAAGAAAGTGGCGAAGAAGCAGCAGGCCAGCAGCGCGAGCAAGCCCGCGCGCGCCAGCAAGGCCGTCAACACCGCCAAGGTCAAGGCCGCGCCGCGCAAGCAGGCCGCCGCTGGCAAGGCCGGCCGGGCCGTTGCCGCCAGTGCGCGCAGTCCGGTGCGAGCGGTCGCTTACGCGCCCGCACGCCAGTCGTTCGGTCAGCTCGCGGGCCTGCATGACGTCACCGATCCGCTCGATCTGAAGTCCAGCGTGGCCCTGGTCGTGGACCAGGAAACGCATGAAGTGCTGCTGAGCAAGAACGACCATGCGGTGCTGCCCATTGCATCGTTGACCAAGCTCATGACCGGGCTGATCATCTCGCAGGCGCGTCTGCCCATGGACGAGGTCCTGACCATTACTCAGGACGACGTGGACACCGAAAAGGGCAGCAGTTCGCGCCTGCGCGTGGGCGCGACGCTCACGCGTGGCGAAATGCTGCACCTGGCACTGATGTCGAGCGAAAACCGCGCCGCCCATGCGCTGGGCCGTACCTATCCCGGTGGTCTCGCGGCATTCGTCACGCAGATGAATGTCAAGGCCAAGCTGCTGGGCATGGCCGACACCAAATATGTCGAGCCCACGGGGCTGTCCAGCCGCAACCAGTCGAGCGCGCGCGATCTCGCGGTGCTGGTCAACGTGGCCCATGGCGATCCGCTGGTGCGCGAGCTCAGCACTTCGCCCAGCTACGAAGTGGCCCAGGGCCCACGCACGCTGCAGTACAACAATACCAACCGCCTCGTGAAGAGCCCGGCCTGGGAAATCGGTCTGCAAAAGACCGGCTATATCTCCGAGGCCGGCCAATGCCTGGTGATGCAGGCCGAAGTCGCCGGCCGCAAGCTGATCATGGTGTTCCTCGATTCCGCAGGCAAGTTCAGCCGCCTGGCCGATGCCGAGCGCGTGCGCCACTGGGTCGAGAACCAGTCGGGTGCGTCCGCGGTTCTGGCCAGCCATAAAATCAAGGGTTGAAGGCCGCCGGCCTTTGACAGGTCCGCAAGGACCGCAAGACATGAGCCCTCCAGCGGTGCAGACCGCTGGGGGGCTTTGTCTTATCCGGCCGTACTGCTGGCAGGCATGCCGTCGACCGAGCGCCAGCCCGCAAAGCCCAGCGACATGGAAATTTCCGCGGCCGTGGACTGCAGCCGCGGCAGCCAGCCGTCGTCGATGCGGTCGGCGGGCGCCGAGATCGACAGTCCCGCGACCAGCTTGCCCTGGTCGTCGTAAATGCCGGCCGCGATGCAGCGCACGCCCAGTTCCAGCTCCTCGTTGTCGCGCGCAATGCCGTATTGGCGCGTCTTGGCGAGTTCGCTCTCGAGCACGCCCAGCTGGGTGATGGAGTTGTGGGTATTGCCCGCGAGGCCGGTGCGCGTGGCGTAGGCGCGCACGCGCTGCGGATCGTCGGCGGCCAGGAACAGCTTGCCCGTGGACGTCAGGTGCAGCGGTGCATGGCCGCCGATGGCGCGCACCACCTGCATGCCCGAGCGCTCGCTGTAGGTGCGCTCGACGTAGACGATTTCGTCGCCCTGGCGCACGCTCAGGTTCACAGGCTGCTGGATCTGCTTGTGCAACAGGCGCATGGGTGCCATCGCGGCCTCGCGCACGTTCAGCCTGGCTTTGACCAAATTGCCCAGCTCGAGCAGGCGCATGCCCAGCCGGTAGCTGCCCGACTCGGGGCGGTCGACGTAGCGGCCTATGGTCAGGTCGTTGAGAATGCGGTGCGCGGTGGACGGATGCAGGCCGGTCTTTTCACTGATTTCCTTGAGCGACACCGCTTCCTCGCGCGAGGCCAGCACGTCGATGAGGGTGAACATGCGCTCTAGAACTTGGACGCTGGGTATGGAAGGAGTGCCGGGATCGGTGATTTTCATAATGCGGAAGCGGGGCGGCAATGCGCGATTCTAGCGCCTGCCCGCAGGCGCGCGCACGAGTGGCGCTGCGGGCCTACGAAACCGCTTGCTCGCGCGCGCCGCGCGGCCGCCGGTCTATGCGTTCCCAGAGGTCCTGGATGCGCACTTCATGCGGCAGAAAGCGTGATTTGTAATCCATTTTGGCGCTGCCTTCTATCCAGTAGCCGAGATAGACGTAGGGCAGGCCCATGGTGCGCGCCTGGTCGATCTGCCACAGCACATTGAACGTGCCGTAGCTCACATGCGGTTCGGGCTCGTAGAAGGTGTAGACCGCCGACAGGCCGTCTTCGAGCACGTCGAGTATGGAGACCATTTTCAGCGCGCCGGGCGCATCGTCGGTCGCGGGCGCCCGGAACTCGACCAGTCGCGAATTGACGCGGCTTTGCAGCAGGAACTGGGTGTACTGGTCGATGCGGTCTTCGTCCATGCCGCCGCCGCTGTGGCGCTGGCGCTGGTAGCGCAGGTAAAGCTGGTAGTGTTCGTCGCTGAAGCTCAGGCGGCAGATGGAAGCCTGCAGGTCCTGGTGCTGCGCCATGGCGCGGCGCTGGCTGCGATCAGGCTTGAAGGCCTGGGTCAGCACGCGCAGCGGAACGCAGGCGCGGCAGCCGTCGCAGTAAGGGCGGTAGGTGAACATGCCGCTGCGCCTAAAGCCCATCGTGACCAGCTCGGAATAGGTCGCGTTCTGTATCAGATGGCTGGGCGTTGCCACCTGCGAGCGCGCCATCCTCCCGGCAACGTAGCTGCAGGGATAAGCCGCAGTTGCATAGAACTGCAGTGCCTGAAGAGGGAGGTCGTTGAGTTGCGTCATGCGGTGCTCAGCTCGTCCCAGTATACGGCGTCGAAGCGCCAATCCATGCGCGGCTTGTGCCGCTGGCGCTCGACTTCGGCCAGAAAATCCCGCCGCGCCATGGTGCGCGCGCCCAGCGAGGCCAGGTGCGGCGTGGCCTGCTGGCAGTCGATCTGCGGGGCGCCGTGGCGGCGGCACAGCGCGACCAGTGCGGCCAGCGCGATTTTCGAGGCGTCGGTGGCGTGCGCGAACATCGACTCGCCAAACACGGCATGGCCCAGCGCCACGCAGTACAGGCCGCCCACGAGCTTGCCGTCGACCCAGGTCTCCATGCTGTGCGCGTCACCCTGGCGGTGCAGCTCGCAATAGGCCTGAACGATGCTCTCGACGATCCAGGTGCCGTCCTGGCCGTCGCGCGGCGTCTGCGCGCAACTGCGGATCACGGTTTCGAACGCGCTGTCCACGCGGATCTCGCAGCCCGGCGTGGCGCGAAAGCGTTGCAGTGTCTTGCGCAGCGAGCGGTGCAGCCGGAAGGCATCGGTCTGCAGCACCATGCGCGGGTCGGGCGACCACCACAGGATGGGCTGGCCCGCGCTGAACCACGGGAAGATTCCCTGGCTGTAGGCGCTGCGCAGGTGCTGGGCATCGAGCTGGCCGCCCGCGGCCAGCAGGCCGGGAATGGGATCGCTTTCGCCCCAGGTCTGTTCAACGCCGGGAAAGGGGTCGTGCGGCGCAAGCCAGGCGAGGGATTTGGACATGGGATCGTTCCGTATGGGACGGTGGCATTTTCGCAGGCCTGCGGCGCCAGGGTCGCCTGAATGGGGTAGGGGCGCATCCTACAGCCGATGGTGTCTTGTGTTGACAGAGGTTGCGCCCGCTTGCCCTTAATTTACGTCTATCGGCAGACGTTGCAAATGCCTGTGTTGCGCGCAAGCCGTGAAGGAGGAGCAGACATGTTGTTCAGCAGAATCTTTGGTGGGAGCTTGTCCGAACCCCGCTATATCCGCCGCACACGCGCCTACCTGCAGGAAGCGCGCATGGCCGTGCTCGAGCACACGATTGCCGCCGAGTACTACCAGTCCTCCGCGGAGATGTATGCCACACGCGCCCAGCGTCTGGAGCAGGAGATCCATGAATGGGAAGAGCAGGCCTTCCAGCGGCACAGCGCGGCCAAGGGCTTGGCGCCGGCGCGCAAGGAGCCGACGACAGCCGTGCCCACGCCGACGGTGGTTCCCACGCCTACAGTGGTGCGCGCAGCTTGATTCGTGCGGAGCAAGGCGGTTGCGCCCTGCCGTGCTCGCGTAGTCAGGGGGCGTAGCGAAGCCTGCCGGCAATGCAAAAAGCCAGGCAGCCGAGGCCGCCTGGCTTGCGCCTGCGCCGCGGCGCAGGCGTACCGATTCAGTTCAAGGCCTGACCGCAATTGCGCCGATTTCCACTGCCACATCGCGTGGCAGTCGCGCCACCTGCACCGTGGCGCGTGCGGGCGCGACGCCGCTGAAGAAGCCTGCGTAGACCTCGTTCATCTTGCCGAAATCGTTGAGATCCTTCATGTAGACCGTGGTCGAGACGATGTGCGCCATCGTCAGTTTCTCGGCAGCCAGCACGGCCTTGAGGTTCTCCAGCACCAGACGGGTCTGGGCTTCTATGGGGGCATCCTTCATCAGCTCGCCGGTCTTGGGGTCTATGGGAATCTGGCCCGAAAGATAGATCACCTTGCCTGCAGCCACGGCCTGGGAATAGGGGCCTATGGCCTTGGGGGCATCGGCCGATGACACCGCGCGGATGTCCTGGGCAGCGGCAATCTGGGTGCTGAGCAGCAGGGCGGCGCCCAGCGCCGTGAGAATGGATCGGGTAGAGGTCATGGAAGAGGTTCTCCGTAAATATTGAAGCAAAGGTTCAGGCCATCGAATTGCGCAGCGACCACATCGAATCCACGAGCCGGTCGATGTCGTTGGCGTCGTGCCACAGGTGGGTCGAGATGCGAATGCCGTTGTGGTTGGCGCTATCGCCTATGACAGCAAAGCTGGCGTTGCGGATCACAAAGCCCGGACCGAAGTCGCTGAGCATGCGGTTGACGAAGGCCGTCGATTTCTGCGCGTCCTTGACGTCCGCCTTGTTGGCGAAGGGGTTGAAACAGGTCAGCGCCGACAGCAGCTTGGGATCGTCCTTGGGCGAGTACAGCGACTCCACGCCCCAGCGCTCGGCGATGCGTTCCTTGAGGTAGGACGACAGCGCCAGGTCATAGGTCTCTATCTTCTTGCGTCCTATGGTGTCCCAGCTTGCGCAGGCCTGGGCCAAGGCCTTGTACATCGGCACATGCAGGCTGCCGCAGCTGGTGACGCTGGCCGCGATGTCGTAGGTTGCCGTGCCATTCGTCGTGCGCTCCAGCGCCGAGTAGCTGCTCGAGTGCACCGGATACCACTTGGGCAGCGGCAGCGGATTGGAGGCGCGTATCTTGTTGCGTATCACCAGGATGCCGGTCGAGCCCGGGCCACATTGCCATTTGTGGCCCGCGCCCGACATGAAGTCCATGCCCAGCGCCGCGTAGTCATAGGCCATCATGCCGGGCAGATGGGCGCCGTCGACGATGCTGATCAGCTCATGGGTCTTGACCACCTGCATGAGTTCGGCGATCGGCAGCATGGTGCCGGTCACGTAGGTCGGCGAAGACCACATCATGGCGCGCACGCGCTTGCCCTGGGCCTTGAGCGCGCGTATGCGTTCGTCGAACAGGTTGGTGTAGGTGGCCGCGGTCTGGTCGTTGCCCACGGGCATGGCGATGCGCGAGACTTCGATGCCGTAGCGCGCCACCGCTATGCTCAGCGGCGTGTTGCCGCCGCCGTGCTCGTGGTTGGTCGTCACGACCACGTCGCCCTTTTGCCAGTCGATTCCCAGGATAGCGTGGCACATTCCCGACGACGTGTTGGCCGAGAACGCGAGTTCGTCGGCATCGACGCCGAAGCCCGGCGCCACCTGCTGGCGCAGGTCCAGCAGATTGCCGTAGCCGCTGCTTGAATCCTCGGCCTTGAGGAGGTTTTCCTTGGCAAACACATCGAGCACCACCTGCGGCATGGAGCCGCCGGTGCCGATGTTCATGTAGGTGCGCTGCGGGTTGAGCACGAACATGGACTGGACCTGGGTCCAGAATGCTTCGTCCTGCACCAGCCGGCTGCGCAATTCGCTGATCGAGGATTGGCTGTTGGCATCGCCGCAGGCCGCAAGCAGCGGCGCGACCGCGGCGGCGCTGGCGCCATATCCCATCATGCGCAGGAAATCCCGGCGTTTGGCGGTCCAGTGTTCCATGCCTGGGGCGGCATCAAGCGGCGTGGTGTACGGCGATTTCTTAGGATTCAGCATAAATCTCCCGATTGAAAAGGATTCACGGTTTTGAAAATCGGCGCCTAGGG
>NZ_JAVWWA010000011.1:42042-79686 GCF_036666375.1 Comamonas sp. | reverse complement strand
GAAGGTTCGCCCGAGCCAGCCTGCGCCAGCAGTTCATGGCACAGCCCCAGGACGAGGCGCAGACCTACGTGCGCAGCGGCGACAAGAATTCATAGCGGGAAAAATGCCACAAGGCTTGAATTCAGGCAAAATAACTCCAGATACCATCCATGTGGATGGTGAAATCAAGGAAATTGCTATGAACGATGGGCTGCCGACCCGCGCCAAAGGGGGCGACTCCGAAAAGATCACCATCAATCTGGGCTTTGTCGATCTGGGCCATATCGATTTGCTGGTGGCCGAGGGGGTGTATGCGAACCGCACCGACTTCATCCGCACGGCCATTCGCAATCAGCTGACTGCGCAGGCCGATACGGTGCGGCAAATGGTGGCCCGAAAGATGCTGGTGCTGGGACTGCAACGCTTTGGCAGCGCTGAATTGCGCGCCGCCCAGGCGGCGGGCGAGCAGCTCGATATCCGCGTTCTGGGGCTGGCGTCCATCGATGGCGATGTTTCGCCCGAACTGGCGCAGGCGACGATTGCTTCGGTCACCGTGCTGGGTGCGTTTCAGGCCAGTCCTGGCGTCAAGGCCGCGCTGGCCGGGCGCATCCACTGATAACGCTTTCGTCAAGAGAGGGCGGCGCCGTCTTGCCTGCGGCGCTGTCAGCAATAGAGGCAGGTGACAAGCGGCCCAGTCCACCGCGGCAAAAGCTGACCGGACTCATCCTGCGCGCTCGCTTTGCGGGCGCATGGGCCTCTTCACTCATTCGGGCACGATGCCCGCTCAAGGATTTCCCATGGACTGGAACATCGATCTCAAGCAGATGCTCGCGACCACCGCGCCGTTGATACAGCGCGGCGAGCTGATGCAGGCCACGCAGGCCATTCAGCGCGCCCTGGGCGCGCGAACCGCCAGCTGGCCGACGGCTTCAGCCGCGGCGGCAGGCGCTGCGGACCCCGTGGCTTCCCCTGCGCGCGCGCAGCGCGCCTGGCATGCGGGGCCGGGACATGCGGCCGATGTGCAGGATGTGGAAGTCGTTGACCGGGCCGGGCCGCGTGCCCGGGCGGATGCGGCGGGTGTCGCCCAGCCTGCGGATGCTCCGCCTCCGGGCAGCTTTGAACGCATTGCGTTCTCGGCGCCTGGCGGTGCGCCCCAGGACCATTACTGGCTTTATGTGCCGCCGGGCGCCGCAAGCGCCGCGGCGCAGCCCATGCCGCTGGTGCTGATGCTGCATGGCTGCACGCAGAATCCGCAGGACTTTGCCACGGGAACCGCAATGAATGGCGTAGCGCAGACGGCCAATGCCCTGGTGCTCTATCCCGCGCAAGCGCAGCAGGCCAACCCCAAGGGCTGCTGGAACTGGTTTCGTCCGGAGGATCAGCTGCGCGGCGCGGGCGAGCCCGCGACCTTGGTGGCCATGGTGCGCGACGTGATGCGCCGCCACCCGGTCGACGAGCGGCGTGTCTACGTGGCCGGATTGTCCGCGGGCGGAGCGATGGCCGCGCTGCTGGGGCGTGAGTATCCCGATGTGTTTGCCGCGGTGGGCGTGCATTCGGGCCTGCAGCCCGGCGCGGCGCGCAACGTGATGGGCGCGCTGTCGGCGATGAAGAGCGGTGCCAAGCTGCCGCCGGCGCCCGCGGCACCCATGCCCGCCGGGCAGGCCCTGCCCGCGCTGATCGTCTTTCATGGCGATGCGGACCGTACCGTGGCCGCGCGCAATGCCGAGCAATTGGTGCAGGTGACGCTGGCCGCGCGCGGTCACGCTCCCGGCGAGACGGCGCGCGAGGTGCAAAGCGGGCAGTCGGCTGCGGGCCAGCGGTATACGCGCACGCTCTATGCTGCCGCAGATTCGCAGCCTGGGGGCTCGAGCACGCTGGTCGAGCAATGGATGCTGCACGGCGCCGGCCATGCCTGGGCCGGCGGGGATGCGCGCGGCAGCCATACCGACCCGCGCGGCGTGAATGCCTCGCAGGAAATGCTGCGCTTTTTCCTGGAGCATCCGCGGCGCCGCTGAGAGCGGGCCGGGTTTAGCCGGCAGCGCCAAGCCGTCGGCAAATGACGATAGGCTTCAGGCGAACAGCGCCAGCCGCAGGCGTTCGTATCGGGCATCGCCCACCGCCTCGCGGATCTTGGGTGCCAGCGCGACGAGGCCGTCGAAGCCGCTTGCGGCTTCGACCGACAGATTCAGCCGGAAACCGCGCAAGCCCAGGCTGCCGGTGATCTGCGTGGCGATCAGATAGGCCGCCTGGTAGCGCTCCTGTTCGCTACGGCCACTGTCGGGCGGCTGCTGCGCCACGGGTTCTGCTGGCTGCTCGGCGGCCGGCTCGTTGCCCGGGGCGGGCTCGAGCAGGTCTTGGTCCAGCATGGACTGCACGTCCTGCTGGGTGATGCCCATGGACGCAGTGGCGGCCAGCACCTCGGCCACGCTGCGCTTGCCGTCGAAAAGAATGAAAGCCGTGCGCTGACGCAAAGTGAGCTTGCCCTGGCGCTCCTTGAGCGCCTGTTGTCCGGCCAGCGTTTTGATCAGTCGCATGCAGCTCTTTCTGGCGTCGGCTGGCAAAGATGCGCCGCGCAATGGATCAGGAGTCTGGCAGCCCGGCAGGCCATTGGAAATCGGGTTTATCCATAGCCATGGCCAAGAAAAGCCGGGCAGCGGACGATGCCTAGGGCAGCAGCGGCGCGTGCGAGTCCTTGAGCACGCGCAGCACGAAGCTCGATTTGCTGTGCCGTATGCCCGGAATCTTGTAGAGCTGCTCGCGCAGCAGGCGCTCGTAGTCGCGCGTGTCCTTGACGGCGATGCGGATGAAATAGTCGTAGTCGCCCGAGACCAGATAGGCCTCCAGCACTTCGGGGATCTGCGCCAGCACGCGGCCGAATTCGAACAGCGTCTCGTCGGTATGGCTCTCCAGCGTGAGCTGGACGATCACGGTGTCGTGGTAGCCCAGGCGCGCGCGGTCTAGCTCGATGCGGTACTGCTTGATCACGCCTTCGGCTTCGAGGCGCTTGATGCGGCTCCAGCAGGTGGTGGGCGAGAGCTTCACCGCTGCGCCTATCTCCTGCAGCGTGCGGCGCGAGTCTTCGAGCAGCTCGCGCAGGATGGCCAGATCGTGCTTGTCGAAGTGGAGCGGTGGTTTTTCTTCTTCTGCAGAGTTTTTCCGAATGGTTTTCGGAGTTGCCATGGTTTTGTGCCCGAAAAAAGAAGCCAATTTTGCTTCATAAGCGGAAAAATCTGCATATGAACACCGACACTCTCGAAAATCCATCCACCACGTCACTGCGCAGCGCGCGCAATGGCGCCGAGACCCTGCTCGACACGCTGGTGGCCTGCGGCATAGACACCATCTTCGGCTACCCCGGCGGCGCGGCGCTGCCGCTGTACGACGCGCTGCACGGCCAGCCCGCGATCCGCCATGTGCTGGTGCGCCACGAGCAGGCCGCGGTGCATGCAGCCGAAGGCTATGCGCGCACCACGGGCCGGCTCGGCGTGGTGCTGGTCACTTCGGGGCCTGGCGTGGGCAATACCATTTCGGGCCTGCTCGACGCGATCAGCGACTCCGTGCCCGTGCTGTGCATCAGCGGCCAGGTGGCCAGCGGCGTGATCGGCACGCAGGCCTTTCAGGAATGCGATGCGCTGGGCATCTCGCGGCCCGTGACCAAGTGGAACCACCAGCCGCGCCACGCCAATGACATCGCCGAAGCCGTGCGCGAAGCGGTGGCCATCGCGCTGGGCGGCCGGCCCGGTCCGGTGCTGCTCGATGTGCCAAAAGATGTGCAGCTGCAGCGCGTCGATGCGCGGGCCCCCGCCGCGTTGCCGACGGCGCCTGCTGCTGCGGCGCTGCCCAGCCGCCAAGCCTTGCTGGCCGCGGCCGCGCTGATCGCCGGCGCCCAGCGTCCCGTGCTTTATGGCGGCGGCGGCCTGATCAATGCGGGCGAGGGCGCTTGCGAGCGCTTTGCCGCGCTGGCGCGCGACTGGCAGCTGCCGACCACGCTGACGCTCATGGGCCTGGGCGCGCTGCCGGCGTCGGACCCGCTGTTCCTGGGCATGCTGGGCATGCACGGCACGGTGGAGGCCAATCTCGCCATGCACCACGCCGACCTGATCGTCTGCGTGGGCGCGCGTTTCGACGACCGCATCACGGGACGGCTGAGCGACTTCGCGCCGGGCGCGCGCAAGATCCACATCGACATCCATCCGGGCAACATCGGCAAGGTGATTGCGGTGGATGTGGCGCTGGCGGGCGATTGCGGCGCGGTGCTCGAAGCGCTCACGGCGCTGCTGCCGCCGCCGCGCCCCGCAGCGCAGCTCGCGCCCTGGTGGGAGCGCATCAACCGCTGGCGCGCCGCCGACTGCCTGGGCTTCACGCCGGGCGAGACCACCATCTTGCCGCAGCAGCTGATGCGCGCCCTGCGCGGCCAGCTCGCCGGCCGCGACGCCATCGTGTCGACCGACGTGGGCCAGCACCAGATGTGGGCCGCCCAGCACCTGGCGATAGAACGGCCGCGGCGCTGGCTCACCTCGGGCGGCGCCGGCACCATGGGCTATGGCCTGCCCGCGGCCATAGGCGCGCAGATCGCGCATCCCGACAAGACCGTGGTCTGCGTCAGCGGCGACGCTTCGGTGCTGATGAACATCCAGGAGCTGTCCACCGCCGTGCAGCATCGCACGCCGGTCAAGCTGGTGCTGTGCAACAACGGCTACATGGGCATGGTGCGCCAATGGCAGCAGCTCAACCACGGTAACCGGCTGAGCCACAGCTGGAACGCAGCCCTGCCCGATTTCGTCGCGCTGGCGCGCGCCTTTGGCTGGGGCGCGCGCCGCGTGGACCAGCCGCACGAACTCGATGCGGCGCTGGCCGAGTGCCTGGCTTATGACGGCCCGTTCTTTCTCGACGTGCAGGTGGCCGCGCAGGAAAACTGCTATCCCATGATGCCCGCGGGCCGCGGTCATCAGGAGGTCATGCTGGGCGACGACCGCTGGTATTGCGAAGAGCAGTGATTTCCGCTGCCTCGCCGCCATGCTCGCGCAGCCAGCGCCATAGCGTGGAGCGGCTCACGCCCAGCTGCCGCGCGGCGGCCTGGCGGTTGCCGCCCTGCGCCTGCAGCGCCGCGGCCACGCGCGCGGCGCTCAGGGCCGGGCCGTCGGTGGCTTCGGGCGCGGCAGCGGTGTAGATTTCCGGCAGGTCATGCTGCAGTTCCGCGTAGCGTATGTCTTCGATGCGCTCGAACTGCATGAGAAACACCGCTATGCGCTCGCCCAGGTTTTCCAGCTCGCGGATGTTGCCGGGCCAGTCGTAGGCGCACAGGCGCGCCAGCAGCGGCGCCAGCGCGCGTTCGGGCTCCAGCCGCGCGCCCAGGCGCTGCAGGCAGCGCTCTACCTGGACCAGGGCCAGCGGCGCGATGTCTTCGCGGCGCTCGCGCAGCGGCGGCAGCGGCAGGCGCAGCGTGTTGATGCGGTAAAACAGATCCTGGCGAAAGCGCCGCTCGGCAATCATGCCGTCCAGCGGCTGGTGCGTCGCGGCAATGACGCGCACATCGACAGGAATCGCCGCCGTCGCGCCCAGGCGCGTGATCTCGCGCTCCTGCAGCACGCGCAGCAGCCGCGTCTGCAGCTGCAGCGGCATGTCGCCGATCTCGTCGAGAAACAGCGTGCCGGTGTGCGCCGCCTCGAACAGGCCGCGCTTGCCGCCGCGCCGCGACCCGGTGAACGCGCCTTCCTCGTAGCCGAACAGCTCGCTTTCCAGCAGGGCTTCCGGAAAGGCCGCGCAGTTGACGGCCACAAACGGCCGGCCGGCACGCACGCTGTCGTTGTGTATGGACTGCGCGAACAGCTCCTTGCCCACGCCGCTCTCGCCGACTATCAGTACCGTGAGGTCGGTGCGCGCAAAGCGTTTCGCGGTCTGCACGGCGCGCACGAAGGCCGGGCTCTGGCCGATGAGGTTGGCGAAGCGGTGGCGCGCCGCGCTCTGGCGCCGGCCCTGCTGCATGCGCAGGCTGGTGTCGGCTTCCTGGATGGCGCGCGCGTCGTAGAGCGTCAGCGCCGCGCCGGCGATCTCGCCGTGTTCGCGTATCGGCGTGCGGTTGACCACCCAGTCGCGCTGCGCAAAGCGCTGCACCACGGCGCGCTCGACCTGGCCGCTGTCCAGCGTGGACTGCAGCGACAGCTCGGGCTCTATGGCCTGCAGCGACTGGCCCAGCAGGCGGGCGTGGGCCGGGCCCAGCAGCTGCTGCATGGCCGGGTTGACCGCGATCACGCGGTTGTCGCGGTCCACGGCCAGCACCGCCTCCTGCAGGTTGTGCAGCACGCTGTTGAGCTGCTCGTAGCGGCCGGCTTCGAGCCGCGCGACGCGCGCCAGCTCCAGCGCGTCCTCGAAGCCCTTGCGCACGCTGCCCAGCGAATAGGCCAGCAGCCCGTGCAGGCCGGCCTGTTCGGCGAGTTCCACCACCAGGCTGGAGCCGACGATCACCTCGAAGCCTTCGCGCCGCAGCTGCTCGAAGCGCTGGCGTGCGTCCTCGGGCGTGCGATAGGCGTGCTGCACCACCTCGATGTTGAGCAGGTCCTTGACTTCGTCGAGTTCGGGAATGGTCTGCCCGTACATGACCACGCCCACGCGGCTGGCGATGCGCCGCGCCTTGATCAGCGCCTGCAGCAGGTCGAAGCCGGTCAGCTGGATGGTGGCGACCGGCGCCTGCAGGCCGGCGCGCAGGATGCTGGCGTTGGAGCCCGCGCTGACGAAGGCGTCGACCAGGCCGCGCTCCAGCCGGTCGCGGGCAATCGCCAGCGCGTCGCCAAAGGTGCCGTCGAGCACCGTGATCTCGGCGCGGCCCGTGTACTCCGCGACCACCGGCATGGCGAAGCCGCGGATCTGCCGGTAGCTCAGAAAGCACAGGCGCGGCAGCGGGCCGCTGCGCATGGGCGCGGGAAAAAGCGGGGAGGAAGTTCGGTTGCCGGTCATGTTGCATTGAAACATATTCTTGTTTCAGTGGTGTCGCAGTGCGACGCTGGGTAGTCGGCGGCAGCGCATCCATTCCTTGTGAATCAATCACTTGCGATCGCTGCCGTGGCTGGCGCGGCTCTTGCTGCTGCCAAGGCATTCGCCAAACTTCCGGAGACATCGAACGTGGCACTTGAACACATCACCGTGCTGGACCTGACGCACATGCTGTCGGGCCCCTACGGCACCATGCTGCTGGCCGACCTGGGCGCGCGCACCATCAAGGTCGAGCCTCCGGGCAGCGGCGAAGGCACGCGCCGCCTGCTGGAAAACGACCCGCATTACTCGCGCGACGGCATGGGCGCCTACTACCTCACGCTCAATCGCAACAAGCAAAGCGTCTGCGTGGATTTGAAGACCCCGGCCGGCAAGGCGGTGTTTCTCGACCTGGTGCGCAAGGCCGACGTGGTGTTCGACAATTTCAGCGTGGGCGTGACCGCACGCCTGGGCATAGACTACGCCTCGCTGTCCCAGGTCAATCCGCGCATCATCACCTGCTCGGTCACGGGTTTCGGCCAGACCGGGCCGCAGACCCAGCGCCCGGCCTTCGACCAGGTGGTGCAGGCCATGGGTGGCGGCATGTCGATCACCGGCACGCCCGAAAGCGGCCCGACGCGCAGCGGCATTCCTATCGGCGACCTGGGCGGCGGCGTCTTTGGCGCCATGGGCGTGCTGGCGGCGCTGGTCGAACGCGACCAGACGGGCAGGGGCCAGCATGTCGACATCTCCATGCTCGACGCGCAGATCTCGCTGCTCAATTACATGGCCACCATGCACCTGCTGTCGGGCCATGTGCCCGAAGGCATAGGCAACGGCCACTTCGTGCATGTGCCCTACAACAGCTATCCCACGGCCGACGGCCATGTGATCATTGCCTGCATAGGCGACCCGTTCTTCGAACGCTTCGTCGATTTCATCGACCTGCCGGCGCTGCGCAAGCCCGAGTATCGCCAGCAGCCGGTGCGCCTGGCGGCCAAGGCCGAGATCGATGCGCTGGTGAGCGCGGCGCTGCGCCAGCGGCCCACGGCGCACTGGCTGGAGCGGCTGCGCGAGGCGCGCATTCCCTGCGGCCCGGTGAACAACTTCGAGCAGGCACTCAATGACGCCCAGGTGCTGGCGCGCGACATGGTGGTCGAGGTGCCGCTCAAGAGCGGCGCGCGCGTGCGCATGCCGGGCAACCCGATCAAGCTGTCGGGCGCCGACAAGTCCCGGGCCTTCACCTGCCCGCCGGAGCTGGGCGAGAACACGCGCCAGGTGCTGGGCGAGTTCGTCGGCTATGACGCCGACCGGCTCGAGGCGCTGCGCGCCGAAGGGGCGATCGCATGAACGTCCGGGAAGCCATCCACATCACCGACGTCGCGCCGCGCGACGGCCTGCAGAACCAGGCGATACACCTGGCCACCGCGGACAAGCTGCGGCTGATCGAGCTGCTGGTCGCCGCCGGCCTGCGCAGCATCGAGGCCACGAGCTTTGTCTCGCCCAAGGCCGTGCCGCAGATGGCCGACGCCGCCGAACTGCTGGTGCAGGTGCAGGCGCGCTTGCCCGCGCTGCGCACTTCGGTGCTGGTGCCCAATCTCAAGGGGCTGGAGCGCGCGCACGCGGCCGGCGCCCGGGAGATCGCCGTCGTGCTCTCGGCCTCCGAGACCATGAACCGCAAGAACATCAACATGGGGCTGGACCAGGCCTGCGAAGTGAGCGAGCAGACGCTGGCCGCGGCGCGCGCGCTGGGCCTGCGCACGCGCGCCTATGTGGCCGTGGCCTTCGACTGCCCGTTCGAGGGCGAGACGCCGCTCGATGAAGTGCTGCGCCTGGCGGCGCGCATGCATACGGCGGCGGCCGACGAGATCGTCATTGCCGACACCATAGGCTCGGCGTCGCCCGGCCAGGTCAAGCAGCGGTTTGCGGCGCTGCGCGCCGTGGTGCCCATCGAGCGCCTCGCGGTCCACCTGCACGACACGCGCGGCATGGGCGTGGCCAATGCCTGGGCCGCGCTCGAAGCCGGCGTGCGCCGCTTCGATGCCAGCGTCGGCGGCATAGGCGGCTGCCCGTTCGCGCCCGGCGCCGCTGGCAATGTGGCGACCGAAGATTTGGTGCTGATGGCCGAGCGCAGCGGCTTTGCCAGCGGCATCGCGCTGCCCGGGCTGCTGGCGGCCGTGGATTTCGCGCAGCACAGGCTGCAAAGACCGCTGGGCGGGCGCGCCATCACCTGGCTGCGCCGCCAAGGCGGCTGAGACATTCAAGACACATAAGACAACAACCAGGAGACAAGAATGAACCCGAACTTCCATCATCCCAACCGCCGCCAGCTGCTGGCCGGGCTCACCGCGTTGGCCGCCACGGGCACGGCGGGCAATGCGCTGGCGCAAGCCGCCAAGTATCCGGCCAAGCCGGTGACCCTCGTGGTGCCGTACTCGGCCGGCGGCGGCACCGATATCGTCGGCCGCCTGATGGCGCAGCGCCTGACCGAGCTATGGGGGCAGTCGGTGGTGGTGGAAAACCGCACCGGCGCCAATGGCGTGATCGGCTCGAGCACGGTGGCGCGCGCCGCGCCCGACGGCCACACGCTGATGCTGGTGGTGGGCTCGCATGCGATCAATCCGGTGCTGATGAAATCGCTGCCCTACGACACCGACAAGGCCTTCACGCCCATCACCAACATCGCCAGTTCGCCCTCGGTGCTGGTGGTGCAGGCCAATGGTCCCTACAAGACCCTGCCCGATCTGCTGGCCGCGGCGCGCAAGGAGGAGCTGGGCTGCGGCTACTCCGAAGGGCTCACGCGCCTGACCGGCGAGTTGCTGCGCCAGGCCGGCAACCTCAAGCTGACCGGCGTGCCCTACAAGGGCGGCGCGCCCATCATGGTCGACATCATCGGCGGCCATCTGCCCATGGGCGTGACCAGCGTGCTCACGGCGCTGCCGCATGTGCGCTCGGGCGCGCTGCGCGTGCTGGGCGTGGCCGCCGAGCGCCGCATGGCGCTGTTCCCCGACGCGATGACGTTCAAGGAGGCGGGACTGGACGGCGTCGAGTCGCTGAGCTGGTACGGCCTGTTCGGCCCGGCTGGCCTGCCCGCGCCCGTGGTCGCGCAGATCAACCAGGACCTGAAGAAGGTCAGCTCGGACCCGGTGGTGCAAAAGCAGATGCACGACCAGGGCGCCGACATCATGCTCACGCCGCCGGCCGAGTTCCGCAGCTTCCTTGCCAGCGAAACGAAGAAGTGGGCCCAGGTCGCGCAGCGCGGCGGCATCAAGGCGGAGTGAGCAGGCATGGCCCATCCCATACTCCGCGAGAAGCTCGAGCGCGGTGAATTCATTGTCGCTCCCGGCCTGCACGACATGATTGCCGCGAGCGTCGCCAACAAGGTCGGCTTCGACATCGTCTACGGCACGGGCTACTGGCTCACTGCCTCCAGCCTGGGCCTGCCCGACGCGGGCATCGCCACCTATACGCAGATGCTCGACCGCATGGCCACGCTGGCGCGCACCAGCCGGGGCGCGGTGATTGCCGATGCCGACACCGGCTACGGCGGGCTGCTCAACGTGCACCACACGGTGCGCGGCTACGAGGCGGCCGGCATCACCGCCATACAGCTCGAGGACCAGGAGTTTCCCAAGAAGTGCGGCCACACGCCGGGCAAGCGCTGCGTGCCCACGCAGGACATGGTCGACAAGATCAGGGTCGCGGCCGCGGCGCGCGAGGACAAGAAGAACTTCCTCATCATCGCGCGCACGGACGCGCGCGCCTCCTTGGGCGTAGACGAGGCCATGCGTCGCCTCGAGGCCTATGCCGAAGCCGGCGCCGACATCCTGTTCTTCGAGGCGCCGCAGTCCGAGGAGGAGATGCGCCGGGCCTGCGCCGCGTTCGACACGCCCATGCTGGCCAACATGGCCGATGGCGGCAAGACGCCCATCCTGCCCGCCCAGGTGCTGGAGGAAATCGGCTTCGCGCTGGCCATCTACCCCTCGCTCACCAGCCTGGCCGCGGCCGCGGCGATGGAGCGCGCATTGACCCAGCTGAAGAACACCGGCGTCAGCCAGACGCCCGAGGTGCCGCTGTTCGACTTCCAGGAGTTCTGCAGCCTGATCGGCTTCGAGGACGTCTGGGAATTCGACAAGCGCTGGGCGCGCTGAAGATCCCTACAACAACACAACGGAGACAAGACCCATGACGACTACCCTCAACGCCCCGCGCCGCCGCTGGCTGGTGCTGGCCGCCGCCAGTGGATTGGCGCTTGGCGCCGCGCCGGCCATGGCCCAGGACTTCCCGAGCAAACCCATACGCCTGGTCGTGCCCTTCACGCCCGGCGGCGTGACCGACACCGGCGCGCGCGTCGTGGCCGAGCGCCTGGGCGCGCGGCTGGGCCAGCAGGTGGTGATCGACAATCGGCCCGGCGCCTCGGGCAACATCGGCACGCAGGCGGTGGCCGGCGCCGCGCCCGACGGCCACACGCTGGTGCTGGGCTTCGACGGCACGCTGGTGATCAACCCGCATGTCTTTGCCAAGGTGCCTTTCGACACCGTCAAGGATTTCGCGCCCGTGAGCAAGATCGGCGATACGGCACTCGTGATCGTCACCCACCCCTCGGTGCCGGCCAGGACACTGGCCGAGCTGATTGCCTATTCGAAGAGCCTTCAGGGCGGCCTGTCGTACGGCAGTTCGGGCACGGGCGGCACGCCCCACATTGCCGCCGAGATGCTCAAGGTGCGCACCGGCGCGGACTTCCTGCACGTGCCGTACAAGGGCGGCGGCCAGGCGCTGGCCGATGTGGTCGGCGGCCAGCTGCCCATGCTCTACACCGCCGTGGCCGGCGCACTGCCTTTCATTGAAAAAGGGCAGGTGCGCGCGATTGCGATCTCCAGCGCCCAGCGCCTGCCTTCGCTGCCCGATGTGCCCACGGTCGCCGAAACCTTGCCTGGCTTCGAGGCGATCTCGTGGATAGGCCTGCTCGCGCCGGCGAAAACGCCCAGGCCCATCGTCGAGCGCATCCAGCGCGAACTGCATGCGGTGGTCAACGAGCCTGCGGTCAAGGAGCGCCTGGCCAAGCTGGGCATCACCGCCGTGGGCAACACGCCCGCCGAGTTCGCGCAGCAGATCCAGGCCGATCTGAAGAAGTACGCCGAGGTCGTGAAGACCGCGGGGATCAAGATCGATTGAGGTGCATGGCGGGGCGCTGCCGGCATTTTTTTAGCGGCTAAAAAATGGCGCGCGGTAGAGTGGCGGCCATGGACCTGCGCACTCTTCGTTATTTCATTGCCGTGCTGGAAGCGGGCAGCCTGTCGCGTGCCGCGGGCTCGCTGTATGTCGCCCAGCCCGCGCTCACGGCGCAGATCAAGAAGCTCGAGGCCGAGCTGGGCGCGCGGCTTTTCGACCGCTCGCACGCGGGCGTGACGCCTACGCCTGCGGGCCTGCAGCTGTACGAGGATGCACGCCGCCTGCTTTCGGACGCCGACGCGGTGCGCGAGCGCATACAGCGCCTGCCGCAGGGCCCCGAAGGCTCGGTGACGGTGGCCGCGCCTTTCCTGCTGGCCTCGCTGCTGCTGGGGCCGGTGCTGGCCGCGCTCAAGAGCAGCCATCCGCGCATCCGCGTGTTCGTGCTCGATGACCTGAGCCTCATGGTGCGCAAGGCCATGCTCGACCGGCGCGCCGATGTCGGCATCCTCGTGGACACACCCCAGCTCGACGGGCTGCGCTGCACGCCGCTGGCCTGCGAATCGATCTTCGTCTGCGGCCATGACGCCGACGGCACGGTGGCCGCGCTGCTGCGCACGCGCGCAGATGGCGCCGAGCCCGAGATCGACTTCGCCCAGGCCGCGCGCTTGCCGCTGGTGCTGCAGTCGCGCCGCTTCTCGATTCGCCAGACCGTGGAGGAAGCCGCGAGCCGCCTGGGCGTGGGGCTGAACGTGGTGCATGAACATGACTCGGCGCGCGTCATCCGTTCGCTTTACCAATGCGGCGCGGGCTTCACTTTCACGCCGGCCTGCTCGCTGGCCGACAGCGCCCACCCGCAGCGCAAGGACTGGGTGGTGGCGCGCGTGGCCGCGCCGCAGCTGCAGCGCTGCTACACGCTGGCGACCGCGGCGGACCGGGTGGTCGATGCCGCCACCCAGGTGGTGATCGACACCCTGGTGCAGGAAACGCGCAAGCTGGTGCTGGCGGGCCTGTGGCAGGCCCGGCTGCCGGACTGATAAGCGCGGCGCGCCCGGGGCATCAGATTTTTTGATGGAGCGGCATCAGCAAACGGTATTTCCTCCTGGCCGCCGTCTTCTGTGACATTGGCTTCACGCCCGGCCGACACGGACCGGACGAATACAGGAGACCTATGCCACAGCCCGCCCCCTTCATCGCCAATGTAGGCGAACTTGTCGCGCGCAGCGCGCGCGCCTTTGCCTCGCACACCGCCGTCACCAGTGCCACGCGCAGCCTGACCTATGCCGAACTGGAGCAGCGCTCCAATCGCCTGGCCAATGCCTTGCGCGGCATGGGGCTGGGGCGCGGCGACCGCGTGGGCATCTACCTGCCCAATTGCACCGAGATCGTCGAGATCGAACTGGCCTGCTACAAGGCGGCGTTCATCAAGGCGCCGTTCAATGCCCGGCTGTCGCCGGCAGAAGTCGGCGAGATCGCGGCCAACAGCGCGGCGGCGGTGATCGTCACCACGGCCGAGCGCGCCGAGGCGTTTCGCGCCCACATCCAGGGCGCCATGCCGCGGCTGCTGCTGCTCGACGGCCCGGCGCAGAACGCCTACGAGACCGCGCTGGCCCAGGCCAGCGATGCATTCACGCCCGAGCGCGTCACGGCCGACGAGGTGGCCGTGCTGCACTACACCTCGGGGTCGTCGGGCGTGCTCAAGGCCGCGATGCAGACTTTCGGCAACCGCCTGGCGCAGCTGCGCAAGTTCCTCATGCGCTCGGACGGCATGCGCTGCGGCCACCTGCTGGGCCTGGTCGGGCCCATCACCCATGCGTCGGGAATGCAGCTGCTGCCCGCGCTGTGCAGCGGCGTGACCATACGGCTGTTCGCCGGATTCGAGCCCGGACGCTTCATTGCCGAGATGCGTGCCGAGCGCGTGACGCATACCTTCATGGTGCCGACGATGATCAACATGCTGCTGGCCGAGCTCGACGGCCAGTACCGGCCCTTGCCCGACCTGCTGCGCCTGGGGTATGGCGCAGCGCCCATGGCGCCGGCGCGCATCCTGCGCGCCATGGATGTGTTCGGGCCCGTGCTGTCGCAGGGCTACGGCGCGGGCGAGACCACGTCGGGCGTCTGCGGGCTGTCGGTCGAGGACCATCTGTTCGCGCGCGCCGCCATGCCCGAGCGCCTGGCGTCGTGCGGGCGGCCGTTTCTCGAATCGCTGGTGGAGATCGTCGACGATGCGGGCCAGCCAGTGGCCGCGGGCGAAATCGGAGAGATCGTCGTCAGCGGCCCGGATGTCTTCGCCGGCTACTGGCGCGCGCCCGAACTCACGGCCGAAGTATTGAAGGACGGCCGCTACCACACGGGCGATCTGGCGCGCGCGGACGAACAGGGCTATGTCTACATCGTCGACCGCAAGAAGGACATGGTGATCAGCGGCGGCTTCAACGTCTATCCCTCGGAAGTGGAAGCCGTGCTCTACCAGCACGAGGCGATTGCCGATGCCTGCGTATTCGCCATACCCGACGAGAAATGGGGCGAGGCCGTGGCCGCGCATGTGGTGCTCAAGCCCGGCCGCACCATGGACTCCGCGGCCATAGAGCGCTTTTGCGCGCCGCTGCTCGGCGGCTTCAAGCGCCCGCGGCATATCGAATTCGTCGCCGCGCTGCCCAAGAACCCCAACGGCAAGGTGATGCGCAAGGCGATACAGGCGCGCTACTGGACCGGCCACAGCCGCATGGTGAACTGAAACCCAAGGAGACCCGCATGAAAAACGATTCCATCTCAGCCATGCCCGCGCCGCTGTTCGACGCGCCGTTCGAGGGTTCGGCGCGTGCCGCCGACCTGATCGCGCGCATCAACGACTTCCTGTGGGGTGAACTGGCCGCGCTGGCCGGCACGCATGGCGTGGACCACGAGCATGGCGCGGACCGCGCCTTGCTGCAGCAGGTCTGGAAGCGCTCGCAGGCGCTGGGTTTCTACGGCATGACGCTGCCCGCCTCCATGGGCGGGCTGGAGCTGTCGGTGCTGGACCATGTGCTGATCAAGGAGGCGATCTATGCCAGCGGCTCGCCGTTTGCGCCGCATGTGCTGGGCGAGCTCAGCGGTCCGCCGCGCGTGGGCGCGCTGGCCCACCAGGCCACGCCCTGGCAGCTGCAGCAGTTCATTGCGCCCGTGGCGCAGGCCGACAAGGCCATCTGCTTTGCGCTGACCGAAGCCGAGGCCGGCTCGGACGCGGGCGCGCTGCAGACCCGGGCGGTGCGCGTCGGCGACGACTTCGTGATCGACGGGCGCAAGCGCTTCATCTCGGGCGCGCCGTTCGCCGACCATGCGGTGCTGATGGCTTCCACGGCCAGCGACCCGGCGCAGCGCGAGATCTCCGCGTTCTTCGTCGATCTCAAGTCCGCGGGCGTGCGCGTGGAAGCCGGCTACAAGACCATGGCCGGCCAGTCGCATACCGGCGACATCGTGCTCGAGGCCTGCCGCGTGCCGGCGGCCAACCTGATAGGCGCGCCCGGCCGCGGCCTGGCGCTTGCGCTCGGGCGCATCACCGTCAACCGGCTGCTGCACTGCCCGGCCATGCTGGGCCTGGCCCAGGTGGCGCTGCGCGATGCGCGCGACTATGCGCTGCAGCGGCGCCAGTTCGGCCGCGCGATCGCCGAGTTCCAGGCAATTCAGCACCTGCTGGCCGACATGGCGACCGAGCTGAGCGCGGCGCGCGCGCTGATGCTGGGCACGGCGCGCCAGATCGACGCCGGCAGCCAGGCGCGCGCCGAGGCTTCGATGGCCAAACTGTTCTGCTCGGAAACCGCGTTCCGCGTCGCCGACCGGGCGGTGCAGATCCATGGCGGCGAAGGCATCGTGCAGGGCCGGCGCGTCGAGTTCCTGTTCCGCATGCTGCGCATGTACCGCGTGCTCACGGGCACCAGCGAGATCCAGCGCAACACCATTGCCAAGGAACTGCTGGCCGCGCGTGCCTGAAGCGCGCAGGCCCTTGCCCGATACAACAACAGGAGACAAGCCAGATGACCCCTCACACCTCACGACGGCAGTTTCTCGGCCGTTCGCTCGCCGCCAGTCTGCTGCCCGCGCCCGCGCTGCTGGGCCTGGGCATGGCGCGCGCCGCCGGGCCCTGGCCGGCACGCCCCATCAAGTGGGTCGTGCCGTTTCTCGCGGGCACGGCGCCCGACACCACGGCGCGCGTGGTGCATGAAGCCGTGGCGCGCGAACTGGGCCAGCCGGTGATCATCGAGAACCGCGGCGGCGTGGGCGGCAACCTGGGCGCGCGCCTGGTCGCCAAGGCCGCGCCCGATGGCTACACCTGGATCTACTCGAGCGCGCCCATGGCCGCGAGCATGCACATGTACAAGGCGCCCGGCTACGATGCGCTCAAGGACTTCCAGCATGTGATGGGCCTGACCAGTTCGGACATCGTGATCATCGTCAACGCCGCGTCCGACATACGCACGCTCGACGAGCTCATTGCCAGGGCGCGCCGGGCGCCGGGCAGGCTCGACTACGCCTCGGGCGGCGTGGGCACGCCTTCGCACCTCGGGGTGGAGCTGCTGCTAAGCGCTGTTGACGCCCAGGTGGCCCATGTGCCCTACAAGGGCGCGTCCGAAATCGTCAATGCGGTCATGGGAAAGCAGGTGGCCTTCGGCGCGCCGATCTTCTCGGTGGCCTACGCCAACATCCGCGCGGGCAAGCTGCGCGCACTGGCGATCGCGGGCCCGCGGCGCAACCCCAAGCTGCCCGAGGTGCCCACGCTTGCCGAGCTTGGCGTGCGCGGCGTGGAACTGATGTCCTGGGGCGGGGTGTCCGTGCCCATGGGCACGCCCGAGCCCGTGGTGGCGCGCATGCGCGCCGCCTTCGAGAAGGCGCTGCGCCAGCCGTCGGTGGTCGCGGCGCTGGAGGAGCAGGGCGGCAATGTCGCGCCCATGGATGGCGAGACCTTCCGGCGTGCGTTCACCCAGGAGATGGCGCTGACCGAAGCGATGATGAAGAAAGCGCTGATCGAGCCGATGTAGCACCTCTTGCGGTCAGGCCTGCGCCGCGCGCCGGCAAAGCTGGGATACTTGTGCGCATGACCGCACCATTTTCTCGCCTCCTGGGTCTGCTGCTGGCGCTCGGCCTGGCGGCCTGCGAGCGCCCGTCGGACCCGATGATGAGCAAGGAAGCGATTGCCACGCGCGCCGCGCTCCCGCAGCATGTCTTCCAGGGCGAGCTGGGCGGCGAAAGCGTGTTCCTGCTGCTGCACGATTGCGAGGTCTATCGCGTCGAAAGCCCTGGACTGGGCGAGATTCGCTGGGAAAGCGTTCTGGCGCCGGATTTCTATCCCATGTGGACTGCGTGCCAGCGCCAGTCCATGTCGTTCGAGGCCGGCGCGCTGACGGTGACGCTGGGCCGCATGGCCTTCGGCGCGGGAGGCTGCTGCGCCACCGGTGGAACCTATCGCACCGTGGACGGCCGCACCTGGAAGAAGCTGTCCTGAGGTCAACGCCAGGCTTGTTCGGTGCAAGTGGGCATGCAGAAATTGCCGCGGCGCAGCGTTATGCTTGGGCATTGGACGATCAAGTGGCCATGTTCGCGCATGGCGGCTGGCATCGCGAGACCGTCGGGTCTTCGCCAGCGCCGCTGTGCCGCGATCGGGCGACCCCAGGGTTGAGCGCCCCGCTTGACCACCTGTCGGGACGCTATATTTATAATAGCAAAACAGGATTGATCAGCAAGGAAGCCACATGCCGAACGTAACGCCCGACCATGCCGAGCAAGCATTAGACGATGCGCTCGACAATGCGGTTCCCACACGCGGATACCAGATGCTTCCCGTGGTCGGCCTGGGCGGCTCGGCAGGCGGCCTCGAGTCCTTGCGCGGTTTCTTCTCCAACGCCAATCCCCAGTCGGGCGTGGCCTATGTGGTGGTCATGCATCTGTCGCCGGAGCACGACAGCATTCTGGCCGAAGTGCTGCAGCGCTGCACTTCCATGCGCGTGCTCCAGGTGCAGGACACGGTCAAGGTGGAGCCCGATACGGTCTATGTGATCCCTCCGGGCAGGAGCTTGCAGACCTTCGATGGACACCTCCAGCTCGCGCCGCTGCCCGTGACCCGGCACCGGCACATCACCGTCGACATTTTCTTTCGCACGCTGGCAGACAGCCATGGTCCGCATGCCGCGGCCATCGTGCTGTCCGGTGCGGACGGCGACGGCGCGCTGGGCATCAAGCGCATCAAGGAGCGCGGCGGCCTGACCATCGTCCAGGATCCTGAAGAGGCGCAGGTCAACAGCATGCCGCTGGCGGCGATCGCCACCGGCATGGTGGACTGGACCTTGCCGGTGGCGCAGATGTCCGCGCGCGTGGCGCAGTACATGAGCATGGAGCGCGCCCTGCGCCTGCCATACGAATCGGCGGCTGGCCAGGGCAGCCCGCACGCCAGCGCCGAACACGACGAGACGGCGCTGCGCGATGTGCTGGCCTTTCTGCGCAGCCGCACCGGACGCGATTTCTCCTATTACAAGCGCGCCACGGTGGTGCGGCGCGTGGGCCGGCGCATGCAGGTCAACAACATCTCCGACCTGATAGGCTATCTGGATTGCCTGCGCACGCGCCCGGGCGAAGCCGGGGCGCTGCTGCAGGACCTGCTGATCAGCGTGACCAACTTCTTTCGCGACACCGACTGTTTCGCGGCGCTGGAGGCGCAACTGGCAGGCCTGTTCAAGGGCAAATCCAGCGCCGACGCGGTGCGCGTGTGGGTCGCGGGCTGCGCGACCGGCGAGGAGGCCTATTCCATCGCCATGCTGCTGACCGAGCAGGCGCGGCTGCTCGACTCGCCGCCCGCGGTGCAGGTCTTTGCCAGCGACCTCGATGACAACGCGATCCGGATTGCGCGCGAAGGCATCTATCCCGCGTCCATTGCCGGCGACGTGTCGGAAGACCGTCTGCGCCGCTTCTTCGTCAAGGATGTGCGCGGCTATCGCGTGCGCCGCGAGCTGCGCGAGTGCGTGCTGTTCGCCGTCCATGACGTGCTGCGCGACTCGCCCTTCTCGCGCGTCGACCTGGTGTCCTGCCGCAATCTGCTGATCTATCTGAACCGCGATGCCCAGGCGCGCGTGCTCGACATCTTCCATTTCGCGCTGCTGCCTGGCGGCACGCTGTTTCTGGGTTCGTCGGAGTCGATAGAGGAAGGAAGCCAGCATTTCTCGGTGATCGACAAGAAGCACCGTCTTTTCGGCCAGCGCCATAAGCCGCGCACCGGCCAGCCCCTTCCCGGCGGCGCCAATGCGATTGCGCTGGCAATGCAGACGCAAACTTCGGCGCTCAGCGGCCCTGTCGTGGCGAACGCCGCGCTGGCGCGCCCCAGGCCGGACGCGGCGCGCGCTGCGCTGGAGTTCGGCGGGCGCACGGTGTCGTGGGCCGAAGTGCATCTCAAGCTGCTCGAGCATCTGAGCGCTCCGTCCATTCTCATCAACGCCGAGCAGGAAATCGTCCATATGTCGCCGAGCGCGGGCAGGTTCCTGAGCATGGGCGGCGGCGAGCCCACGCGCAATCTGCTGCGGCTGATCCATCCGGCGCTGCGCATCGAACTGCGCGCCGCGCTCTACAAGGTGTCGAGCTCCGGAGAGCATGCCAGCGTGCCGGCATCGGCGCTGGAGATCGGCGGCGATACCGTGATGCTGGGAATCGACGTGCATGCGGTGTCCGATGTGGCGCCCGGCATGGCGCTGATCACCATCAAGCTGCAGCCGTCCAGCGCGTCCCAAGCCCAGCCGCTGCAGCCCTCGGCCTGGGTGCGCCCGGGCGCGGACCATGTGGCCGATCACCTCGACCGGGAAGTGGAGCGGCTCAAGTCCCAGCTGCGCGAAACGGTCGAGCAATACGAGACTTCGACCGAGGAACTCAAGTCGAGCAACGAAGAGTTGCAGGCCATGAACGAAGAGCTGCGCTCGGCGACCGAAGAGCTTGAAACCAGCCGCGAGGAGCTCCAGTCGATCAACGAGGAACTCACCACGGTCAACCATGAACTCAAGAGCAAGGTCGACGAGCTCGGGCATGCGAACAGCGACATGCAGAACCTGATGGACGCCACGGCCATCGCGACCGTGTTCCTCGACCGCCAGCTGCGCATCACGCGCTATACGCCGTCGGCCGTGACCCTGTTCAATTTCATCGCCTCCGACATCGGCCGGCCGCTGGCGCACCTGCACACGCAGCTGCACTACCCGGAGCTCGTGGCCGATGCGACGCTGGTGCTCGAGCGGCTCGCGCCCGTGGAGCGGCAGATCGGCACGCCTCCCGGACGTTCCTATCTGGTGCGCATGCTGCCCTATCGCACGGTGGACGACCATATCGCCGGCGTGGTGCTGACTTTCGTCGATATCACCGAGCGGCTGAAGGACGCGGAGGCCTTGCGCCAGTCCGAAGACCGCTCCAGCGTCATCGTCAACCAGGCTGCCGTGGGCGTGGTCCAGGCCGAGCTCGACGGACGCATCATTTTCGCCAACCAGCACTATGCGCAGCTGCTGGGCTACGCCTGCGAGGAATTGGTCGGTCTGCAGCTGCTGGAGCTGGTCCATGCCGAAGACCGTGCCCAGAGCGCGTTGAAGTTCGAGCGGCTGGGAACGGCGCGCGAGCAGTTTCAGGTCGAGGAGCGCTGCCTGCGCAAGGATGGCAGCACCATCTGGCTGCACAACAGCCTGAGTTTTCTCGCCGACCCGCATGGCGCGCCCGCGGCCGCGATTCTCGTCTGCACGGACATCACCGAGCGCAAGCGCGCGGAGGCCGCGCTGCGTGAAAGCGCGCAGTGGCAGCGGCTGATGATGGAGAACGCCGTGGACTATGCCATTTTCTCCACGGACCTGGAGCGCCGCATCACCACCTGGAATACCGGGGCCGAGCGCCTGCTGGGCTATACCGAAGCCGAGGCGCTGGGTCAGCTCGCCGATTTGATCTTCACCGATGAAGACCGCCGCCAGAGCGCGCCCGAACTCGAAGCGCAGACGGCCATTGAGCAAGGCCGCGCCAGCGACGACCGGCTGCACCGGCGCAAGAACGGCACGCAGTTCTGGTCCAGCGGCACGACGATGGCCATGCGCGATACGGACGGCAAGGCCGTGGGCCTGCTGAAAATCCTGCGTGACCAGAGCTGTCAGAGGGCGGCCCAACAGGCGCTGGAGGACAGCAGGTCGGAGCTGCTGCAGGCGCTGCGCGAAAACGAGAGCGCGCGCGTCAACTTGCAGGCGCAGGACGAGGCCAAGGACCGTTTTCTCGCCGTGCTGTCGCACGAGTTGCGCAACCCGCTGGCATCGATCAGCAACGCGTCGATCGCGCTCTCGCACTGGAAGCTGCCGCGCGAGGAGCAGGCCCGGGCGGCCGACATCGTGCGCCGCCAGACACAGACCATGAAGGTGCTGCTCGACGATCTCCTGGACGTCTCGCGCCTGCAGCTGGGAAGGCTCGATCTGCATCCCGTCAGCGTGCCGCTGCACGACATCGTGCAGGCTGCGCTCGAATCCACGCGCGCGCTGTTGCAGTCCGCGCAGCACCGCCTGCAGCTGGATCTGCCCGAGACGCCGGTCACGCTGCAGGCCGATCCGGTGCGCCTGACACAGGTGCTTTCCAATCTGCTCATCAACGCGATCAAGTACACGCCCTCGGGGGGGCAAATCGATCTGCAGGTGACGGTTGCGGATGGCTGGGTGACGATGAGCGTGCAGGACAACGGCATAGGCATGGAGCCCGAACGCGTGGACGCCATGTTTGCCATGTTCACCCAGGAAACACGTGATGGCTGGCGCAGCCAAAGCGGCCTGGGCATTGGGCTGGCGCTGGTGCGCAGCATCGTCGAACTGCACCAGGGAAGCGTGCACGGTGAAAGCCCTGGCCTGGGCCTGGGCAGCCGCTTCGTGGTGCGCATTCCCTTGAACGGCATGCCGAGCGCGCCGGGTGCACCGGACGCAACGGTCGCAACGCACGCACCGGCCGCGGTGCTGCCGGCTGCGGGCGGTGAAGCGCTGCGCGCGCGCGTGCTGCTGGTCGACGACAATCCCGACGTGGTCTGGTCCATGTCTCAATTGCTCGACGACTTCGATGTCGTCACCGCGGGCTCGGGTGAGGAAGCGCTGGCACTGCTGGCCGATCAGAAGGTCGAGGTCGCCGTGCTGGATCTGGGCCTGCCGCAGATGAGCGGCAACGATCTCGCGCGCGCCATCCGTTCCACGCCATGGGGCGGCGAAACATTGATCGTGGCCGCGACGGGCTGGGGCGATGAAAGCGATCGCGAGCTGGCAAGGAACGCAGGCTTCGATGCCCACCTGGTCAAGCCGCTGGACATCGACGAACTGATTGCACTGATCAGGCGGCATATGGCGAAGACCTGAGCGCCGCGCGCATGGAGAATCACCTTGCCATGGATGCGGCCCCGCCGCGGCCGGGCACTTAGCAACCAAAGGGAGAAGTGACTCATGGGCAAAAAGGAACACAAGAAATCCGCCAGCAAATCCGCGGCGCCAGGTGCTGCGCGCGCGCCTGAGGATTCTTCCATTTCAGAGCAGGACTATGAGTCGCAACTGCTGCAGCTGCAGATCGAGCTGGTCAAGCTGCAACGCCACTTCATCGAATGCGGCGACAAGATACTGGTGCTGATCGAGGGCCGCGACGCTGCCGGCAAGGACGGCAGCATCAAGCGCATCATCGAGCACCTGAGCCCGCGCGAGACGCGGGTCGTGGCCCTGGGCGCGCCCTCGGACCGCGACCGCAGCGCCTGGTACTTCCAGCGCTATGTCGCCCATCTGCCCACCGCCCAGGAGTTCGTGCTTTTCAACCGCAGCTGGTACAACCGCGCGGGCGTGGAGAAGGTCATGGGGTTTTGCACCGAGGCGCAGCATGCGGAGTTCATGCAATCGGTGGCGCCGTTCGAGCAGATGCTGGTCAACTCGGGCATCACGCTGCTCAAGTACTACCTCGATATCAGCAAGCCCGAACAAAAGCAGCGTCTCGAGGACCGCCGCCGCGACCCGCTCAAGCAGTGGAAGATAGGCGCGATCGATGCCGTGGCGCTCAAGCACTGGAAAGCGTATTCGTCGGCGCGCGACGAGATGCTGCTGCAGACGCATACGGCCACCTCGCCCTGGCGCGTGGTGCACGCCGACAACAAGCGCCTGGCGCGCCTCAACCTGATACGCGACATTCTTTCGCGCATTGACTACGCCGGCAAGAAGCACGATCTGGTCGTGCCCGACACCGACATCGTGTTCGACTTCTCTGCGCAGGCACTCGCCGAGCAGCGGCTCGCGCGCTGAGCCGCATGCCGCTGTGGCCACGGTCTGCTGCCGTGGCACGTGGCACCCGAACAGACGCACACGGCCAATGCATGGCATATGATAAGGCGGCTTACAATAAGGGGGCTATCATTTGCGGCGCAAACAAGGGTGTGCGCTCCGGCAAACCGCGCGCCCTTGCGCCGGCCGCACAACTTTCCATGCAAAGGATTTTTCCGTGTCCCATTACCTGGTCGAACTGTATTCCCCCAATGCGCGCTGGCAGGCTTTGTCCGCGACGCAGCGCCAGCAATTCCTCGGCGGCATACAGGCCGCGATGGCCGGGCTGTCGAGCCTGGGCGTAGAAGTCCTTGCATTGGCATCTACCGAGCCGGGCATAGACCAGGCCAGCGACCACCGTTATCTGGGCATCTGGCGCTTTCCCGATGCGCAGTCGCGCGCCGCGCTGCTGGCCGGCATACGCTCCAGCGGCTGGTATGGCTATTTCGACCATGTGAACGCCGCCAGTGATGCGGGCGGCTTCGCCGAACACATGGCGGCGCTGACGCATATGTGAGCCCCTGCGGCCGGCCAAAGTCCGGCCTGCAGCTCTTTTTGTCTCCAGGCATGGCGCGATTGCGTGGGCTGCGGGCGCGTCTGCGTTAAGCTGCTGTCAAATCAATCCGGCCGCCCGACCAAGCGCTGCCACCGCCATGCCGACTTACAAAGAACTACTCATCGAACAGCAGAAGCTGGACAAGAAAATCGCCCAGGCGCGCGCCGAGCAAGCCGGCGCGGCCTTGGCCAGGGTCAAGGACCTCGTGGGCGAATTTGGCTTCACCGCCCAGCAGGTCTTTCCCTGGACACCCGAGCCCGTCAAGCGCGAAAAGCCCAAGGCCCAGATCAGGTTCCGCAATCCGCTCACCGGCGCCGGTTGGTCGGGACTGGGCAGAGAGCCGAAATGGCTGGTCGGCAAGGACCGCAGCGCGTATGCGGTGCCGCCACAGGACCTCGACCGCTCTTGAAAATTGCATTCATAGGCGCGGGCCGGCTGGCGCAGGCCCTGGCGCCGGCATTTCACCAGGCCGGTTTCGACGTGGTGGCGATTGCGGCGCGCAGCCAGCAGCGTGCCGCGCCGCTGGCCCAGTCCATCGCCGGCTGCCAGCTGTGCGCCAGCGCCCAGCAGGCGGCAGACCTGGCGGACCTGGTGTTCGTCGCCGTGAACGATGCGGCCATTGAAGACGTGGCGCGCGCGATCAGGTGGCGGACCGGCCAGATGGTGGTGCATTGCAGCGGCGCAACCGAAGTTGCGGTGCTGGGCACGGCCGCGCAGCAGGGCGCATGGATAGGCGGCTTTCATCCGCTGCAGCTGTTCGCCGATCCCGACGTGGCGCTGCGCTGCATGGCCGGCAGCAGTGTGGCGATCGAGGCCGAAGCCGCGCTCGAGACCGCGCTGCAGCAGCTGGCCCAGGCCGTGGGCTACCGCGCGATCAAGCTGCCTGCGGGCGCGCGCGGACGCTATCACTGCGCGACCAACTATGGCGCCAGCTTTTTGCTGTCGCTGCTGCGCGAAGCCTGCGACCTGTGGAACAGCTTCGGCGTAGGCGACGAGCAGGCGCTGGCCGCGCTGCTGCCGCTGGCGCGCGGCACGCTGGAAACGGCTGCGGCCAAGGGCCTGGCGGGGGCGATTGCCGGGCCGATCTCGCGCGGCGATGCGGATGTGGTCGCGCTGCACATGCGCGAGCTCACGGCGGTGAATCCGGACAACCTGGACTTGTACCGCGAAGTGTCGCTGCGGCTGTTGCGCCTGGCGAGGGAGCAGGCGCGCCTGGATGACGCGACGCTGGCGCGGCTCGAGGCGACCATTCTTGCGCAGCGCTGAGCTGCGCGGCTGAAATGTCCGCCGCACAGCAGCGGGCGTGGGCGGATTTTTAGCGGCTAAAAATCGCCGACACTGGCGCCATCGCGCACCTTCCGAAACTGGAAAGACCATGACCTCTTTGAATACCGCCCTGATCCAAGACTGGCACGCCCATGTGTATTTCGATGCCGCCAGCCGGCAGGCTGCCTGGGCGCTGCGCGAAACCATAGAGCGCGAGCTCGCGGGGCGCATCGTCATGGGGCGGTTCCACGAGAAGCCCGTGGGGCCGCATCCCATGTGGAGCTACCAGATGATCATCGGGCCGCAGGATTTCAGCCAGGTCGTCGGCTGGCTGGCGTTGAACCATGGCGCGCTCGATGTCTTCATCCACCCGAATACCGGCGACGGCCTGGGCGATCACCGCGATCGCGCGCTGTGGATAGGGCAGTCGCACAGCCTCAAGCTCGCGGTGTTCGACGCCGCGCAGTGAGACCTCCGGCCGCGCGGCGGCAAGTGGGGCACGCTGTGCGCCACCGGTGACGATCGCCGCAATGCCCGTGAAGTCCATGGTCTTGGTCAGGAACACCGGCCCGGTCAGGCTGCTGCCTGCGCCGAACCGAACACGCCGCAGTGCATCAGCCGCCCCTGAACGCGGTGTGGCCAGGGCGCGAGGCGCGAAAAAAACTGCTGCGACAGTTGGGTGCGAAACCGGCTCTCGCCCCTGCACAAGAACCGCGGCGGCGACGCGCGTTTCCTGGAGACGTCGGACGCACGGAACGCCGAGAGAAAAAAACCGGATACTAATGCGCTGTCCAACGCTTTTTCCATCATGTCCAGCCCACATCCATTGACCTGCGAAAGCCTCAGCGATCGCATTGCCGAGCAGCTTCGCCTGAAGATCGTGCATGGCGAGCTATCTCCCGGCATGCGTTTGTCGGAGCAGTCGCTGGCGGACGAACTCGGCGTATCGCGCAATACGCTGCGCGAGGCATTCCGCATCCTGACCAAGGACGGTCTGGTGAAACACACGCCCAACCGCGGCGTGTTTGTCTCCGTGCCGACGATTGCCGCGATCATCGATATCTACAGAGTGCGCCGGCTGATCGAATGCCAGGCGCTGCGCAACGCCTATCCGCTGCACCCGGCCAAGCGCCACATGCGCGCGGCGGTGGAAGCCAGCGTGCGCGGCCGCGCCCAGGCAGACTGGGCGGTCGTGGGCACGGCCAACATGGATTTCCACATGGCCATCGTGGAGCTCGCCGACAGCGAGCGCCTCAACCAGATGTTCGCGCCCGTGCTGGCCGAGCTGCGGCTGGCTTTCGGCTTCATGAAGGACGCGGAGTTCCTGCATGCGCCCTATGTCGACATGAACCAGCAGATCCTGGAAATCGCCGAAGCCGGCAACTATGCCAAGGCGGCCGACACGCTGCAGGACTACCTCACGCATTCCGAGCGCATCGTGCTCGCTGTCTACGCGCGCAGCCTGTCGAGCGAAGGTCTGCGCGAGAACTGAAGGCTGCGGCCTAGGTCAGCGCCGGCGGCAGGCGCGCGTGCCAATCGGTCGCCTGCTCGCAGGCCCAGCCTATGCGCAGCGCCAGGTCTTCCTGCTGGCCGCGGCAGACGATCTGCAGCGACGTGGGCAGGCCCTGGGAGTCGAGGCCGTTGGGCAGCGACAGCCCGCACAGATCGAGGTAATTGCCAAAGCGCGTGTAGTGCGCCGGCGCCTTGGTCTGGTCCACCGCGCTCAGCGGCAGGGCCGTGGTCATGGTGCTGGGCGTGAGCAGCGCATCGATGCCCTGCATGGCGAGCGCGAACTGCTGCTTCATCACATTGCGCTGCTGCATGGCTTCGAGATAGGCGCGCGCGCTGATGTCTCTGCCGGCCGCGATGCGCGGGCGCACGTCGGGGTCCAGCGGCGCGGCCGGATCGTCGATCAGCGCATGGTAGAGCGCATAGCTTTCGGCGGCCATGATGCGCATGTTGAACGCCGCCACATCCTCGAAGCGGAACGGCAGCTCCAGCGTCACGATCTCGGCGCCCAGCGAGGCCAGCAGGCGCAGCGATTCGTCATAGGCGGCAAGCACTTCGGCCGACGCATAGCCGCGCTCGCTGTCGGGCATGCGCGCCAGGCGCAGGCCGCGAATGCCGCGCTTGAGCGCGGGCAGCGGGTCTGCATAGGAGAGCCCGGTGGTCAGCGGATCGAGCGGGTCCCGGCCCTGCAGCGCCGCGTAGAGCAAGGCCACGTCTTCCACGCAGCGCGCCATGGGGCCGGGCGTGTCCAGCGTGGGGCTCAGCGGCTGTATGCCGTGGCCGCTGATGCGGCCTATGGTGGTTTTCAGGCCCGTGATGCCGCACCACGAAGCGGGCATGCGTATCGAGCCGCCGGTATCCGTGCCCACGGCCCAGGGCACGAGCCGGCCGGCGACGGCCACGGCCGAGCCGTTGCTCGAGCCGCCGGGCGTGCGCTGCACCTCCATGTCCCAGGGATTCCACGGCGTGCCGCGGCGCGTGTTCGTGCCCCAGCCGCCCATGGCGAATTCCACGGTATGCGTCTTGCCCAGAACGATCACGCCTTGGGAGAGCAGCTTCTGCACGAGCGTGGCGCTGCGCGTGGCACGGCGCTCCCTGAAGGCTTCGCTGCCGCCCGTGAACACCTGGCCTTCGATCTCGATCAGGTCCTTGAGCGCAATGGGAATGCCGTGCAGCGGCCCGACCGAATGGCCGGCGCGTAGCGCGGCTTGCGCACCTTGCGCCGCCAGCCTGGCCGCATCGGCATGCACGGCGACGAAAGCCTGCAGCCGGGGTTCGTGCCGGGCGATGTTGGTCAGGCAGGAATCCACCAGCTCGACCGGGGAAATTTCGCGCCGCTGTATCAGCCCGGACAGCTGGTGCACGGGCAGGGCGGCGAGTTGATCGTGGCTCATGCGCTGACCCCTTCCATTTGAAAGCCGTGATTTTCCAGCGCCCGCGCGAGAGCGTCTTCCTGCGGCGCGGTCAGCGCTGTGAGCGGCGGGCGCAGCGTGCGCCACGCATCGACGCCGCTGAAGCGCGCGACCGCGGTCTTCATTGCGGGAATCATGTTGTGCTGCTGGAAGATGGCGCGCGTGGCGTCGAGCTGGGCCTGCTGGGCATCGGCGCCTTCCTGCCGCCAGCTGTTGTACAGCGCCACCATGGGCGCGGGGTTCACGTTGCCCGTGGCCGTGATGCAGCCCGCGCCGCCCGCGCGCAGCGTGCGCAGCAAGAACACTTCGCTGCCGGCGAACACGTCGAAGCCCTGGGCGCCGAATTCGCGCTGCACGGCTTCGGTGTTGTTCCAGTCGCCCGAGCTGTCCTTGATGCCGGCGATCGTGCCGGGATAGGCCTTGAGCAGGCGCTCGATCAGCGCCAGGCTGATCGACACCTGGGCCACGGGCGGGATGTGGTACAGATAGACGCGCAGCCGGCTGTCGCCCACGCGTTCTATCACTTCGGCATAGCTGCGAAACAGGCCGTCGTCCGATACGCCCTTGTAATAGAACGGCGGCAGCATCAGCACGCCGCCCACGCCCGCGGCCGTCGCATGGCGCGTGAGCTCCACCGTGTCGCTCAGCGCGCAGCAGCCGGTGCCGGGCAAAAGCCGCGCGGGCGGCGCACCCGATTCAAGCAGTGCATCGAGCAGCCCCTTGCGCTCGCCGACCGACAGCGAGTTGGCTTCGGAATTGGTGCCGAACACCGCCAGCCCCACGTCCTGGCCCAGCAGCCATTGGCAATGGCGCACGAATTCGGTGCTGTCGGGCGAAAGATCGGCCTTGAAAGGCGTCAGCACGGGGGAATAGATGCCTTGAAGATGGTGCGGCTTGGCCATGTTGTTTTGTCTCCTGATGAACGAAATGGAATGAGGCTTCAGCTGTGCCCCAGCACGGGGCGCGGCGCATAGCCGCTGTCCAGGTGTGCGATGTCCTGGGGCGTGAGCGTCAGCGATGTGGCGCGCACCGCCTCCTCGATCTGCTGCGGCTTGCTCGCGCCGACGATGGGCGAAGTCACGCCCTTGTGCAGCAGCCAGGCATAGGCCAGCGTCGCGGCGCTCACGCCTTTTTCAGCGGCCAGCGCATGCAGGCGCGCGCGCGTGGCCTGGTCTTCGGGCCGGCCGTAGAAGCGCTGCGTGGTCTGGTCGGCCGCGGCGCGCGCCGACGTGGCGCTGCCCTCGCCCTGGGCGGCGAGAAAGCCGCGCGCCAGCGGGCTCCAGGGCAGCAGCGCCACGCCCAGGTCCTGGCACAGCGGAATCATCTCGCGCTCTTCTTCGCGGTAGAGCAGGTTGTAGTGGTTCTGCATGCTGATGCAGCGGCTCCAGCCGTGGTCGCGCGCGGTCTGCTGGATCCTGGCGAACTGCCAGGCCCACATGCTGCTCGCTCCCAGATACCGCACCTTGCCCGCCTTGACCACGTCATGCAGTGCCTCGAGCGATTCCTCCAGCGGCGTGTCGGGGTCGAAGCGGTGGATCTGGTAGAGGTCGATATAGTCCACGCCCAGGCGCTGCAGCGAGGCATCGACCGCATGCAGGATGCGCTTGCGGCCCAGGCCGTCCTTGTTGGGACGGCGGCGAAAATCGGCCGCGCGATCGCCTTCGAAAGCCATGTCCACGGGGTTGAACACCTTGGTCGCGATCACGGCCTCCTCGCGCCGGCTGCCGGGGAAGAACTGCGCCAGCAGCTTTCCCGTGACCACTTCGCACTCGCCGCCCGAGTAGGTGTCGGCGGTGTCGAAGAAGTTGATGCCCAGCTCCACGGCCTGGCGAAACAGCGGGCGCGCGCCTTGCTCATCGAGAATCCAGGAGCGCCACGCGGGCGAGCCGAAATTGAGCGTGCCCAGGCAGATGCGCGAGACTTCGAGGCCTGAATTGCCGAGATGAACGTATTGCATGCGCGCCTTTCTTCAATGCTGGGCGGTGATTACTGCGGCTCCACGCCCGCGGCCTTGAGAATCGCGCCGTAGTTGGCCGAATCCTTGCGCAGCATGTCCGCCATTTCCTGCGGCGTGCCGCCTATGGGGTCGAGGCTGAACTCGGCGAACTTCTTGCCCATCTCGCCCTTGAGGGCCTTGTTGAGCTCGGAGTTCAGGCGCGTGATGATCGCGGGCGGCGTGCCGGCCGGCGCCGTCAGGCCTATCCAGGTGATCGAGTCGAAGCCCGGCACGCCGGACTCGGCCACGGTGGGCAGATCGGGCACCAGCGGCGAGCGCGTGGCGCTGGTGATGGCGATGGCGCGCAGCTTGCCGTTGCGCTCCTTGGCATAGGGCAGGGCCGTGGGCGAAGTCTCGAACATCACCTGGATCTGGCCGCCCAGCAGGTCGTTCATCGCGGGTGCGCCGCCGCGGTAGGGCACATGCAGCATGTTCAGATCGAAGGCCGAGGCGAACTGGCGCGCGGCGATGTCCTGGCCCGTGCCTATGCCGGCGTTGCCGATGATGATCTTGCCGGGCTGGGCCTTGGCAAGCTTGATCAGGTCCTGCACGCTGTTGACCGGCAGCGACGGGTGCACCAGCAGGATGTTGGGCTGATTGACCAGGCGGATCACCGGCGTCAAATCCTTTTGCGAGTCGAAGCCCGGACGTTTGTAGAGGAACTGGTTGGCGGTCAGCACGCCCGAGCTGCTCACGAACAGCGTCTGGCCGTCGGGCTTGGCGTGGGCCACCGAGGTCGCACCGATGTTGCCCGAGGCGCCGGGGCGGTTTTCCACCAGGAAGGTCTGGCCCAGGGCTTCGCCCAGCTGCTTGCCTATGGTGCGCGCCACCATGTCGACGCTGCCGCCCGGCGGGAACGGCACGACCAGCGTCACCGGTCCCTTGGGATAGGCGGGCTGCTGCGCGCTCGCGAAGCCGGCCACGGCAAGCAGGGACAGCGTCAGCAGGCCGCGGCGGGCCAGGTTCTTGACGGAGGTGGAGTGAATGGACGACATGGTGGAGCTCCTGAGGGGGATGGGGAAAATCGGTCTGCTGTCGAACGGGTGCGGCGCGTTATGCGCCGCTCTTGGCTGCCTGGATGGCTTTTTCAATCACCTGGGTCGAGCCCATGATGTCGGGGTATTTCTCGCCGGCGTCTATGCGCGCCAGCGTCTTCTTTTCGTCCTGCATCATCTGCAGCGCGCGCTTGGCGCTGTACGCGATGTCGGCCGCGGGCAGCACCAGAATGCCGTTCTCGTCGGCCAGGATGGCGTCTCCGGGCACGACGCCCACACCACCGCAACTTACGTGCCCGCAGAACTCGCCGCCCAGGCCCAGCGTCTTGACGGTGACGGCCGACGTGCCGCGCGACCAGACCGGAACGCCGTACTGGCGCAGCTCGCCCAGGTCGGTCACCAGGCCGTCGACGATGATGCCGACCACGCCCGCGGCGCGCGCTGCATAGGCGACGGCGCCGCCGAGCGCGGCGATCGATTCGTCGCCGCAGCGGTCTATGACCAGGAAGTCGCCGGGCCGGGCCTGGCCGACCGCGTAGTGCACCATCGCGCCGTCCATTGCCGGTGCGCACACCGTGACGGCCGTGCCGGCCACGCGCCGGTCCTGGAAGTGGGCCTTGATCGCCGGGCTGACGAAGCCGGTGTAGCGGAAATGGCCTATGACCGCAGGCTCGGCCTGTACGAGCAACGACAGCAAATCGGGGTCGATGGACTTGGGCAGGGCATTGAGTACGTACATGGCTGGCTCAGAAAATTGAATGAGCCACCAATCTATCAGCGGGCTTTTCAGAAGAAAAACGCGTTATTTGAGCAATAGTTGATAAGATTTCTGAATGATGCGCACCACTCTTCGCCAAATCGAAGCATTTCTCTGGACCGCCAAGCTGGGCAGCATCCATGCCGCGGCCGAGCATCTGAACTTCAGCCAGCCGGCGATTTCCAGCCGCATCAAGGAGCTCGAAGCGGCGCTGAACCTGCAGCTGTTCACGCGCAAGAATCAGCGCGTGCAGCTCACGCACGAAGGCCGGGACGCGGTGACGCTGGCCGAAAGAGTGCTCAGCGCGGCCCAGGATTTCGAACGCATGGGCCGCCTGGGCCCGCCGCTCGAAGGCGTGCTGCGCCTGGGCTCGGACGAGTCCACGGCCATGGTCGCGCTGTCGGAAATCCTGCGGCAGTTGAAGCGCCGCCATCCGCGGCTGGTGGTCGAGATCACGATAGACGTGGGCAGCGTGCTGCGCGAGAAGCTGCGCAAGCGCGAGATCGATGTGGCCTTGCACACCTATGCCAGCTCCGCCGCGCATGTGGTCGACCAGTTGCTCGGCTGGGTCGATTTCGCCTGGATCGCGGCCAGCGAAATGGGTTTGCCCGACGCGCCGTTCACACCCAAGATCGCCGCGCAATGGCCGCTGGTCACCAACTCGCCGCCCTCGACGCTTAACTCCATCGTGCATCAATGGCTGCGCAGCGCCAACGTCGAGTTCGAAGGCATCAACTCCTGCAATTCGCTGTCGCTGATGCTGCGCCTGGTGCGCGAAGGCCATGCAATCGCGGTGCTGCCCCTGCCGGTGCTGCGCGAGCATCTGGACAGCGGCGAGCTGCGCTGCCTGCCCGCGTCGCCGCCCATTCCCAACATCGCGTACTACGCTTCTTACGTGGCGGGCGAAGCCGATCAGGGCACGTCCATCGTGGTCGAGACCGCGCGCAACGTGCTGATCGACAAGCGTTTTTTCGTGCGTCTGCCGGACGGCGAGCTGCTGCCGCCGATCTGAGCGCCGGCGCGGGTGTTTGCCATTCTTTCAAGCCCATGACCCGGCACGCGACTGACACCAGCCAGGGCATTGCCGACTTTCTCGCGCCATGGGACTGGTGGCGCGCGCTGCCGCCCGCGCTGCGCCGCTGCGTGCTGGCCGAGACGCAGGGCCAGCACGGCGCCTGGGCATTGGGCGGCGGGCTTGGTGTTGGCTGCTGCCTGGCGCGGGTGCATGATTTCCTGCCGCCGCTGATCCTGTGCGCGGCGATTGCCCGTATCGCTCATGCCCGCCAAAAAGGCATTGCCCTGGCCGGTGAGCACCACGGGCAGCCCGTTGCAATCGCGTTCGAGCCGGTCGAATGCCGCGTGCAGATCGCCGAAGAACCGCGTGTTCTGGACATTGACCTTGCTGGTGTTCATGCGCACCAGCGCGCCGCCGTTGCGGGTTTCTATCTGCCAGGCCATGGGTCGGTCTCCTTGAGTTGTTCGACCCAGTCCAGAGATCGCGCGCGGCCCATCTTGTCATCGCAACGGCATGCGCCTGTCCTATGCCGATGGCCTGGCTGGCGCGGCTCAGGCGGGCTGCACGCGCTCGGCAATCGCCGCGCCGACTTCGGGCGTGCTGGCCGTGCCGCCCATGTCGGGCGTGCGCGGGCCGCTGCGCAGCGTGTCTTCGATCGCCGCCATGATGTGGTCGTGCGCGGCTTTCTCGCCGAGGAAGTCGAGCATCAGCGCGCCCGACCAGATCATCGCTATCGGGTTGGCGATGTTCTTGCCGTAGATGTCGGGCGCCGAGCCATGCACGGGCTCGAACAGCGAGGGGAACAGGCGTTCGGGGTTGAGGTTGGCCGACGGCGCCAGGCCAATCGTTCCCGTGGTCGCGGGGCCGAGATCGGACAGGATGTCGCCGAACAGGTTGGTGGCTGCCACCACGTCGAAGCGCCCGGGCTGCAGCACGAAGCGCGCGGTCAGGATGTCGATGTGCTGCTTGTCGAGCGCCACCTCGGGGTACTCGCTGGCGATCGCGTCGGCGCGCTTGTCCCACCAGGGCATGCTCACGGCGATGCCGTTCGATTTGGTGGCCACGGTCACATGCTTGCGTTGGCGGCTTTGCGCCAGATCGAACGCATAGCGCAGCAGGCGGTCGGCGCCATGGCGCGAGAAGACCGCTTCCTGCATGACGACTTCACGCTGCGTGCCTTCGAACATGATGCCGCCGACCGAGGTGTATTCGCCCTCGGTGTTCTCGCGGATCACGATGTAGTCGATGTCGCCCGGCTTGCGCCCGGCCAGCGGGCTGGGAACGCCTTCGAACAGCCGCACGGGACGGTAGTTGATGTACTGGTCGAATTCGCGCCGGAACTTGAGCAGCGAGCCCCACAGCGACACATGGTCGGGCACCAGTTCGGGCCAGCCGACGGCGCCGAAGAAAATCGCATCGAAGCCGCCAAGCGTCTGCTTCCAGTCGTCGGGCATCATCGTGCCGTGGGCCATGTAGTAGTCGCACGAGGCCCAGTCGAACTGCACGAACTCGATGTCGAAACCGAATGTCCGCGCCGCGGCGTTGAGCACGCGCACGCCTTCGGGAAGCACTTCCTTGCCTATGCCGTCGCCGGGAATGGCGGCAATGCGATACATGTTCTTTTTCATGGAAATCTCTGCGTACGGGTTGGGATGGCTGATGATAGGCAGCGATAGGATTGGAAACAATCCCTCGATCTGTCAAATCAGAATGCACACTTCATGAACAATCATCTCCCCAGCCCCGAAGACCTCGAAGTCTTCGTCCAGGTGGTGCGCAGCGCCAATTTCTCGCAGGCGGCCAAGGACCTGGGCGTTTCGGCGTCGTTCATCACCAAGCGCGTGAAGATCCTCGAAACGCTGCTCGGCGCGCAGCTGTTCCACCGCTCGACGCGCAAGGTCAGCCTGAGCGAGGATGGCGAGCGCACCTATGTGTGGGCCCAGCGCATTCTGGACGACGTCGACAACCTGCTGGAGGACATTCGCGAAAAGCGCCTGGCGCCGCGCGGCGTGCTGCGCATCTCGAGCAGCTTCGGCTTCGGCCGCAATGCCGTGGGGCCGATACTGGCCGGCCTGGCCCAGGCCTATCCCGCGCTCGAGATCCGCTTCGAAGTGTTCGACCGGCTGGTCGACGTGGGCGCCGAAGGCTTCGACCTGGACATCCGTGGGCGACGAGATCGCGCCCCACCATATCGCCAGACGCATCGCCGCCAACCACCGCATTCTTTGCGCTTCGCCCGGCTATCTGCGCGACAAGGGCAGTCCGCGCGCGCTGGCCGATCTGGCCCAGCACAGCTGCCTGGTCATTCGCGAGCGCGACCACCCGTTCGGCGTCTGGAAACTGCGCAGCGGCGCGCGCGAAGTCGCGGTGCGCGTGCGCGGCCCTATGTCGACCAACCACGGCGAGATCGCGGTGCAGTGGGCGGTCAACGACATGGGCATTGTGCTGCGCTCGATCTGGGATGTGCAGGAACTGCTGCGCGCCGGCAAGCTGGTGCAGGTGCTGCCCAAGTACCGCCAGGAGGCCAACATCTGGGCGGTGTTCCCCGCGCGGCTGGAGACTTCGGCCAAGGTCAAGGTGGCGACGGAATGGATAGCGCGCGCGCTGCAGCAGGCGCCGTTCCTGCACGCCGCGCCCCCTGCCTAATGCAAGCCGGGCCGCGCGCTCACCTCAGCGCGTGAGCTCGCGTATCAGCGGCGCGAGTTCCTGCTTCTGTTCGAGCCCGAAGCCCGGCGCTTCGCTGGGCCGGACCTTGGCGTGGCGGATCTCGCAGGCGCTCGAATAGCCGCCAAACGGCTGGAACACGCCGGGGTAGGCTTCGCAGGCGCCCAGGCCCAGGCCGACGACGATGTGCAGATTGATCAGGTGACCGCCATGGGGCACGGCCTGGCGCCGATCGAAGCCATGGGCCTCGAGGATGTCTATCATGCGCGCGTACTCGGTCAGGCCGTAGCTCAGGCCCGCATCCATCTGGAAGATGTCCAGTCCGGGGCGCATTCCGCCAAAGCGCACCAGGTTCAGCGTGTCTATCGCCGAGAACAGGTTCTCGCCGGTCGCGACCGGCCCGCCATAGGCTTCTATCGCCTCGCGGTTGAGCTGATAGTCGAGCGGATCGCCGATCTCCTCGAACCAGCGCAGTCCCAGCGGCTTGAGTTCCCTGGCATAGGCCTGCGCCGTCGCCAGGTCGAAGCGGCCGTTGGCGTCGACCATCAGCCGGGCCGGGCCGCCCGCCACCTTGAGCGCCTCCTCGACGCGCCGCATGTCTTCGGCCAGCGGCGCGCCGCCTATCTTCATCTTGAAGCTTTCGAAGCCCATGTCGCGGTAGGCCTGGAACTCGTCGTGCAGCGATTGGCCCGTGCCAGCCGCGTAGTAGTAGCCGCCGCCGGTGTAGACCTCGACGGGCGTGGCCTGCGGTGTGCGGCCGAAAGCGCGCGCTATGGTCGCGTACGCGGGTTCGTCGGCGAGCTTGGCGTTCAGGTCCCAGATCGCGAGTTCGATCGCCGCGGCCGCGCCCGCGCGGTCGCCATGGCCGCCGGGTTTCTCGTTGCGCAAGATGCTGGCCAGCACCTTGGCGGCGTCGAATTGCCGCCCGCCTTCGGCGAGCAGCGAGGCCGGCGCGGCGGCGCGCAGGCGCGGGATCATGCGCGTTTGAATGATGCCGCTTTGCGCGAACCGGCCTATCGAGTTGAAGCCTATGCCGATCACCGGCCGGCCGTTGCGTACCACGTCGGTGATGACCGCCACCAGCGAGACCGTGTGCTCGGAGAAATTGACCACTGCGTTGGCGACCGCGCCTTCGAGCGGGACGGCGATTTCGCGTATGTCGACGATGCGCATGCTGTGCTTCCTGTTCTTATTCGGGTTGGATTCCGGCGGTCTTGATCACGCCGCCCCATTTCGCGAGTTCGCTGGCGATGAACTGCTCGAACTCGGGCGCCGAGCTGGCGATGGTGATCATTCCCAGATTGGCGAGCCGGGTCCTGACCGACTCTTCGGCCAGCACTTTCTTCAGGTCGGCGTTGATGCGATCGCGCAACCCGGGGTCCATGCCCTTGGGCGCGACAATGCCCAGCCAGCCCAGCGCGTCGAAACCGGCAACGCCGCTTTCGGCGATGGTCGGCACATCGGGCAGCTGGGGCACGCGCCTGGGCGTGGAGACCGCGAGCACGCGCATCTTGCCGCCCTTCACATGGGGCAGCACGCCCGGCAGCGAGTCGACCATGGCCTGGAGCTGGCCGCCGATCAGATCGGTATAGGCGGGCGCACTGCCGCGGTAGGGAATGTGCTTGATCTGCATGCCCGTGCGCTGCTTGAGCAGCTCGAACGTCAGGTGCTGGAACGAGCCCACGCCGCCCGAGCCATAGCTCAGCGCGCCGGGCGCGGCCTTGGTCGCGGCCAGCAGATCCTGCAGCGTCCTGTACGGCGAATCCGCGGCCACGACCAGCGCCTGCGCCACGCCCGCGACATTCATGATGGGCGTGAGTTCGCGCGGATCGTAGCCCGCGTTCCTGTACAGATGCGGGGCCGCGGCCAGCGGGCCGCTGGAGCCCAGCAGCAGCGTGTAGCCGTCGGCGGGCGCGGCCGCCGCGGCCTTGCTGCCCAGCGTGCCGCCCGCGCCGCCCTTGTTGTCGACCACCAGCGATTGGCCCCAGAGCTTGCCCAGCGGCTCGCCGAGCACGCGCGCCAGCACGTCGCCGCTTTGGCCCGCGGTGAAGGGC